>JAQUHA010000032.1 GCA_028683855.1 Desulfuromonadaceae bacterium
ATATCAATCAGGGCAATAAAAAAGGCAGCTCCGAAGAAAGCTGCCCAATACCTGTTTAGGTGGGGTGGTTTTAAATTAGTCTTTGATTTTATTGCCTTTTTTCTACCGCGAAGCGGTTTAGTTCAACGGCACTATTACCAGTTGGAAAGAAGTAGGCGGTGCTGATCTGCCTGTTATCGTCATTACCTCGCATCTTGGTTCAGCTACACGTAAAGTTTTCCAGAAAGCTATCATGGACGGAGCCAAGTATGTTGACGGCGCTATTGAAGTTGAAACAACTCGTAAAGAAATTGACAACGTCGGGCAGTTCCCGGAAGCTATTGGTGCCGTCAGTATGGGATTTATCAACCTTCCTGGCAATAAAGAGAAGGTTAAGATTGTAGAAACACAGGAAATCAGCCGTCCACTTATGGTTATAACCAAGGGTGATGCCAATCCGGGTGTTAAAAAGGTTCTGGATTTCTTCCGTGGTGAAGGAAAAAAGTACATTAAAGATTAGATTGATACGAGCCTAACTGGTTAAAATACTTCTCAGGCTTTTTTGTGCCTATTGTAATTGTTTCGGCATACTCGTTATTGGCGGGTTTAGTTTGGCTGGTATGCAGTTTGTCAAAAGCAAGCTGTCTGTGTTAACGGAGCAGTCTACCCCATACCAATTGAAGCTTATTGAACTACAACGGTCTTTACAGGAGCATACTTCAAGCCTTATCAAGCTTGTAAACAGCAACAATCTTAAAGATTTTGCTGTCACCAAGACGGATGCGGAAAAAACCCTGACAGAAACGAAGTCATTGGCAACAGAGCTGGCTTCATTTAAAGCGGTTGATGGAGTTGGTACGGCAAGTATCAGTGAACTGGACAATATCACCACCGAAATTGCACGTACAACTGAAGAACGGTTGAAAGCGGAAGAAGATGGGCGTGCGGCAGACGCCCTTATGAAAATCAGGTTGCAGAATGCCTCCCGCAAATTACGAGAACTTGAAGGCGGGATGAAAAAACCCAGCGTGGCTCAATGGAGCAGGTATCAATTTCAAATGCAGGGGTAAAAGTTATCAACCAGAAAGTTAAAAACGTTCAGTCTGCTTCACAAGCGCTGAACGATGTAAAAATTGCCATTCTTGAAATTGCTGCCGCAGACAGTAAATCAGCAGTCACAATTGCCCGTAGTAAATATACCGTTGCTTCGAGATTAGTTACCCAAAGTAACCTTGTAAAGGCTGAAGCGGGAAAATCGATAGCCAGAGAGCTTACAGACGGGATTAGCGAAGTAACAAAAAAAGTAACAGACTCACAAGAGGGACTGCTTGCTCTCAAAAGCTCACTTTTGACCGCTGTAAATGACGAAACCAGGGACAAATTCAAGCAAGGCCTGGCTATGGTCAATCAGAAGTTAGCTCAGCTAACCGTTGCAATGGGGGATGCTGTTGAAAAAGCTGCTGAAGATTTCAGTGCCGAAGATAAAAAGTTTGATAGTTCACTTAAAGGTGCTTCAACCGCTGGCGACGTAATGTCACTGACTACCGAGCTTATATCCGTCGGTGCGGAAGTTAATCGACTAATCAAAGAGATTTTTGCTGCCGGCACGACACAAGAACTTGATGCCGTGCGTAAAGAACTGGCGCAGCAGTTTGATATTACCGCATCCGTTCAAAAAAAGATCAGTGGTAGTCAAGGCGCACAGCTAAAAGGTGCTATTGCTTCGTTATTGGAAATTCGCGGACTTCTGCTTTCAAAGGATGGTGCAGCGGACAAATTGCAACATGTTTTGACCGTCAAGGCGAAAGCATTGGAACTAAACGGCAAACTGAAAGACCTTGTCGCCAAACAGCGTGAAGAAGGTAAAAAAGGAGCTACTTCTGCACAGGCGGAACAGGCAAAGGCTGTAAAAGCTGTCAACCGGATTTTTGCAACCAACATTACAACCGTTAGTGTCGTGTCGCTTGTTGTCTTGATACTTGGTATCGTTTTAAGCACCCTGCTTGCACGGTTGATTACAACACCAATCAAAGAGCTGACTTCCATTTCTGAAAAATTTGGTCAAGGGGATTTCAGTCAACGATTAGATGAAAGTCGTAAGGATGAGTTTGGGCAGTTGGCGGTTCATTTTAATGCTGCCACTACAAAGCTGTCAGACATTACCCGTCAGTTGCGTTCAACCATCTCAGAATTGAACAGCGGCGCACGTGAATTGGCACATGATTCAAGGATGCTTTCGGACGGAGCAGCACGGCAGTCCACGGAATCCAATCAGGCTGCATCAGCTATGACCGAAATGGCGCAGACTATTGATACAGTGGCTCACAATGCACACACAGCCGCAGACGAGTCTGGTAATGCTCTCAATCTTGCAACATCCGGGCGAGAAGTTGTGGGGCGAACAGTGAAAGGTATGGAACAGATTGCTTCTTCCGTTCGTGATGCCGCAACGGTAATTGAAGCTCTTGGTGCCAGTTCAGCCCGCATTGGTGATATCCTTGGAACCATTAGTGACATTGCAGACCAGACCAACCTGCTGGCACTAAATGCAGCAATTGAGGCCGCTAGGGCTGGCGAAGCGGGCATGGGATTTGCGGTAGTTGCCGACGAGGTAAGAAAGCTGGCACAACAGACCGCCGAGGCAACCAAAGAAATCTCAGATACGATTGGTAGTATACAGAAGGATACGGAACGCTCGGTAAAAGCTATGCGTCAAGGAACTGTTAAAGTTGAGGAAGGCATCACCCTGGCTCATGAAGCAAATCAATCACTGACAGCGATTGTTGAGGCATCCAACCAGAGTGTTGCTGTTGTGAATCAGATAGCAGTGGCTGCCGGCGAACAATCCCAGGTAGCAACACAGGTTTCACACAGCGTAGAACAGATAGCTACAATAACAGGTGATGCAGAAAAATCGGCGGGTAATATCAGTCGGGCGGCAGAGCGACTCAATCAATTGGCTGATGAACTTGACCGAATGGCAAGCTGGTTCAAAGGATAGTTCTAAAATAACGAATGTAATTAGCCCACCTTTTAAACGGGGTGGGCTTTCTTTTTATGCCTGACTAATTAACCAAACACCAACACTGGAAACAATTAGTCCTCCAATACGTTTTGACCACAATGAAAAGTTTCCGACTCCACGCGCTTTGACAAACCCTTCCACAAAACCGGTAAACGTTCCAGCAAAGAGCATCAGCAGACAATGGCCAATGGCGTAGCAGAACAACAGTGCGATGCCGTAAAGCACCTGGCCTTTGCCAGCCACCAGCGTCAATAGCACCACCAGTACCGGTGTTGCGCAGGGTGAAGATACGACACCAAAAAACAGTCCCAGCAGAAAAGCACCGATAATGCCACCACGCTTCGGTTTGAAATCACGCTTGATCGGGAGGTGGATCTCATACAGCCCCATCAATTGCCCTCCCATGACCAGTGCAATTACTCCGGCAATAAGATACCACGGGCCGCCGAGTGTGCCGAACATCGTACCCAGCAATCCCGCCGCAGCTCCGAACATGGTGAATGTCAGCGATAGCCCCAGCACAAATGCCAGAGAGTATCTGAAGGCCTTTGTGCGGTTCCCGTCAGCATATCCGCCAACAAAACCAACAACCAGCGGGATTGTTGCCAGAACACAGGGAGAAGCGGAGGAAAGCACACCAGCCAAAAACACTGCACCAAAGGCAACCAACGGATAGAGCGTGATAATCTGCTCGATGTTATCCAGGAATGTCATTTTAGACCTGCAACTTTTAATTCTTTCAAGATGTCAGATTTGTCCATAAAGCCCATATGACGTTTAACCTCTTTACCCTGTGGATTAAAGAATATCTGGGTCGGAATCATCTGAACCCGGAACTTCTGAGCTGCGGCTTGATCTTCGTGAACGTCTATAAAGAGAACGCTTGCCTTGCCGCGATACTCTCCCGCCAGCGACTCCAGAATCGGAGCCATCTTCTTGCAGGGAATGCAGGTACGTGCCCCAAGATCAATTACCGTCGGTTTTCCTGAAGCGAGCGCTTGTTTGACAACAGCATCACTTGCGGACGGCAGTTCTGCAAAAGCAGATTGCGATGTCATTAATAACGCAAATGCTATGACGGCTCTTTTCACAGCATACCTCGGATTTCTTCCGGCGTAGCAAGACGGCCAGAACATTTGACCTGCCCATCAATAACCAGCGCAGGAGTACTCATAACGCCATATTTCATAATTGACGGGATATCTTCGACCTTAACAACCTCTGCAATCGTTCCGCTTTCTTCCAATGCTTTCTTCGTGTTCTCATAAAGTGATTTGCATTTCGCACAACCAGTACCCAGAACTTCAATTTTCATATCCTGCTCCTTTGACTATTTCAGTTTCTCTGTTTTGATGCTTTTTCCGAGACGAGCCATGTCTTCCACAAAATCCTTCGCCCGCTCACCGCGTACATATTCAGCAAGTCCAATCAATCCATCAGTAAGATACTTCGCGTTGTACCCTTTGCTACGTAAATATGACATGGCGATAGCGGAGCGGTCTTTATGAGGGCAGGCAGCAACAATAATTTTATCTTTCGGCAGTTCCTCAATTCTGACTGGGAATTCGTTCAAAGGGATATTTCGGGCGTAAGCAAAGCTCCATGCTTCAACTTCCTCGACAAAGCGAACATCAACCAGAACCGCTTTGCCGGTTGTGAGCAGTGGCAATAATCCTTTGCTATCAATTTTCATGTCATCCCGTACCTCATAGGTAAATCCTTTGAGAAATACGTCAAACTCCGATTCAACAGCATAACTTGATGTGGCTGTACAACATAAGTTCAGAACAAACAGGCAGATTATTACAAACAGTTTCAATTGGTTCCTCCAGTCTAAATTTTCAAGATTACTTTGCAGAAAGCTTTGCTTTGATAAACGCGCTGAACTCGGCCTCATCAGGGAAGCTAATTGCATCAGAGGGACATAGTTTAGCGCATGTTCGGCATTCAACTACGCAGTTATAAGGGTTTACTACCGTGGATTTCAGCGTTTCATCGTTGAAAGCAAGTACGCCATTTTTGCAAATGGATATACATTCCCGACAGCCGATGCATTTATCAGCTTCAATCGCCGGGAACCAGGGAATCTCTTCCCGTGTGATACCTCGCCACTCATTCATATCAATGCTCCTGTCATGGATTGTCAGCTGCCATTTCCTTTATGGCGGCTACTGCCTCTTCAGTCGTCTTGTTACGGATGTCCAGGGCTACATGGTTAGCCTTGTCAAAGCCGATTGCTTCGAACGCATCACGGTACATCTTGCACTGCATTTGAGGGTCACAGGCAGCAATGTAGATTTTCCCTGTCTCACCACCAGAAAGCAGTACTTTTAAAAATTCCTCTCCGTCACCAACACATAGCTGGGGATGAAGACAGGCATAATCAAAGATTTTCTCCCGGCGGATATCAGACAAAACACCGAAGATATCCATTTTGCTAAAACTTGGACAGGTTCCTTGGCACACGCATAAGATGAATCCCTTTTTTTCTGACATGGCTCATTACTCCTTTTCTGGTGTTAATGGATAGGTTATGTACACCGTGGTTCAGATCTTTGATCACCGGGCCATTTGCACACGAAGCACACTCCATCTGGATGGTGGTGTGGGTTATATGGAAACGTTCATCCAGCATATGTTCGATTGTATGGAGCAGATCCTCTCTGTTGGCGCTGTTTCTGCTATCTACGTCAATATGCACAGATAACGACAAAATGTGCGAACAGACCGTCCAGATATTGAGGTGGTGGACACTCCCCACACCTTCGACAGCCTGGATTGCTTCGGCAACATCTTCAAGTTTCAGGCTGGCCGGTGTCCCCTCCATCAGAATATGAGTTGATTCCCGTAGAACCCGACCGGCACCAACCAGAATCAACAGACCAATGCCGATGGAAATCAGGGAATCAAGTAGAAACCAGCCGGTGTAGTACATGATAATGCCGCCAATGATCACCCCGACAGAAGCGGCGGCATCACCGACTACATGCAGAAAAGCACTCTTTACGTTCAGGTCATCATGGGAATGGCTGTGCAACGCTTTTGCGGAGAGCAGATTCATAACCAGACCAATAACGGCAATTACCAGCATCTGCAGGCTTTTAACCTCTTCCGGCGAAGAAAATCTTCCCCAGGCTTCGTACAGAATAGCAAGCGCCATCAGGAAAACTGTCACCCCGTTGATAAACGAGGCAAAAACTTCTGAACGATGGAAACCGAAGGTGTGACGCCCTGACGGAGGGATTGATGAGAGTTTCACCGCTGCAAGCGAAAGCAGCAGAGCGAACAGATCGAGAAAAACGTGGGCGGCATCTGACATCAGGGCAAGGGAGTTCGTCCAGAAACCACCGGCCACTTCGGCTACCAGTGTGATGGCAGTCAGGGCAATGGCAATTTTTAATTTACCAGTTATCTTCGTATTAACTGTTGATTCCATAATTACAGTTTACCTCATAAAATCGAGTTAAACAGATAGCCAACCAAAATAATTGCCGATCCTACAATTCCGAAAAAGGTGAGGAGAAGGCGCATCTTGAGCACGTTTTTAAGAATGACAGCTTCTGGAAGAGATAACGCAGTTACAGCCATCATGAACGCCAACACCGTACCTATTGCCATTCCTTTTTCCATCAGAGCCTGAACTATGGGAATGATTCCGGCGGCGTTTGAATAGAGTGGCACGCCAATTACAACGGCCAGCGGAACGGCAAACGGATTATCACGACCGGCATATTTGAGCAGAAAATCAGCCGGTGCGTATCCGTGAATGAAGGCACCAAGTCCGATACCGACAATGACATACGGCCAAATCTTTTTCAGAAGTCCAAGAGTGTATTCACGGGCATATTCAAGCTTTTCACGGAAGGTCTGTTCCTGAATTTCCGTAGCACCAACTTTGATTTCCCATACATAATCCTGAACGTACTTCTCCATTTTGAGTTTACCGATGGCAATGCCAGCTACAATTGCAACCAGAAGCCCTGAGGCGATATAAATCATCGCTATTTTCCAGCCGAAAAGACCCCAGAGCATTATCAGTGCGATTTCGTTGACCATTGGCGAGGAGATGAGGAAGGAGAAGGTAACGCCAAGAGGAATCCCTGATTCGACAAAGCCGATGAAGAGAGGGACTGCCGAGCAGGAGCAGAAGGGGGTGACTATTCCAAGCAGTGCTGCCAACACATTTCCCACGTATTCCCGGTTATGGGAGAGAATGCGCCGGGTTCGTTCGGGCGAGAAATAGGAACGAATTACTGCTACAACATATACTATGGTAGAAAGAAGCAGAAAAATCTTTAAAGTATCGTAGATAAAGAAATCAACCGCTTCACCTATTTGTGACCCCTGCACAAGCCCGAAAACAATATATGTCATCCAATCAGCAAATGCTTTAAGCATGATAATATACTCCGTAATCTCTAATGCCTTATAGATTGCCTTCCGAATTAAATCAGCAGGTATTTCTCATAATGTCGCCAATCAAATAATCAGCTCTTTAATATCATTAGTTTTCTACGTTATTTATTAGACTGCTACGCAGCTCAATTTCGCGCTTTACTATGGCTGAAGCAAGGTCGATAATCTCGAAGACCTCCGGGTGCTTGATTGCGTAGTAAATTTTCACCCCATCTTTGCGACGGGACAGAATTCCGTGTGTTTGCATCTGGTTCAGATGCCGCGAGGTATTTGATTGTTCCTCGTCGATCGAGGGAAATATTTCACAGACGCAACGTTCTCCACCCCGAAGAAAATCTATAATTTTTAGACGGGTTGGTTGTGCTAACGCTTTTAGAGCATCTGCAAGATACTGAGTTGCACTACTCATTACAACCTCCAGCAATATATGACTATACAATCATATATTGCCTTATTATTTTAATTGTCAAGTTTTTTTAGGCGGAATTTTAATCAGTGGATTAAAGAATAGAGTTAACCTTGCTTGCAGGAGTGAAATTGTTGATAGAAAGTCCGGGCTTTTGCTCTGTCAATGAAATGAGATAGTTTGTTAGAGCAAAGAATCAATATACATTAAGGCTTCTAACGAAGCGCTGCCGATTGAAATATGAGGCTGTTTTATTTCAGATTCTCGAGGATTTATACGTATTACAGAAACTTTATCTTCCATTCCAAGCTGTTCAGAGATGTAGCGGATAGTCGGTATAGCTTTTCCGGCACCAAGCTCAATTACAACTATCCTTTTCCCAATATTGGCTTGCCTAAACTGTCTGTAACGAAGTTGCTGGTAATCTTTTCGATCTGATATCCAGGAACAGTCTCCAAACATGAGGATATTTGGTCGGCTGATTTCGTCGCAGTTCGGACAGACTGGAATTCGATCAACGCGCATACTGTTAGAATCTACATGGTAAGCTTCAAAGTTGCCCCATATTTCATTACTGCATGGTTTCAGACACTGAAGCCAATGTATTGAGCCATGAACTTCAAGAATCCGCTCTTCATCAAAACCGGCTTTTTGGAACTGTCCATCTACATTTGAAGTAACCACGAAATAATCTGCATTTTTCGATTCAATCCAGTTTTTCAAGATATGGAAACCTTTATGCGGCACTGTGTCACGATAAAGATTTGTTCTATGCCCATAAAAACCCCATGCAAATGCCGGATCTGTCTCAAAGTTATCAGGATTAGCCATACCAATAAAAGAAACACCAAGTTTTGCATAGGGTGGGTATGCCTCCCAAAACCCTTCATTTCCTCTAAAATCAGGCAGTCCTGAGTCCACGCCCATGCCTGCTCCTGCTGTAATTATAAAAACTTCAGCCTCGCTGATTATTTGAGCGGATCTTTTCATATATAATTCGTTCTCTGATTTTATTTCCCTGCTCTTTAGGGCTCTTAGCCTAACAGTATTGATACGGCTCTTTTCGCCTGAAAGCAGAAGATTAGAACTAAGCTCTCAGAACGTGTAGCATGAAATCCATACAAGGTTTCATTTAAGCGGCTTGCTGTTCTTTTGCGCGTCTCGTTGAGCGATTTGTCAGACGAGAAGGTTTTTCTGATAGTCTGCCAGTGACATATTTATGGAGAACGCTGGCAATCAGGGTTTGATACGGAACTCCGTCTTCCAGTGCCCGCGCCTGTATATCGATCAAATCAGGAGAGGAGAGGCGAATATTCACACGACGATCTTTTAGAAAAGAAGATTGAGCCGCATCCTTATATTTTTCTTTTTCCTGCCTGGTCGGGTTTGTCGAAACCAGTTCGCCTTTTTCATAAGCATTTAAAATATCATTTTCATAGTCATTGTTTTTTTTCATTTATATTTCCTCCTTCCAGATAATCTCTGGTTGCCTTACGACTGGGAATAATTGTTTTCAAAAAGTAATAATCAGCCTCTTCGACAAATGGAATGAGATATACATAACGAACCAAAGCCACAACAAGGATTCGCTGGTTGGGGTATTTTGTTGCGTTTGGATGCTGTAAAATATCAAGAAGACCGTCCTCTTCTATGGAAAGCACTATCTCTTCAAACGACACCTCGCGTTCAATTTTTAGTCGCTCGTTCTTTTCGTGGTTCCATCGAAAAATCTTCATGTTGCAATCGTACTTTAATGTGTGCCTATTGTCATCACTAAATTCTTGCCAGTTCATTGCGTAACTGGTCCATGTGGGAAACGTAGAAATTAACTCTTCATTTCTCCTTCTTTTGTGATCCGTTCGCCTTCACTATTAAACTCGTTAACAGAGACTTACGTACCGGAACCTTCAAAAGTATAGAGTTGGGACCTGACCCCTATTATGTCACCCCAGCGGCGGCGCGGTCTTTCGCGCCGACCGTCTGCCGCCGATGGTTAGGTATGTTCCGGTATGAATTTTATTTCAAGATGGCAACCAACTGCGTGGGCATATTTTTTGAGGGTAGTCAAGGAAGGAGCATGTTTTCCTGCGGCTTCAAGTCTTGATATTGCACTTTTTGTTGTTCCCATCAACTCAGCAACAGCTTCTTGTGAAAGACCAAGTCGGGCACGGGCGGCAAGCATTTCCTGGACGAGAGCATATTCTTCTTCTAAATCTTCATAAGCCTTTTTGAAGCCTTCACGTCTTTTTGCTTTCTCAATGAATGCATCATGGTTATGGGATACCGGTTGATATTTCAAATCAGCCATTTTGAACCTCCTTAATTCGTTTTCTGGCAATTTTCAGTTCTAGTTCTGGGGTTGTTGGTGTCTTCTTAATGAACGCATGAAGAATTACGATTCTTCGTCCGACAAGAAAACAATAAAATGAACGTCCGATTCCTTCACGCCCTTTTGGTCGCAACTCAAATAAACCCTTTCCCATTGCTCTGGAATGAGGCATTTTCAAGTTCGGTCCAAATTCAATTAGAAGTTCAACAAGCCGAGCGTAATCAGCAAGAATGCCGTCAGGCCAAGATTCAATTTCAGTTTGCACACGAGAGTGGAAATATTCGATAGTGTAGTTCATGGATAAGCAGGTTAGCAAATTTGATAACCCATGTCAAGATTGATGACTTTTTTGATGATGGCGGGAGCCATGCTTGGCTCCCGCACCTTGCAGTTTGTATGACAGTTTTTAGGCAGCTTGAGTACTGAATTTCTTGTCCAAGTCTTTTGCAATAGCGGAACCTTCAAAAGTATAGAGTTGAGACCTGACCCCTATTATGTGTGATGGGGTTTCTTCAAAAAGCCAGTCAGCCCGCTTAAACACTCTTCTCAGACTTTTCTATTATTTCGCCTTTTCCGCTCCGCTGGTGTCGCCTACTAAACTTTGATTCCAACAACTCCAGCAAAACCGCCTATTCATTTGGTGCGGTACTTCTCAAAATACGACATATCAACGTCATATACTTGACGTTTAACTACACCTAATTCGACTTTTTCAAACATTTTAACTAGCATTGTGCCATCTACCAACTCAACCTTCGGTGCACCGTCTCGATGCGCTTCTTGTATTGCTGCGTTGCTGAATGTTGATGTCGTGATGATTATACCCTTTTCAGCGCGTCCTATCATGGCGTTTCGGAAATCACCGACCTGCGCTCTTGAAACGGTATTACCTTCCTTGTATCGCTTGCACTGAAAGAGGACTTTGAAGCTCACAAACGGATTTATTTCAAGTGTGCCATATCCGTCGATTCCGCCGTCCGCAGAGCCACCAGTAATCTCAACATTTTCAAAACCTGATTCCCGAAGAAGTTCACGACATATTTTCTCAAAGCCCTCAGGGCTTAATGACCTAAGAACATCTAACAGCCTTACCTCTTCATTTAAGAGCATGATTTCAGGCGCAAGCTCATCAAGATTAATTAATAGTTCTGGCTCTGCCTTCTCTTCCCCAGACTTCCCCTTTCGGTTTTCTTGGTTTATGGCAACCCATTTCAAGAAGATTTTGTGCGCGTCGTCTTCTGAGATTGGGCCTGCATTTCTTCCTTTGTCTGTCAGTTTCCAGGTACCGTGCTTGGATGCGTCCAAATAGCCTTCCCAAACCAAGTACTGTCTTGCCCAAGCTACTTGGTTGTGGAATTTACTGCCACCAGATTTCAACGTCTCGTCGAGAAAAGAGTCAGGAAGCTCCAGCTTTTTTGCTATTTTATCAGAAACTTCTCGCGGTCGTCCGGAGTCACCGAGGTCTTTCAAGGCGTCAAGTAGAGGCCCAAACCATTTTATAAACTCGGTTCGTTTTTTCTTTGCCACTTGTACCTCCTTATAATGGTTATCAATCTGGTGCGATTTTCACTTATCCTGTCAGGCAAGTAAAAAATTGCAGCACCAGCGGTAATTTTATTTTTTCCGTTTCTGCCTTTTCTGCCTTTCCAAAATGCCGACAACACCGACAAAACCTCTGTCCCAGCAACTCTGCACGCACCACCAACTCCGCCAGTTTTTGAACCAACGGCTGAGAGCGCAGCGGCGGCGCAGGTTTATCGCGCCGACCGACTGCCGCGCTTGGTTGAGTATGTTTTCGGGAAGGTCTCTTTCCCCGCAAGCCACAAGAATATGTCAATTTCCCTCAGTGAAAAGTCCTCCAATTCATAGTGCTGCTTAAACTTCCTTATTATTTTTATGAACTGGTCGTATTTCTTTAAGTCGCCTTGTTCAAATTCATAAAAGCGGTCACTTTTCCGATAATGTAACAGCATCTTTTCGACAAAGGAGTCGTATATCGGAAAAACTTCGGGCTTGTGGTGGCTACAATATTTTGAAGCGAATGAATAGAAATTTCTTGTTTTTCCTTTAATTGGTATTGCAGCTATTGCATTAACAATTTTGTAGTTCTCGTTTTTTAGGTGAGGGTCAATTCTGTGTGCAAGAATATGCTTGGCAACGGTGAACGTATCAAAAATATTAGTGCTGTAGAAATCGTTTAAGGCGCTAACTTTCAAAAGCACGTGCTCAATATTCAAGTTCTCGGGGCATAGTTCCTTAAAAAGGAGGGTTAGCGACGCCTCTTGTAACTTGTAATTTTCCAACTTGTCCCATTTGCGGAGATACTCTGTTATTAATTCTGGGCTTGGTCTCTCTAACTTCAAAGATTCTCTTTTTTGACTACTCTTTGTTTGATGTTTAGGTGTAGCACCACCTGCTCCGACTTCAATTGTTCCCTGTTGTGCAGTTTTTGTCCTGCCATACTCATCTTCTCTGAGCTCCCAAAGACCATGCATTGCAGGATCATATAGCTCGACCTTCCCACGTCCCTTATTAAATAGGAAATCGTATTGGGATGTGCAGGCACGTGGTTTCTTGTTTTCTGGATAATGAACGCGGGAGGGATGATTAACGCTGCAAACAATTGTCTGGCAGGTAATTGTGCTTTTATTTACGTCTCCGAACTTTGTTCTTATGTAATCTCGTATTTCAGCATAGGTGGCTTTTCCGTCAAGAGCTTCTATCGCCTCCTTGATCATCTGCCAGACGTAGGGTCTGCTCATGACTTCTTCCTCCTTATTCTGCTCAACTCTCTGTTGACCAGTTCACGCGCGCGCGTGAACTGGTCAACCACCCAAATGGAACATTTAATTTTAAGTTTATCTTCGTACCCGACTCAGATTGCTTTGAGGATATAGCACCTTTTAATCTTTTTTCCAAACATTAACTTGATCTTAATTCAAGTCGTAAGCAGAACTCCACTCATCTCATTATCCGCCTGCCGTATGAAACGCCCCAGCTCTTCATCCTGCAAACCTGCCATCTCACCAAGTGTCACCGTCTTCAAAGTATCGATCTCGTAGTCGCTGCTATTATAAGTCGTTGCATAAAAAGCGATCCGCTTTTCCCGCTCCAACCCCATCTCCAGCAACTGACCAGCACCTCTCCTTATCAGTTGCAGCTTCCTGTGAATGTCACTCAGATCCTTCACCTTCCAGACGCCGATATATATAGGGCTGTTGACATTCCTGACATCTCCTACCAACTCTCCCCGTAGCAGATGATCCTTGTCGCTGGAGAGATACGGCACAAAGTCCAGATGCTCGGCAAACTTGCGGTCGGTCATCAGGAAGTTTCCACTTTCAGGATCGAGAGTGAATATCATGGTGCGACCAACCGACTGACTGTAACTCTGGAACAGTACCCCCTTGTAATCCTGAAACGACAGATTCTGCGCGATGTAGGTTTCGTTTCTGCTGATGCGACTCACCATCCCCAGCAGCCACGAACCTATTGCGGGGTTTTCAACTCTGCATCTCCTCACTTCATCCTTCAGGAGGGTGAACGATGCACCGCCAAACCGATACAACATGACACTCTGGAAGATGTCACGAACATTATTGTACCTGCTGAAATGATAAATTAGATCGTAGCTGAACAGCTCCATCTGCCTGAGCTGCCAAATAAAGGCGACGATTTCATCCCGGCTGCTCTCTTCGTTAGGCTGAATCGTCTGCGTCGATTTGATGAACCTGAGATACCTGCTCCCCAGATCCGCCAGCAGCGTCGAGTCTCTGGTGCTGCTCTTCTTCATTGTAATCGTCCAGCGGGTAAACTCACCCACACTACTCTCCACGGAGATGCGCTCCGCGCCAAAGGTGTTGTACGTTTGCCTTGTGCCAATCCCCTCGCCGCCTATGGCACCCTTGGTCGATTTGCCGACAAAGAGCGGGATGTTATCCTCACCGCGAACTAACCTTTCCGGGGCTATTCCGATGCCGTTGTCAGTTATGGCAAGGGTTACCGTATCGCCATGCTGTTCCAGTACGAACTCAAGCAGACCTTTTCTTCCGGCTGATTTGATGGCATCCAGCGCGTTGGAGACGATGTTGATCAACGCCCGGCTGAAGCTGATGTAGCTGCCGTTGACCGGTGAAATCCGGTTCTTCAGGATCAAGCGCACTTCGCAGGAGCTGTCAACCGCCTCCACAAATGGCATGACCCGCTCCGTTATCAGCTCATTGAGCGAGACCTTGTGCGAAAGGTGGGTTGTATCCTCATACATATTCAAGGTATTCAGCAGAACCCTGGTCTCACGGTTGATGTCTTCGGCGACCTTGCTGAAGTTGTCCACCGACATCATGGCGATCATGTCAAAGAGCACTCTGAGCGATTTCTTTACATCGTGCCGGACGTTTGAGAGCTCTTCAACTATCGAGACTTCCGCCGGTTTCGTCTTAACTACTTTTTCCCTCAAGGTTCCTGCCGTCACCGACATCAGATGAAACTTCATCTTGCGGTAGACGATCAGATCCTCAATGCAGAAACCTTTGCTCCGGAAAAAATCAATGGAGCTGATCAGCTTTTCCCAGACGTAGAGATAGATATGAGCATCGGGCGACACCGTGTGGGCGAGGTATCTGACGAAGGCGGTGCCGATCCCTTTCCCCTTGCCGAACGGGCTGGTCACCTGGCGGTAGATATGAAATTTCTTCCGGTCCGGCGTAGCATAAACCATCAGATAACCGAGTATTTCCCCCTTCTCCTCCCAGACAAAACTGTGCTCGTAATCTATGTCAATCGCCTTGTCGAGAATGTACGGTGACGGAATCAGGAGTGAGTCGATGTTTAGAAGCGGTAGATGGGTAATCGCCTTTTCGTATTCGGGGGTCAGCTTTTTTATGTACGGAAATTGACTCGCCTGCCATGTCATTCGGTTATTTACCTCTCTGTTCTGTAGATTCCACGCTGATCTGATCGCAGTGGCGTAATACCTGTATCTTGATCATCTTTATACTTTTTTCAGATTTTCATGCAACTTTTCTCGCATTTGAAAGAATCGAAAAGCAAATTTTCGACAGATAAAAAAAAGCCCCGTATCTATCGGAATAAATACGGGGCTGAAAATCATCTGGCAAACCTGGCGGCGGAGATTAATTACCTACACGATAGTTTGGCGCTTCCTTGGTTATGGTTACGTCGTGAACATGAGACTCTTTAAGCCCTGCTCCGGTGATACGGATAAAGCGCCCCTTCTCCTGCATCTCCCTGACGGTTGCGCAGCCGGTATATCCCATTCCGGAACGGAGTCCGCCGAGAAGCTGGTGAATGTTTGCCGAAAGCGGTCCACGCAGCGGAACCATACCTTCAATACCTTCGGGAACAAGCTTCACATCCTCGCCGACATCCGACTGGAAGTAGCGATCCTTGCTGCCGTCCTTCATGGCGCCGATTGAACCCATGCCGCGATAGCTCTTGTAGGTACGCCCCTGATAGAGAACCGTATCTCCAGGTGACTCCTCTGTACCGGCAAAGAGTGAACCGATCATGATGCAGTCCGCGCCGGCTGTCACAGCCTTTGGCAGGTCGCCGGAATATTTGATACCGCCATCGGCAATAACCGGAACGTCGAATTTATGGGCTTTTTTGGCACAGTCATGAATTGCGGTAATCTGCGGCACTCCGACACCGGCAACGATACGGGTCGTACAGATAGAACCGGGACCGATACCTACCTTAATGCCGTCTGCGCCGGCTTTGATAAGATCTTCCGCCGCCTCGGCTGTGGCAATATTTCCGGCAATTATTTCAACACCGGAGAAAGTTGACTTGGCGCGTTTTACCGCATCCAGAACACCCTGGGAGTGACCGTGAGCCGTGTCAATTACGATGACATCGACACCGGCGCGGATCAGGGCATCCATACGGGCTTCCATCTCCGGAGTCGGGCCGACCGCAGCGCCGCAACGGAGGCGACCGAGTGAATCCTTGCAGGCGAAGGGGTATTTCTTGACCTTCTCGATATCCTTGATGGTGATCAACCCCTTCAGGTAGCGTTCATCATCAACAACCAGCAGCTTTTCAACCCTGGTGTGTTTAAGAATTTCTTTTGCCTGTTCAAGAGTTGTTCCTACCGCAACTGTCACTAAATTCCGTTTGGTCATTCTCGCAGATATTGGGAGGTCAAAATCGGTTTCAAAACGGAGATCGCGGTTTGTCAGAATACCGACCAGCTTGCCGTTCGCTTTGGTAACCGGTACACCGGAGATCCGATAGCGCTGCATAATATCGAGCGCCTCACTGATCTTCTGGGTTGGACGCATGGTGATCGGATCAACGATCATCCCGGACTCGCTCTTCTTCACCTTGTCCACTTCAAACGCCTGAGCCTCGATCGACAGGTTTTTATGGATTATGCCCAGCCCCCCTTCACGAGCCATGCAGATTGCGGTTCGCGCCTCTGTAACCGTGTCCATTGCCGCACTGACGAGCGGAATATTCAGAGCTATGTTGCGGGAGATACGGGTTGAAAGATTGGCGTCACGAGGGAGAATAAGAGAGTGGGAGGGGACAAGCAGTACATCATCGAAGGTGAGCCCTTCGGCAAGTTTATCATAGTGCATGGACAACTCCTTGCGGATGAAAATTTGATAGAAGTTAGTACAGCGAGGAGGTCAAGTCAAGGCAAAACAAGACCTCCTCTGTATACCTTTATTGAGGGATAAATTCCTCTCGTGAAGAGATTTTAGCTAGAGCGGCAACTATCAGTTTTGCCGCCTCCTGCAGATCTCCGAGAGAGATGGTTTCGACAGTAGTATGCATATAGCGGAGCGGTATTTTGACCAGCGCCGTTGCGACTCCGCCGCGTGAAATCTGCATGACATTGGCATCGGTGCCGGTGCCGCGCGGTGCGGAAGTATGCTGAATGGCAATCTTCTCCTTCTCGGCAGTCTTGGAAAGGAGTTCAAAGAGGTGGTGGTTGATGTTGGCCCCTCTGGCCAGAATCGGCCCTTTACCGAGCGCAACTTCGCCGTTATGCTTCTTGTCAACGTCCGGTTGATCGGTGGCAAAATCGACTTCAACGCAGATCCCGACGTCAGGATTGACGGTATAGCTGCTGGTTGTCCCGCCGCGCATGCCGATCTCCTCCTGAACCGAGGAGACGCCGTAGAGATCAACCGCAAGTTTTTTGCCGGAAGCCGCAACCAGCCGCAGTACTTCGGCAACCACAAAGCAGCCCGCCTTGTCATCAAAGCCGCGGGAAGCCACCCTGTCCCCCTGCAAACGGGTGAACGAGCTGACAAAGGTGACGGCATCCCCTACCCTGACGAATTTCTGGGCTTCTTTCTTGTCCGCCGCTCCGATATCAATGTACTGCGCTTCCAGTTTGACGACGGTTTCGCGATCCTTCGCGTCCATGAGATGAATCGGTTTTTTGCCGATAACCCCGGAGATGACACCGTTGGCAGTATGAATATTTACGCCCTTTCCCGGGGTCAGGTGGGCATCCACACCCCCCACCGCCGCAAAATAGAGAAACCCCTTGTCATCGATATATTTGACCTGCAGACCGATCTCATCGGTATGGCCGACAATCATGACGCGGGGGAGATTTTTCCCCTTGCCGTTGATCCGGGCAAAAACATTGCCCATGACATCAGTTGTCAGCTCATCGCAGAAAGGGGCTACATAATCTCTGAAAACCCGCTGGGCAGGCTGTTCGTAACCTGAAGGGCTTGGAGCATCAAGGAGCTGTTCAAGGAATTTGAGTGATTCTTTACGCATTGTTACACCTCGTGAATGGAGTAGTGAAGATCGGTAATGATTGAATATATTTTACTGCTGTTCTTTACGGTCACTCTCAGCTCTTCTCTTTCGAGATCCGGATCGGAGAGAACCTGCATGACCACACCGCGCTCCGCCTGTCTCCGCAGATTATACTTCTTCATGCCGAGCAGATCGGAGATTCGCGTCGAATGACAGTGCAGCGTGACATATTCATCCGGAGCAACTGCCTGATCGATCAGATCAGAGTACATTCTGGATCTGACCAGTTGGCCAAAGGCGGGGTGCCAGCAACCGGCAACGATATTTGCGGAGTTGAGTCCAGAGTCTGCCTGAAGACCGGTGCGGATTACCGGAATTCCAGCCTGCATGGAGCGCTGGAGAAGTATAGCACAGAGAGCCACTCCGCGATCAAGCGTTAAAGGGATGAACTCGCCGGAAAGATATTTACGCTCCAGTTCAGTCCCTGAAAGTACTACGGTGGGATAGATCCTCAGGAAATCTGCTCCGGCAGAGATTACCCGCTCCAGCGAATCAAGGGAGGAGATTGGCGTATCCATCGGCAAACCGGGCATCAACTGTGCACCGGCGGTGAGACCGGCGTTTTTGATACAGTTGAGCGCATACAACGAATCCGCCCCCGAGTGTCCACGCCCGGAAGCTGCCAGAACTGCATCATCCATCGACTGAACACCCAGTTCGATGGTTGTGACCCCCATCCCGGCCAGCCAGACAACTCTGTCACTATCGATGTAATCGGGGCGTGTTGACAGCCTGATTGACTGAACGATCCGATCTTCAAGGAGTTTTTGCAGTGGTTCCAGCAGGGAGGCCTGAATGTCGTGGGGAAGTGCGGTGAAGGTACCGCCGAAAAAGGCAACTTCGAGCGGACGCCCTCCGGCGGTTTCACGCCATTGATCGATAGTTGAGAGAATCTGTCCGGAATCGGGGAGTGCGCCGTCAGAGCCGGAGATGGTTCTCTGATCGCAGAATACGCATATATGGGGGCACCCCTGATGGCTGATGAAGAAAGGTACTGTTACTGCTCTCACTCTAACAGCCCCTCATTGCTCTTCAGGATTTCAAGAGCAACGGCTGCTGCCGCCTGCTGGGCGATCTTCTTTGACTTGCCGCCACCTTCGCCAATAACGCTTTCCGCGCTCAGAACCTGAAAGGAAAAGTGCCGGTCATGCGGCGGCCCGGACTCCTCGACGAGCCTGTATTCCGGCGGCGGCTGATTGTGAGAGGAGAGATACTCCTGTAGCTCACTCTTTGAATCACGACCGATTTTTAGCAGCTCCGGAGCTGCGGCAAGCTCGTCAAACATACGCAGAACGAAACTGCGCGCAGCCTGCAACCCGCCATCCAGATAGAGAGCTGCGATCACGGCTTCGAAAACATCAGACAGAATTGAATCCTTATCACGCCCGGCAGTATGCTTTTCCCCTTTGCCGAGGCGGATGTGAACGCCGATGTCAAGCTTGCGTGCTCTGTCGGCAAGTGCATCCTGCCCGGCCAGGCGGGCGCGGAGCTGAGAGAGCGCCCCCTCATCCCAGTCAGGGTAGCGTTCACAGAGCATTTCCGCCAGAAGAAGCCCTAAAACGGCGTCCCCCAGAAATTCGAGACGCTGATAATCTCCCGCACCACCCGCTTCATGAAGATGCGACGGGTGAGTAAGCGCCTGAAGCGGCAATGTGCGGTTGCTGAAACGATAATCAAGCAGTTTTTCAAGTTGTTGTATCTTTGTATCCACAGTTCACCTCAACAGCTGCAAACTATAGTCATATTCATATTTTTAGGCAACAGAAACTCCATAGAATCAGGCAGGTAATAAAGGTTAATTTAATCAGAATAAAACTCAGTCAAGTTAAGCCACACCTTTACATACCTTACTATGAAAGATCCAACTCCCATCACTTGACACTGTATCCACCCATAAGGCATAATTCGACGCTACTGACGACCTTGGAGGCAGCACCGCATGGAATCACCTGTTAACACCGATAAAACGCCATTTTCACCCTTCGTACATCTTCATCTTCATACTCAATACTCGCTTCTTGATGGCGCTATACGCTTTGACGACCTGATAGCCAAAACTAAAGAGCATAGCTCACCAGCCGTCGCAATCACCGATCACGGAAATATGTTCGGTGCTGCCGAATTTTATTTAAAATGCAAGAAAGCCGGTATTAAACCAATAATCGGCTGTGAACTCTATCTGGCTCCCGAATCCCGTTTTTCAAGAGATGCTAAGGGTATATCGGACGCTGCATATCACTTGATCCTGCTCTGTGAGAACATGGAGGGTTACAAGAATCTGTCGTATCTTTCATCGGCAGGGTATAAAGAGGGTTTTTATTATCGCCCCCGCATAGACCGTGAGCTTTTATCGGGACACTCCGAAGGGTTGATCGCGATGTCTGCCTGCCTTAAAGGTGAGGTTGCCATGCAGTGTGGACGCAACAGAATGGAAGACGCAATTGCTACTGCACGTTGGTATAGCGAACTCTTCCCGGATCGTTATTACATAGAACTGCAGGAGAACACCATCCCTGAACAGGATACTGTAAACAAGCGCCTGATGGAGGTAGCGTCGGAGCTTAAACTTCCTTTGGTTGCGACAAACGACTGTCACTACCTAAATCGTGAAGATGCGCGCGCTCACGAAGTTCTGCTCTGTATTCAGACCGGTAAAACAATGTCTGATCCGACCCACATGAAGTTTTCGGTTGATGAATTCTATATCAAATCACCGGAAGAGATGGCTAAAGCCTTTAACTACGCACCTGAGGCAGTAGGTAATACTTTGAAAATTGCCGAACGCTGCAATCTTGATCTGGCTATAGATGGCAAAACCTACTATTTCCCTCACTTTGAACCACCGGTTGGGCTTAATCACGACGATATGCTCCGGGATCTGGCAACAGAAGGTCTCAAGGAGCGGATGAAAACCATCCTTGCAAAGTACCCCGATATGACGCTCGAGCAGCAGCAGGGATATTTTGACCGCCTAGAAACCGAGCTGAAATGTATTTCCGAGATGCAGTTTCCTGCATACTTTCTTATAGTTTCTGATTTTATCAGATGGGCAAAAAACAAAGGTATTCCGGTCGGTCCAGGCAGGGGTTCCGCAGCAGGTTCACTTGTAGCTTACGCCATTAAGATAACCGATCTTGATCCTCTGCCCTACAACCTGCTTTTTGAACGTTTTTTGAATCCGGAACGTATATCAATGCCGGATATTGACGTTGACTTCTGTCAGGACCGTCGCGGAGAAGTTATTCAGTATATGGTTGAAAAATACGGGCGTGACAGGGTTTGTCAGATTATAACTTTTGGAACAATGGGTGCTAAGGCAGTAATACGGGATGTCGGGAGAGCCCTTAATATCGGTTATGGTGAAGTAGACCAGATAGCAAAGCTTATCCCGGACGATCTGAAAATGACTCTGAATAAAGCTTTGCTGCAAGAGCCTAAATTGAAAGAGATTTCTGCTGCCGACCCACAGGTGAAGGATCTTCTGGATACCGCACTATGTCTGGAAGGATTAACCCGTCACGCCTCAACACATGCCGCAGCGGTGGTTGTTGCGCCTGATCAGTTGGAAGAGTTCCTGCCACTATACAAAGATCAGAAAACCGGTTCCATAAACACACAATTTTCCATGAAATATGTTGAACTTGTCGGACTGGTAAAATTTGATTTTCTGGGTCTTAAAAACCTGACCGTTATAGAGAATGCTGTAAAACTTGTAAGGGTAAATATTCCTGATTTTGATATAACTACACTACGAGATGACGATCAGGAGAGCTATGATCTGATATCCGCCGGCAACACAACCGGGGTATTTCAGCTCGAGTCAAGCGGCATAAAGGAGATGTTGGTAAAGCTGAAACCTTCATGCTTTGAGGATGTAATAGCCGCCTGCGCTCTCTACCGCCCGGGCCCTCTCGGGTGTGGAATGGTGGACGACTTTATTGAACGCAAGCATGGGAGACAGCAGGTTGTTTATGATCTGCCGGAACTTGAACCGATCCTGAAAGACACCTACGGCGTCATAGTCTATCAGGAGCAGGTTATGCAGATTTCACGAACTCTGGCTGGATACTCCCTTGGTCAGGCTGATCTACTCCGACGCGCTATGGGTAAAAAAGATGCCAAAGAGATGGATCGTCAGAAAGACACCTTCCTTGCCGGTGCTAAAAGCCTGCAGATTGACACTAAAAAAGCTGAGGCTATCTTTGATCAGATGGCAAAGTTTGCAGAGTACGGCTTTAACAAGTCACACTCGGCAGCTTATGCACTGATTGCATACCAGACGGCTTATCTCAAAGCACATTATCCGGTTGAATTCATGGCGGCGCTGCTCTCCTGCGATATGGACAGTACAGAGAAGGTTGTAAAGAACATCAGTGACTGTCGGGAACAGGGCATTGAGGTACTGCCACCCGACATAAACAGTTCCGGTCACTCCTTCACCGTTGTTGGACAGTCAATGCGTTTCGGTCTTGGTGCTGTTAAAAATGTCGGTGGGGGAGCTATCGAAGCGATCCTTGACGCGAGAAAAGATGGGACATTTAAAGATCTATACGATTTTTGCGAGCGGGTTGACCTTCGGAAGGTTAATAAACGTGTAATAGAGTCACTTATCAAGTGCGGTGCGTTTGATTCAACTCAATCAACCAGATCATCACTTATGGATGGCCTGGAAGCGGCATCAAATTATGGACAGAAGATACAGGAAGAGAGAGCAAGTGCACAGGTTTCACTGTTCGGTACTGAAGAGACAACCAGAGGGAACGGACAAGGCGGCATGAAGCTCCCCAACCTTCCGGAGTGGCACGACAAGGAAAAACTGGCACTTGAAAAAGAGGCGCTCGGTTTCCTGATTACCGGACACCCTTTGGATCGGTACATCGACGACATTAAACGTCTAAGGAACACTGAAATTGCAGATATGCCTGAACTGCCGGATGGCAGCGAGGTTCGAATCTGCGGTATTGTATGCGGCTTAAAGGAGATAATAACCAAAAAGGGGCTGGGAGAAAAGATGGGCTTTGTCACTATTGAAGATCTTTCCGGAACTGTTGAAGTGACGGTCTTTTCCGATATTTATGCCAATACCTTAAATCTGCTTAAATCAGATGATCCGCTTCTCATTGTGGGCAAACTCGAAAAGGGTGAAAAAGGTGCGAAAATCCTTGTACAAGGGCAGAAAGAGGGTGGAAACGAATGGCAGAAAAAAAATCGCGGACCAACGGGTGAGATAAAGCTGCTTTCGGAAGCCAGGGCTGAGACGACAAAAAAAGTTACATTTATTTTGAATGTTGAAGTAACACAGCCTGATCAGATAACCAGACTGAAAGAGACCATTGAGCGACACCCGGGAGCTGTACCGTCAACCATACAGTTTGTGATACCTTCAAGGAGTCGATCCATAATGCCCTTACCTTTAGAAATGAATGTATCCGCCAGTGATGATTTAAGGCTGGAAGTAGAGAGGTTGTTAGGGTATAATGCCGCCACTTTTGAGTAAATATATGAGGTGAAAATTATGGCTACTCCGTTTTACCTAGAATTTGAAAAGCCTATTGTTGAACTTGAGAAGAAAATTGAGGAGCTGAATGCCCTTGCAGGGGGTGGATTAGACATAGGATCTGATGTATCTGCTCTTGAAAGCCGGGTTGAGAAAATGCGTGCGGATATTTTTGCAAATCTCTCAAGATGGCAGACTGCACAGGTGGCTCGCCATATTAATCGTCCATTTACGCAGGACTATATAAACCTCATGTTTACGGAATTCACAGAACTTCACGGTGATCGAAACTATGGTGATGATCACGCTATTATAGGGGGTCTGGCTCGCTTTAATGACCAGCCGGTTATTGTAATCGGTCACCAGAAGGGGCGCGACACCAATGAGAAGGTATACCGAAATTTCGGAATGCCAAATCCGGAAGGTTATCGTAAAGCCCTGAGACTTATGCAGATGGCTGAACAGTTCAAGCTCCCGATCATCACTTTTGTTGATACCCCGGGTGCATATCCGGGCATTGGAGCCGAAGAGCGTGGTCAGGCAGAGGCAATCGCACGCAACCTTCGCGAGATGGCTAGCCTGCGCACTCCGATAATTGTCTGCATAACCGGCGAAGGTGGATCAGGTGGAGCGTTGGCAATCGCTGTTGGTGATCGCATACTCATGCTTGAGCATTCGGTATATGCAGTTATATCCCCGGAAGGGTGCGCGGCAATACTCTGGTCTGACGGAACCAAGGGCGCTCAGGCAGCTGAGGCTCTTAAACCTACGGCTCAGGATATAATAAAACTTGGTGTAATAGATGAAATAGTTATAGAGCCCGTCGGTGGAGCTCATCGTGATCATGAGGCAACTGCTGCAAATATGAAGGAAGCAATTACACGCCACCTTACCGAACTTAACAAACTTACCGGAGAGAAACTGGTCGAAGGGCGGTATAACAAATTCAGGGCAATGACTCAAATTGCTGAATAGGAAACAGAGCAGCGGGCGGTTCAACCGCCCCTGTTTATTTTAAGGAACTTAAATGCTTGAACGCCTACAAAAAATAATATCTGCAGCCGGAATAACTTCACGCCGGGCATCTGAAGCGCTGATACTTAATGGTCAAGTTGCCGTAAACGGAGTAGTAGTTAACGAATTAGGCTGCAAAGCCGACCTTTCCAAAGACATCGTAACGGTAGACGGAAAGAATATAAAGATCAGTGCGGAACGCCTTTACATACTTTTCAACAAACCGACCGGATACATTACCGCACTCAAAGACAGTAAGGGGAGACCGCTGGTTACCGACTTACTAAAAGATGTGCCGGAACGGGTTTATCCGGTCGGCCGCCTGGATTACAATACTGAGGGACTTCTTCTCCTGACTAACGACGGAGAGTGGGCAAACCGCCTTATGCACCCAAGCCATGAGATTGAAAAAGAGTATCACGTAAGAGTACGTGGCAAGGTCATTGATCAGCAGCTGAAACGTATGGCGGAAGGATTAGAGCTCGAGGATGGCATGACTGCACCGGCTGTCGTAAATCTTTTAAAAAAAGGTGAGCAGAATGACTGGATTTCGGTAACAATTCATGAAGGGCGAAATCGCCAGGTGCGGCGTATGTGTGAAGCAGTAAGCCTATCGGTGGTGAGACTAAAACGGATCAGATACGGCAGCCTGACACTGGGTACTATAAGAACCGGACAATTTCGCTATCTCACTGAAAGTGAAGTCAATCAGCTGTCCGGCGAGTCATCAAAGAAAATTACCGCAGGAAATTCGGAAAGAAACGGACATTTTAAAAGAACAACCGCCCGGAAACTGACAGGAGGAAAAATAAGTGGAAGAAGGCAGTAGTAGGAAGTCCGGGTTTCTGGAGCGATTAAGCCGCCTGATTTCCGGACGCAAACGCACGACCGAGCAGGATATAAATGATTTTATCGAAGCGTCAGAAGAAGAGGGACTGGTAAACGAAGACGAGAGCGAAATGCTCCGTTCAATATTCTCCCTCGGCACAACAATAGTACGGGAAGTTATGATACCTCGTACCGAAATGGCATGCATAACTGTTGATGCCACAGTAAGGGAACTACTTGACACCATAATTACCTGCGGACACTCCCGCATCCCTGTATACGAAGGTTCGATTGACAATATAGTCGGTCTTCTCTACGCGAAGGATCTCCTTAAACAGTGGGGAACTGCTGAGGAGTGCCTGTCTGTTCGCTCCATTATGCGCCCACCGTATTTCATTCCCGAATCAAAAAACCTTGAACAGCTCCTGCAGGATTTTAAACGTAAAAGGATTCATCTTGCTATTGTCATAGATGAGTATGGCGGAACTTCCGGACTTATTACTATTGAAGACCTGCTGGAACAGATAGTCGGTGACATTCAGGATGAATATGACAGAGAGGAGTCCTTGCTGACAGTAAACAGTGATGGTTCGGTAACGGCTGACGGACGACTGCCTGTTGAGGAGCTGGAAGAGCATTTCGATATTCAAATAGAGCGAGATAAATTTGATTCTGTAGGTGGACTTATTTTTCACCTGACAGGCAAGATACCAACAACTGGAGATACAATTGAAGGTGCAGGGTTGTCTCTTAAAATTATAGACGCAGATCTGCGTCGCGTAAAAAAGGTTACTATAAAACTTATGAACTGCAATCTTAAAGCAGATACGGTGACTGTTTGAATTATTTGACCTTTTTCTCAAAATTAAGGGACTTTTTTGACCGTAGAGCACTGCTCGCAATCTCCAGCGGCATAATGATCGCCCTCTCCTTTCCAATACCAAACCTCTCATTTTTGGCTTGGATTGCTCTGATTCCACTGCTCATATCTCTGGAAGGGAGCTCACCTAAAACAGCATTCCGTGTCGGCATGATCTGTGGAACCACCGGTTATGCCTTAATACTTTATTGGCTGAACATCGTCTTTACACGTTACGGTCACCTGCCATGGTCCGTCAGCATACCTGTCTATATGTTGTTGGTTCTCTGGCTTGCAATGTTTTACGGAGCCTCAACCTGGGTTACAAGACTAGGTGAATCCGCAGGTATTAAATCCGCCTTCACACTCCCGATAGCCTGGATTGCGTTTGACTTCATACGATCATTTCTCTTTTCCGGTTTTGCCTGGGCTATGCTGGGACATTCGCAATTTCGTACACTTCCATTGATCCAGATAGCCGACCTTTTTGGAGTTTACGGAATTACAACTTTAATCGTCCTGTCAAACATAGTACTTTACCGCGCTCTGCGAGCCGTAACCGGAGCCTCCATCCCATACCCTGTAAAAAGTGCTGCACTGTTTATGCTCTTAATAGTTGGCACTTTATATTACGGATTCAGCTGTTTAAACAGTCCGGAAAACCCACAGGA
Source organism: Desulfuromonadaceae bacterium (assembly GCA_028683855.1). Classification (GTDB taxonomy): domain Bacteria; phylum Desulfobacterota; class Desulfuromonadia; order Geobacterales; family Pseudopelobacteraceae; genus JACRCG01. Next base: position 26,831 of record JAQUHA010000032.1, read on the forward strand.
TAAATCTGTACGAGTCGCTCTGATTCAGGGCAATATTCCGCAGGATGTAAAATGGAGTCCAGAATTCAGGGAGAGCACTATAGACAGCTATGACCGCCTCTCTCGCGAAGCTGCAAAGAATGGCGTAGACCTGATTGTCTGGCCAGAAAGCGCAGTACCATTCTTTTTCCAGGACGAAACAATCCAGGCAGAAAGACTAAGAAAGCTGGCGAGAGACCTGAAAAGCTATCTATTGTTCGGCAGTCCCGCCCATGAACTGCGTAACGGTAAGAGTACCTTCCTGAACAGTGCTTTTATGCTCTCCCCAACAGGCGAAACAGTTGGACGGGCAGACAAACTGCACCTAGTACCACTAGGCGAATACATACCCCTTGGAAATATACTTACTTTCATCAATAAGCTTGTTGTCGGCATAGGCGACTTTTCACCTGGTGAACATGCCGTGGTTCTCGATGCAGGCGGCACGAAACTGGGTGTACAGGTATGCTACGAAGTCATATTTCCGGAACTTGCACGTCGTTATGTTAACGCCGGTGCTCGAGTGCTCGTCGCAATAACAAACGACGCATGGTTTGGACGCTCTTCCGCCCCATATCAACACCTTGCAATAGCGGCATTTAGAGCCGTAGAGACACGTACACCTCTAATCCGTGCCGCCAACACAGGGGTGACTGCAGTAGTTGACCAGAATGGGCACATCAGTACCATGACTGCTCTTTTTATTGAAGCACACCGAACTGCTGAAATTCAACCCGGCACAGGTAAATCTCTTTACCTTAAAATAGGGGATTTACTAGCCTGGCTATCCGTTCTGACAGTTACCATAATACTGCTGTCAGTTTGGTACAAACGTAAAAAATGTGAGGAGTAATAATTATGTATCGTGAAGAAACTGCAAAACTACAGGATTGTGAAGAACGGACTGCCAAGCTTCGGGGGTCTCTTTGACATAGATAGAAAACGGGAATCTATAATGGAGATTGAATCAATAATGTCCGCTCCAGGATTTTGGGATGATACAGGAAAATCACAAGATCTTATAAAGAAGAGAACCCAGCTTGAAAAAATTGTTCAAAACTGGGACAACCTTATCCGCCAGATCGATGACGTCAGGGTTATGATTGAGCTTGGTGAAGAAGCAGAGGATAAAGAGACTCTACTTGAGGTTGCGGAGATGACAGACCGTCTCACAAAATCAGTCGTGGAGGTCGAGTTTCAGCGAATGCTGTCCGGTCCACACGACCGCAACTCATGCTTTATAACAATAAATCCGGGAGCCGGCGGTACTGAGTCTCAGGACTGGGCTGAAATGATACTCCGGATGTACCTTCGCTACTGCGAAAAAAAGGGGTGGAAAACAACCATAACAGAATATCAGGACGGTGATGAAGCCGGCTTGAAATCCGCGACCTTCAGCGTAACCGGCGAATATGCCTACGGTCATCTTAAAGCAGAAGCGGGTATACATAGGCTTGTCAGAATATCTCCATTTGACAGTGCAGCCAGACGTCACACATCCTTCGCATCTATGTTTGCATTTCCAGAAATTGAAGAGGATGACATCGACATTAAAATAAGTGACAGTGACCTTAAAATTGACACGTTCCGCTCTGGCGGCGCAGGTGGTCAGCATGTAAACACAACTGATTCAGCTGTACGAATAACACATATTCCTTCTGGCATAATTGTAGCCTGTCAGGCTGAGCGGAGTCAGATATCCAACAGAGCAACAGCAATGAAGGTTCTTCGTGCAAAACTTTATGAGCGAGAACTGGAAGAGCGGAGAGATAAAGCCTCTGAGATTGCCGCCGAAAAGAAGGAGATCGGCTGGGGGAGTCAAATTCGCTCTTATGTACTTCATCCCTACAAAATGGTGAAAGATTTACGCACCGGCGTTGAAACTGGCAATACAGACTCTGTACTTGACGGCAATCTTGATGAGTTTGTTATTGCTTATCTGATGGGAGTTAGGCGTAATGTTACAGACGTTGAGTAACATGAACTTTCTTTATTCGACCTGCTCATACATTGATGATTTATGATTGTTGACCTGAAACAATATCTATGATAGGAATTCAGCACTATTTAAAAATCTAAGGAGATAACATGACAAAAGCAGAATTTATCGCAGCAGTAGCCGAAGAACTGGACGTACCAAAAACAGTAGCAGCTGAAACTGTAGATGCCTTTGTTTCAGTCACCACAAAATTACTGAAAGCTGGAGACAAAATTACACTACCTGGTTTTGGCACATTCAGTGTTTCAGAGCGTGCTGCCCGTAAGGGTCGCAACCCACAGACCGGCGCTGAAATTCTAATTCCGGCATCAAAAAGCGGCAAGTTTTCTGCAGGTAAAGATTTGAAGGGTTTATAGTCAGCTTCCGACTAATTTACCGGAATGGCTGCGGATTTTGTCGCAGCCATTTTTATCGAACAATTACTAATACCAATTCCATGATATATTAAAAACAGAACGGGGTTAAGCCTGTTATATTTGCGCCCGTAGCTCAGCTGGATAGAGCACCAGGCTTCGAACCTGGGTGTCGGCCGTTCGAATCGGTCCGGGCGTACCACAAAGATCTGAAACCATCGCTACTAAAAACTATCAGATTTTGTTTTCTTTATTTAAAAGCAGCGTCATATCTTGACAACAGTTGCTGCTGTAGATATAGTTCCAAGCGTCATTTTATTTTATGCGCTCGTAGCTCAGTTGGATAGAGCAACGGCCTTCTAAGCCGTAGGTCGCACGTTCGAGTCGTGCCGGGCGTACCATAAAATCAAGCACTTACAAGTGATTGTGAGTGCCTTTTTTATTATCCGCCGTCCGTGGGTAACGTATGGGTAACACTTGGAACAAAACGTATAAAAAAGTCAGTAATCAACCCGGCGCTTCTTTTCTCAATCTTTCGCGTGATTCTTTCCATAGTACCTGATATATTTTCAGCCCGCCATATAAGCCAATTCACAAAGAAAAAGCCGCTATTCGTGGAAATAACGGCTTCTAAATTTACGTTGTACGGCCTTAACTCTGCCAGGTGCTTACTCTGCTATGTCTCTAAATTCATAGGCTTATTGCTCATCAATGTATTTTATACCGCCATTGCCATCAGGTGCAACAGTACGAAACACAATAACCTTATCAGGATTCTTGCCGCCATGTGATAGCCTGAAAGCTTCAACCTTTTCCGCTTGGTTGTGCCGGTGACAAATTACTATCCCCGGCGGTGGCGGTGGATTCATTTTTGATTCAATCAATGCCAGACGTTGTTTAAGGTTTATCATATTTTATCGCCTCCAGTGCCGTCAATCTCTCTTCCATTTCTGATAGTTCTTTGATTTTGATCTGAGCTGTAATCAGTGACATCATCGTTTGCGCTTGGTCGCCGTCGATCTTGCCGGTAGTTGCTGCCTGATACACTGCCGCTGCCTGCTCTGAGAGTGTGCCGGTGGTAGGTAGTGCGGTCGCTGCTGGTTCTGCTGTAGCCTTCAACGTGGGTACAAGCCGATCAATGCAAAGTCTTAATGCTTGCAGGTCGCCATCAAGTGCCAGGTCAACCGCTTTCTGTAGCAAGTCCTTTGCGTGTGGCTGTAGTAGCTGTCTCAGTTCCGTTCGTTTGTCTGGTACTCCCGGCGGTCTGCCGGGTGAAGCTTTATTTCCTTTCGTAAATTTCGCCATGATAGAATCTCCGTTTGTTTCTCGTTTTAGAATCGGCGGCAAGGCCATTAAGCCCTTACCGCTGTTTTTCTGCTGTAGGCTCAATTTGAGCGTTCTGTGCTACTTGTGAAGGGTGTAACGGCTCGTTACGTCCTCGGCTAACTGCCTGCTGGTGGATCTTTTTTATACCGGCTAATATCCACTCTGGACATCCTGCGTTTTTCTTTTGTCCCGGTCTCCATCGTTGTTTCATAGTGTCGCCGCCTTAATGAAATATTCGCATCCGGCGCAACCTGCCGGGTGGTTATGTTCTGGCAACTTTTGACTACACCAACAATCGCCATCGACACAGTAAAGCGGTTTATCTTTGCCATCGTTCGCCGCTGGTAATCCGTTCTGATAGTCAGGTGCGAAAATATCAGCCTGCTCCGGTATTGTGACTTTAGACAGTTTAGGCAGTTCATCCGGTGGCAATATTGGAAAACTTCTTATTGTATCCGGTGCCGCTTCTTGATCTGCTTTCAACATATTTAGCCAGTCCATAATTGACCTCTTTTTTTTATATTCGCGGGGTGTGGCAGTGTCTAAAGGTGCTAAAGGGGTATAAAACAGACTTTAGATACTTTAGACACTGCCGTTAGTGGCGTTTTCATAAAAGTTTGATCTTCGGGTTTAACCTGATAACCTCGGAAGGTCTGCCGCCTGTTTTGACTTGATCTAGTATCAGCCAGTCATTTTCAACGAGTACATCAAGCCCCGCTTTGGCATCCTCGGGAGTCGCCAGCCTTGCCCAATGTTTTCGATAAATGTCTTTGACCGTGCATCCGTCTTTGATCTCGCCGCGCTGTATGTGCTTAACGATCTCTTTTGCAGGTTCCAGCCCTGCCGATATAGCCGCCCCGTATATTCGCCCGGCGTGGCTCTCCAGATAGTCAACCCATGCCGCCGCCATGATAGCCGCTCGGCTTGTGACCTCTCCCGGTTCGGTGGTGCCGTCTGCTACTTCGATCAAGTGAAATATCAATGCAAGGCTCGGCATTAAAGAGCGATATTTTGAAAGGTGGGATATAATAGCCGGGTGTATGCCGTTGTCGCTTCTTAGTCGGGTTTCGAGTTCGTGCCGCCATAAATCGAATATCTGTTGACCTTCAGGCGTGAAGCGTAACGCCGGTATTGATTCGTCATCATCTGCAACCGCTCCCGGTATGTCGCCGGATAGCGTTCTGAATATCTCAAACGCCCGGTTCTTTGCTGCCGTGTCTGGGTAACGGTCAATATTTACCCACTCTGTCGCGGTGTCAGGCCATACCATAAGCTGAAAGCGTTGCATAAGCCCGTCAGCCCCCGCGCTGCCCTTTGTCGCTTCTCGGATATAGTCAGATAAAGCCCCCGGTGTTACAGCCCCATAAACGGACGTACAAAGCGCGTCAATATCTATGGTGCCTCTGCCTATCCTGTCGTAAGTGTAACGCCCGTTGCCGTTCCATGCTTCCAGATAAAAGCCCCGGTCTGATTCGTGGCCAGGCTTGTCAAGTGAGCGAAACCAACCGATCAACTCATCACGGTTTATCAATATGCCTCGTGGGTTTTCGCTCAGTAGCTCGCCGATCTTCTCGACGGTGCCATCCTGCGTCATGTACCTTTTGCGGGTAGGTTCGTCACTCTGTAACGCTGCCAGTTGTTCTTTGAGGGTGGTTGTATCGGCGGAAGGATTCTGTTTGACAACCCGCTTGATAGTCTCGCAGATTGCCTTTTTCTGTATCTCGACAACCTCATTGTCGGCGGTATATGCCGTCATTGCCTTTTCGTGGTCGCGCCTGCCTTCGGTTTCTAGTCGCGCAACGTGCCTCATACCTTCGGCAATAGTCGGTGTTTTCATCACGGAAGGAAGGCCAACCCCGCCGCCGTATAGGTTCGGGACGACAAGCCAGTTGTCATGCCGCTTAGGATAAATACCGCAACCGCGCCCGATAACGCTTGCCAGTGCGACAATCGCCGCCGTTGCTGCAAAGTCTATCGGTGCCTGCATCCGGTGCGCAATATCAGAAAGCCAACCCCGAAACGGTGCCGGTATCATTGCCGGGTCAAGTTTCTTGACGGGTGCCAGCCCTTCGGGTAGTGGGTGTGGTTCTGGCCATGCGCCGGGTGGCTCTGTGGCTGTTTCGGCATCCGGTGCAGGCTCTCCCGTTGGTTCAACCTGCCGCGCCTGCTGTAGGCAATCCTTGACGGCCTGCAAGCCGCTTTCTGTCATCAAGTCGTTTATATCGGTGCCGGTGCTGTCATTTGTGAAGGTGGGTTTGATAAGCCAACCGCCAACCGCTGCCGCTGCTTCAAGTGCCGCCTGTTCGCCATTGCCAACGTCAGAAACGATCTCGATACGTGCCGCCGTGTAACGCTCTCGAAAGTATCTGGCAACCGCTGCCAGGTTCCCGCAAGATAAAGCCGCTATACCGATATTACCGCCCGCCATGGTATAAGTGAGCATCGTTGAAACGCCTTCGCCGATACCGATAACAAGCCCGCTGCTGTCTGCCTTCGGTAGTTGGTGACTGCTCCAAAAACCGCCGCCTTTTTGCCCTTTGCTCAATCCTGCTTTCAAGCCGCTTTCGTCTATCATCTCAATGGTTCTAATACCGCCGCCGTCACTCACTGGTATTATTTGCACGTTGCCGCCTGTAAACGGCTTGCCCTTCGCCGCCGGTGTGTAGCCGATCATCTTAGCCAGCTCGTCAAGCCCGATCTCTCGGATAGTGTTTGTCGGCGTGACTTGCTTTCTGGCAAAATAAACGCTGTCGGCTGTCGGCGTGGCAACCTTCCAGACTTTGACGGCTAACTTCGCCGCCGCCGCTCTATCTTCGGCAAGCTCTTTGTCGGCTCGGTCTTTCTCTTCTTTTGCTCGCTTGATTCGTTCGGCCTTCGCTGCCGGTGTCAACTTGACATCAGTATCATCAAAATAAGTGCATAGCTGATCTGCTTCATCAAGTGTCCAGTTGCAAACCATGCCGCCGGTATCATCTGCAAAACGCTTGACGCGCCCGGCTCCGTTGCCCGGTGGCTTGCTGGTAACATCGGTTTGATACCATTTGCCGTCTGCTGGTGTCTGCCGTGGTTCAATGCCTATCGCGTGACATACATCGTGAAGCGCGCTCATATAATCACGCTCCTCGGTTCGGCGGCATCAAGTATCGTTGCCAGGCATTCAACCAAAACGTGTAATTCTCTATCGGGGTGATTTTCTAAAAACTCTTGACGCTCTAACAGATAGCCTCTAATCCCACGGTTACTAATAAGACTTTTTAACGTGCGTTTTTGCCTTTGCTGTGGTATCGTAGTACCACGTTCAAAAGCTGCTGCTGCTGTAAGCCCCGCTGGTCTGCCGCCGGTGGGGTTTTGTTCGTTCATAGCTGTATTGTTCATGCGTCAAGCTCCTTGTGCTGCTGTTTTTGTTATGCTGCTTGTGCCTCGGTTGTGCTGCCGTAAACTCTCTCATCAATGTAGCTGTCAAGGTCTGCTTTCCTGTACCTGCAATTCCTGCCAATTTTAACGAATCTCGGCCCCTTGCCAGTCCATCGCCATTGTTCTAATGTTGCCGGTTTCAGGTTTCCCAGATATGCCGCCGCTTCGGGTGTGTCCAGTAGTGCCGAAACAAAGGCAACTACTTTGCTTTGCTCCTGTTCTGTGGTCATGGTGTAACTCCTATGAAAGAATTCTACTCCTCTTGATTTTGGTGTTACTTTTATGCATCTTTTATTACGAAGTTTGAGAAGTCCTCAAACACCCATCTGTTCTTCAACGTCAGGTAGATGATGCCCAGTAGTT
>JAQUHA010000052.1 GCA_028683855.1 Desulfuromonadaceae bacterium
TGTGGCTCCTAACGTAATGGATTCACAGTATTGATCGGCATTTACAGGGCTTTTATTAATATATTGTTGCGATTGAGCAAAACAAATTGCTCAGAATCATGGGAAATTATAAGCAATCGCCCTGATTCTATTATTGACGAGTCTGAAAAAAATATTGTCCGCTTCTCCCCGTTGTATAAAAATCAATTTGCCAAGCCTGACCTTACGGTCTATAACGACCGGATAATTCGGTTGCGGATATTTAACTACTTGACAATAGTATTTCAAGAAGTCTATTGTTTTTTCACTTTTAGTAAAAGTAGAACAGTCTTTGTTTAAAGAATAACGTTTGTTTTTTAACTAAACTAAAAAATGGAGAGCGAAAAAATGGCTAAATTCAAGGATTCACTGGAGTATCACTCAACAGGCAGGAAAGGCAAGATAGAAGTTATTTCAACAAAGCCGTGCCAGACTGCAGAAGACCTTTCTCTTGCATACTCACCAGGTGTTGCCGAGCCATGCCTTGCTATCCAGAAAAATCCTGATGACGCGTATAAGTATACTGCGAAAGGAAACCTGATTGCCGTAGTTTCCAACGGTACTGCTGTGTTAGGGCTCGGCAACCTCGGCGCTCTTGCCGGCAAGCCGGTTATGGAAGGGAAGGGGATTCTCTTTAAGCGTTTCGCCGACATAGATGTTTTCGACATAGAACTTGATACGGAAGATCCGGATGAGATCATAAAAGCCTGCCAGTTGCTGGAGCCGACTTTTGGCGGTATTAATCTTGAGGATATTAAAGCTCCGGAATGTTTTTATATCGAAGAAACACTTAAGAAAACAATGAAGATTCCGGTTTTCCATGATGATCAGCATGGCACTGCAATAATATCTTCAGCAGCACTTATAAATGCGCTCCATCTGGTTGGTAAAAAGATGGAGGATATCCGTATAGTTGTAAACGGTGCCGGAGCTTCTGCCAACTCATGTGCAAAACTCGCCATTGCACTGGGAGTCAAGCCTAACAACATGATTATGTGCGATACCAAAGGGGTTATCTATAAGGGTCGGGTTGAGGGGATGAACCCATATAAAGAACTCTTTGCGGCAGAAACCAGTTTTAGAACTCTGGAAGAGGCGGCAGTAGGTGCTGACGTGCTCTTTGGTCTTTCAGCCAAAGGGGCATTCACCAAAGAGATGATTGCCAGCATGGCTCCTAATCCGGTTATTTTTGCCATGGCAAATCCAGATCCTGAAATTACACCCGAAGATGCGTACTCAGTGCGTGATGACGTCATGATAGCGACAGGGCGTTCTGACTACCCCAATCAGGTTAATAATGTTCTCGGTTTCCCATTTATATTCAGGGGCGCGCTCGACTGTCGCGCCAGCTGTATAAATGAGGAGATGAAACTTGCTGCAGTTAAAGCTTTGGCGCAGCTTGCGCGTGAAGAGGTGCCTGACTCTGTATGCAAAGCGTACGGAAACCAGAAATTTGCATTCGGTCGTGACTACATAATTCCCAAACCGTTTGACCCCCGCGTTCTGCTTCACGTTGCGCCTGCTATTGCAAAAGCAGCAATGGATAGTGGCGTTGCTCGTCAGCCTATAGAGGATATGGCGAAGTATATCGAACATCTTGAGTCAACTCAGGGTAAATCAAAAGAGATCATGCGAATGATCATAAACAAAGCCAAGAGTGATCCGAAAACAATCGTATTTCCAGAGGGTGATAACGAAAAAATTATCAGGGCTGCCAAGGAGCTTGTTGAGGAGGGGATTGCCAAGCCTATACTCATCGGAGATCGCAAAAAAATTATTCAGAAAATGACTGAGTTGAATATAGAACTTGATGTTCCTATTATTGAACCGGCTGAATCCAGCTTAACCGACAGTTACGCCAATGAACTATATGAACTTCGTCAGAGAAAAGGTCTGACCCTTAATGAATCTCTGCGTATGCTGCGCAGAAAATCAAGAACTCATTTCGGTACAATGATGGTTCGTATGGGAGATGCAGATGCGTTACTGGGTGGTATTGATACCCACTATCCAGAGACCATACGTCCAGCATTGGAAGTTATTGGCAAGCAGAAGGGTTTATCCAGCGTTCACGGGCTTTATATGATGGCTTTCAGGAAAGGGGTTTATTTCCTTGCTGATACGACCGTTACTATAGATCCAACAGCAGAAGAGCTGGCTGAAACAGCAATTCTGGCAGCTGAAAAGGTTCGTATGCTTGATATAGAGCCAAGGGTTGCAATGCTATCCTTCTCCAACTTCGGTTCTGTTAACCACCCGCAATCCAAAAAAGTTCGTCAGGCAGTTGAAATTGTAAAAGAGCGTGCACCAGATTTAATGGTCGAAGGTGAGATGCAGGCTGATACTGCAGTTGTGCCGGATATATTGGAGGGTTTTACATTCTCTAAACTGAAAACTGCGGCTAACATACTGATTTTCCCAGATCTTAACTCTGGCAATATCTGCTACAAACTGCTACATCACCTGGGAGGAGCTGAGGCGATTGGCCCTATCCTTATGGGGATGAACAAGCCTGTTCATGTTTTACAGCGTGGTGATAGCGTAAACGATATAGTCAACATGGCTGCAATTGCCGTTGTGGACGCTCAGAAAGCATAAATTACATCAGGTTGTGCTATATTTTTGTGCAGGCGCATGATAAAAGGGCGCAGAGTCAGTATTAAACTGCTCTCTGTGCCTTTTTTATTGCCTGTCTCCGCTATTAAAGATTTGACATACAATGAAAATTACATTACTTTCCAACCCGTTGTGCGATTGAGTTATTTCAGGAGGTTCAGATGTTCCTTCTCCCAAAGGGCAGCCCGCTATTTGAAAATCTGGCAGTTTCAAAACTGAAACTTCCGGATGTATTGACAAAACTGAGCAATGGCGTCTTTACAGGTTATGCAAGTTTTGTATTTCAAGCCAGTACCGCTATCCTGGTTTTTGAAGCAGGCAAGTTGGTTAGTGGTCTCGTAGAGAGGGAAAACGGTAAAAAAGAGACAGGTTTTGAGGCTCTTTCCGCTCTGGCGGAGTTGATGGTAACAACCGGAAGCGGTGCGCTTAATGTCTACAAGCTTTCCAAAGATTTAACGATGTGCATTCATGCACTTCTTGAAGGGGAGATCCTTTATAAAGCTCAGGAGTTAAAGCTGATTGACATAAAGACTCTTCTTGAAAAAGTCAAAGAGGATAAAATGAATGGCTGCTTGCGCATCTACACCGATGACAATGCAGCCATGATTTTTTATAAGGATGGAAACCCGCTAGGCTTCTTTCATGACGGAGCCAGTGACATTGAAACATCCTCAACTGAATCTCAAAAAATTGCCGGATTGCCCGGCGCAAAAATAGATCTCTTCTCAACACAGTCAGCCGACGAATTGATGGACACCAATCTACTGGAAGTCACGAATATCCAGAAGATATGGGATGCCTCCGTAGCTCTGCATAAATCGGAAATTGACAGAACCAATCTTGAACGTCAGGAGCGCGACCAGAAGGCAGTATCGCTGAAACTTGCCGAACTTGAGGAGCAGGTTAAAACAATAGTTGGCGAGTACGTCGGTAAAGTCGGTCGTGGTATTGTAGACAAAGGTATTTCAGATAATGGCGGCAATTCATGCCTTATTGATGTTGATAAATCCGAGCAATTTATGAAAGGTGTTGAGCGGGCTGCAAAACTTCTGGTCAGCGGCACAAATATAAAGCTGATGATGGAGAAGCTTAACTCTACACTGACAATTGCCAAATCAGAATTTTAATTTAATCGCTACGCACTGGAGGATATAAATGGAAAAGTTTATAGAATTGCTTGCCCAAATGAACCCGTTTGACCTTGTCCAGGTTATTTTCTGGGGTTTAGCCGGAGCGATAAGTTTTTACTTTAGTATCGGTAATGCGAGAGTCTGGACGAGTATTTCAATCGGTTTCTTTCTTATCTTTCTTAGTCAGGCGTACAGTATTAACCCCTGGGGGCATTATGCAAAGCTTTCCGCTTTCCACTACATAGTCGGTACAGTTGCAATTATGACTATCACGCACGGATTCCTTGAATATTACGTTTTCTGCAGAACCTTTGAGATATCCGGCAACAAGATAATAGTCTATTTGAGTGTTCTTGGCGTTCTTGCCTTTTCAGGTATGTTTCTGGTCATCAACCCTATGCCGGGCCCGAACATTATAAGAAACTTCAAAATGGTTGAAAATGCAATATGGGTGTTCCTATGTGTTATGAACCTTGAGATAATTCGTAAAATTTATGTTGCTATCAAGGACTCGGACATCTCAAAAGGCTTTATCGCTTTCGGAATCGTTTTTGTGTGCATATTTTTATGGAGAGGCTCAGACCTTTATCTGCAGATATTTCAATGGGACCAGGATTGGCAGGACATAATCGCGCTTATGGAAGATGAAACATCAAACATAGAAGAATTTATGGGTCGTGTTCAGCTTTCACAACTGGTTGGTCGTTATGCCGGTCTTCTCTCCGGTATATCTGTTGGCGGAGCATTTACCTATATGTATAAGTTGTTGAAATAGAAGCATACAGTATATCGTTAATTTGAAGGAGCTCTTATGACGTTTTTAGTAAGATTGCCGTTGCTTGTGTTATTGTCGCTTTCCATGCTTTCACTTCTGGGGTGTGGAGAAAAAACAGTTACTGGTGAACCTACCACCAAAGCAGAAGATTCAGCATCTTGTATTAATTGCCACGGAGCTGTCAGCAAGGTTAGCGGTGAACCGATTCCTGACGAATGGAGGCGTTCCGGTCATAATATCAATAATGGTGCCAGTTGTGCTGACTGCCATCAGCCGCATAAAACGCACCCTGATGCCGGAAACTGCAGCCTCTGTCATGGTGGTTCCGCCGTTTTAGGAAAAGATGTCACCTTAAGTGAAACCTGCTCAAAATGCCATACAAGCCGAGGTGGTTTTAAAACTTCTCAGCTTGCACATTTCAACACAAACACAGATGCCAGTGATTATCCTGCCAGCTATGTATCTTCAAAGTACGCTAAAAACTGCAGAGCCTGCCACAATCCTCACGATACAAAGAAGAATCTCACTTATCTGGCTGATTGGAGTAAATCAGGGCATGGAAGGACAACCGCAGGTCCTTGGACAGCATACGATTTCAAAACCCCGCTTTTTGGTAATCCTGTTTCGTACTGCAACCGTTGTCACACAACAACAGGCTTCATAAAGTACGTTACAACCGGCGACAGCAATCCCTGGGGAGTCTCAACCGATAAAACAAAAGAGTTATTGATGTGCAATGGATGTCATACCGATTACGATTTTAATATTCGCAATGTTTCCAGAGTTGTTGCTCCATATAACAGAGGCAACAGTCCTGTTGTATATCCTGATGTTAGCGAATCAAATCTCTGCATTAACTGTCACTCAGGGCACGAGAGTGGTGAAACTGTAAAAGCTATTGCTGATTTCAGTGATGCTCCATTTGTGGATACTCATTACATGGCTGCAGCGGGTATTGTTTTTGCGAAAAGTGGTTATCACTATAGTGATGATAACGGATTGAGAAACTATGCTCCGGATCCTGCTAAAGATGTACACTTTAAACTTGGTACAGGGGAGATAACCGGTGAGGCTGGGTTTGATGCTGTCAGGGGGGAGTATACCGGCGGTCCTTGTGTTACCTGCCATCTGACCAGTAGAAGCGGTACTCATACAATGAAAGCGGTGACAGTCTATTCTGCCATTGATACTTCCCTTAATCCTGTATGCGGGACTTGTCATCCAAATAGAGTCCCTACAACTGTTAACCCTCTAAGTACTGGCGGCGAAAGCCCAAATTCATACACTACATGGCTTGGCGACAGAACAACCTCCGATCCATCGACACCGGAAGCTTATACTACCAATAAAGCCCAATACCAGGCGGCTCTCCTTGCACTTAAAGAGCAACTTGATAATAATAACTTCATTTACAACAAAGATGGTCATCCGGTTTTTGCTCAGACGAATTGGGGCAATGCAAACAATATGGGGGCTGCTTTCAACTATCGCCTGCTGTTGAAGGATAGGGGCGGTGTTGCACACAATAGACGTTATACAAAGCGACTGATTTACGACTCGATTGATTGGCTTGACGATCAGGATATGAATGACTCTGTGTACAACACTCTAAACGCTAATAATACTTTAAATGCCAATGTCAAGACTCAGGCAATAAAGTATATTCTGAAAAAGACTACTGTTACTGATCCTGATACTAACTTAAAAACAGATACATACAGTCGAAACTAATTTGCCAAGGAGAACAATAGATGAAATTTTCTCGTCATAGCATCCTTATAATCCCATCGGTATGTTTCATTGCGACAGGGATAATGTCAGCAACAGAATCTCATGCTATTCCGGCTTTTACTCGCGCAAATAATGTAGAGTGCAGCACTTGCCATACAATCTATCCCGCCCTAAACGAGTATGGCGAAGCCTTTCTTAAAAACGGATATGTGTACTTTGGTAAGGGGAAAAACGGTGCTCAAAAATCCAAGCCTGTTTCTGAACAGGTTGAAGCAAAACCCGCTGCCTCCGCATCTGCTGTTACTGCGGTAAAAGGTGATGGGGAGCCAAGCTTACTCAGCAAGCTGAAAGCCGGTATAATGGTTTCCGGCTCTTCAAGCAGTGACGATTCTCCAAAGGATACAGCTCAGGCTTCATCTGGAGAACTTGCCGGTGGTGGAGAAACCAAGGCGGAGGGAATCGTCCTTTCCGGTGTGCCGGAACACCTCCCGATTTCTTTTGCAGCCAGTATGCACGGCACGTATGACAGAACTGCAGTAAGTGACGTGGATTTTTCTACCCGTTCATTAAAGCTCAATGCCGGTGGTAATTTTAAGAGAAAGGTCGGATTCTTCGGTACATATCTGCTTTATACAGAGAATACTGTCGGTCTTTCAAATACGTCACAGATCCCGACCAATATGAATGAAAAAAATGACATAGGTGAGCTGTTTGTCGTCTTTCGTCATGCCTTTGATACTCCTGTAAATGTTAAGGTAGGTCGTTTTCAGCCCAAACTGGGGCTATGGAAAGCAAACAATAAGTTGTCAATGACCAACTCGTACGCTACTTATTCCTACACGGTCGGGCAATCTTCGTTTAAAGCAGAGCAGCCGCAGGATGCGCTTGAAGCAAATGCAATAATTGCCAACCGCCTCTTTTTTGCTACAGGTATGGTGAATAGAAAAGAGCAGAATACTAAAGAGTGGTATGTACACACATCAGCAAAATTCGGCGGTGCAGATTATCTTACAAATGAACCGGATATAGATCTCAGTAAGGATGAGAGCATATTTGATTTTCTTACTGTAACTGTAGGCGGTTATGGTTATGTCGGTACAAATGGAGAACCTAATAATACTCCTGGCGTGAAACCCCGTCAGAATGAATTTTATCGTGCCGGTGCCGATATTGATCTTATGTATAAAGTTTACAGACTGAAATTATCCACTGTGCTTGGAAATGATGACAGCCCTAGTTTAGTGTATAAACCTGTGAAAACACACGCTGTTGCTGTTGAAGGAGAATACACTATTTTACAGAACCTGATTGGTGCTCTTCGTTTTGAATATACGGATGACGGAGTACAGAATGTCCGTCGTTTCATTCCGACTTTTGCATATACTCCAATTGAAAATGTAAAAATTGCCGCTGAATATAAACATGAATACGGAACCGCAAAAGTTGCATTAACTAGGGCGGAAATCCTCAACAAGATAGGTACTCTTGGGGTTACGATCAGTTTCTAATTTATTTTTGTATTTTTCTGGAAAGTTCATACTATTCTGATATAATTCGTACGGCATTGAAAACGTTTTAAGGAGCCTTTATGAAAAGGTATTTTATTCTCTCGTTTCTAATTACACTTACTATCTGCTCTCTGGCTGAGGCTCGTATTAAAGTGTCAGGTCGTGGCGCTAAAATGAATTTTAACCCCGATAGTATTTCAGCAGAATACAAAGAATCTTTTGAGCTTATGTCTATAAAATGTATTAAATGCCACACTATGGAGAGAACAGTCATAGCGATCCAGACCGGCAGAGCTCCGATTACGGGTCAGCCTTTCAACAGGCAGGCTGTTAAAGCGTATGGTATTAAGATGCTTCGTAAACCAAATTCTGATATGAATAAAAAAGAGATAAGAGATATTGTTATCTTCTTGAATTATCTTCTAAAAGAAAACGCGAATTAGCACTGCCTCTGATTGGTTGTTATTCTTCGCGTAGGTTTAAAAACAGAAAAAACCGTGCGTTGTTGCATGGTTTTTTCTGTTTGGTTTGGCACTTTGCGCTAGATTTGATACAGTCTGAAGTTTAATACGTCTCAAGTCGCTGTAACGCCGAAACTGCCGCATCTGATAAGCGGTCGATGTCAAGGGAGTTGTCGCTTCCGTTGTTCTAGGTAGCGTTCTCAATTAATGTTTCCCTTACACTTTCCGATAAGTGGTTAAAAACCATTTCTCGGAGGGTTGCAGATGGATAGAATCA
>JAQUHA010000001.1 GCA_028683855.1 Desulfuromonadaceae bacterium
CACAACATCCACTTTTCCATCGTTGTCAAAGTCACCTTTGGCAACCAGTGCCCAGCCGACACCAGGGCTTAACTGACCGGGTGCGGCAGGGTTGGTGAATGCTGTTTCCGATACTTTGGTGGCACCGCTCATATTCCAGACGGTGTAGGTGTTGTTAGTGGCATCGGCGGAGTTTGTCCAGACAATGTCAGGCCTGCCGTCTCCGTTGAAGTCACTCTCATCCTTTGCAAACAGGGCGTTTACCGTGTGACCCGCAATAATATTTGTAAAATTAACGCTGAACGCTTTCAGATCGCTAAGTGTCTGGGCAACGCCGTCAACGGTTACGGAGAGGATGTGGTAGCCGCTGTTCGGTGTGACTGTGATGGTACGCGATGCGGACGGATAGACAGCCGCAATCGGGGTGATAGTGCCGCCGGCACCGGCGGAGGTCAGTATTTCAAACCAGCCGGGATAAGTCACAAAGGTGAACGTTAGTTCACAGTTTTTACGCAACGGTTCTACAACCAGGTCGTATGGATTCTGCGTGCCGGTGGTTGTGCTACCGCAGGTGTCAACACGCGGGTTGATCTGGTAGCCGTCATACTGCACCAGCTTGAAGGCTGGTTGATCACCGGCATCACCGTAGACCAGAGAGACCGGTGTCAGTGAGCCGCCGTTACCGGTTGCAGAGGCGGTTACCATGTACTGGTAAGCTTCAAATGTGGCAACTACGTCATGGTTGGAAGAAATGCCGCTTATGCTGTATGTGCCGCCGTTTTTCATGGTGGCGGAGTCAAATACTGAACCGGTGTTATCGGTTAGTGCGGTCAGTTTGTTGCCTGCTGTCGGGGCTATCGTGCAGACAGAGCTGCCACCATAGTTCACTGTGGCGGGGGTGCAGGTGATGCTGCCGTTGCCGGTGAGCGATGAGCCGACGGTGAAGGTGTCAATGGCAAAGGTGGCTGTGATGGTGTGGTTTGCATTGATATTGGTAAAGGTGTAGCTGTTGATCGTTCCGGCAGGTGCGCCGTCAATAGTTACGGATGTTATGTGATAATTGGCGGCTGGGGTAATGTTGTAAACAGGGCTCGAGCCGTAGTTGTAGGTTCCGCCGGCGGTAATCGTGCCATTGGCTGTCTGGGTGGCGGTTACGCTGAATGTGTCAATCGCAAAGGTTGCTTCGATAACGTGACCATCAGCAGTCACATTACTGTAGGTGTAGTTGAACAGTTTCGGATTAGTCACCGTCTGAGCTGCGCCGTCAACCGTCACCGACGTAATATGATAATTAGCTGCTGGTTCAACAGTGTATTGCTGACTTGTTCCATAATTTACAGCGCCGGTTGCCGGGCTGATCGTGCCGTTCGCTCCCGGATTGGCTGTAATTGTGAAGGTTTTTAATGCAGTTTCAGCGTTGACGGTACAGTTGGCGGTCACGTTGGCGGTGGTGAAGATCCCACCGGCAGCATTGCCAGCCCAAACTCCGCCAACACATCCGGCTGCGCCGCTTACTGAAGTTATATTCTGACTTATAGCCGGTGTAACGGTAAAAGTAGTAGTCGAATCCTGGCTGATGTTCGCGCGAAATGCCGGGCTGAAACTAACCGTGGCACCGGCATCATCATTGGTGCTGACCGTATAAAGATTTACCACAGCAGTCGGATCCAGGGTACAGTTGGTCGAAGCTGTTCCAACTCCACCATTTGAATCCATTACCTTGAAATTAATCGTATGCGTTCCAGCACCAAGTACAGCCAAAAGTGCTTTATAGGAAATGGTCGGATTGGCGATGGAATATTCATATCCATTCTTGTTATCCAGATCCCAGGCATAGGTGAGCAGATCACAGCCATCCGCATCCGTTCCTGTACCATTCAAAGTCAAAGTTCCACCAGGACCAACTGTATAAGGTCCACCGGTATTTGCGGTCGGAGCGTGGTTGTTTACTATGATATTATTAGTAACCTGGGATGATTCCGCACCATTAACTATCCCAAGAGTAACCGGATATGTTCCGGCGTGAAGAGTTGTGTTAACACTGCTGGTGTTGTAATTG
This sequence comes from Desulfuromonadaceae bacterium, assembly GCA_028683855.1. GTDB lineage: Bacteria > Desulfobacterota > Desulfuromonadia > Geobacterales > Pseudopelobacteraceae > JACRCG01. Next base: position 2,039 of record JAQUHA010000001.1, read on the forward strand.
ATACCATTTATCAACCAACTGTAACCTGTGATTGCCCCTGTTGATGAGCTGCTGTCAAACGGTATGGTATCGCATACATTGAATGTTGCCCCGTTATTTGGTGTAAAATTCGCTGCGAGCGTTCCATCGACTGTTACAAAAAGTTGTGATGAAAGGATTACTCCACCGGGAATATTTATAGATACTGTGGCTGTAATGCGATGTAAGCCACTTGATGCGCTGTTCCATTCCATCGTGTAAGGAGCGCTGCCTGATGTACCTATCAACGTCACACCATCGTAGAAAGAAACCTGTGATATTGTGACGCCAGTCGGAATACCAGCAATAACAGCTTCAAGATTAACAGGGCCGGGTGATAAGAACGGAGCACCGGTTGCATTTACTGTTACTGAAAACGGATTGCCGATGAAAGCTAGGGTTGAGCCTTTAGCGTTGAAGGCTTCAACAATATAGGTCTCCATTCCTGTTGCACCATAATCTGTATAGCTGGTGCTGTTAGCCTCCAGCTTCTCCTGATTTAATGGAAGTACCTGCCCAAAAGCATCAACCTGAAATTCACCTGATGTCGTGCGGTAAATATTATATCCTATCTCATTTGATGCATTCCGGTATGTTTCAGGATCAGCGGGAATCGTTGATACAGGAGTCGGATCAATCCAGTTAAGTACTACATTTCCGCCATCTATAGCCTGTGATGCCGTAAACGCAGGCGGCAGGTCTGCTGTATAATTCAGAACTATCGGACGCATCATATCCATCTCTTCGTGAGAGAGGATGTGACAGTGCCAGACATATTCCCATCCGAAATCATACATGATGTTTGTAACAGCTGGCGTTCGGGCTGCTCCTGTTGTCCAGTCAACATTGTTGAATCCCATGGTTGAATCAATAGGTATTGCCGGATTGAGCGGACGAAGGCTGTTCGGAATACCAAACGGGAGCGCCGGAGCTCGTGGACGGACTGCAACTATAGTGTCTTCAAGAGGGCTGATCTTAACTGTATCCTTCCAACCCAGCTCGTTTGGTTCAGGGTAGGCTATCTGACCATCCCAGCCAACGCGATTAATCAACTGAACGTCAAATATATGGAAGTGAATAGGGTGTGTATCAACACCGTTGTGTGAAATCTTCCATATCTGTGTGCCATCTTTCACTGTGCCGGGAAGGTTTATGTCGGCGTTTGGAAGCACCTGAACACTCAACTCAGTCGAGTTGTTAACCGTCTCGGTCGGGATATCAGAGAACCCGTAGAGGAAAAAATTTGCATTCAAGGTCGTCGGGTTCGGACGCTGCATTCCGAGGTTACCGCTCATGCGGCCGTAAACCGGATCAAATGAAGCACCCATTTCGTCATGAATTCCTTTTGGTTCTGTTGTAACTTTTACTTTTTCTCCAGCCAGAGTTACAAACTGGAGGAAATGGTCATTGATCTGGTTTATACCTTCCCACGGAAAGTTAAGAGGGAAGTATGAATTGGGGTAAGTCTGGGCATAAGCGGGTTGGCCGACTATGATAGGCTCCTGTGCTCGCTCAAAGAGAGTAGTTCCTGCGTACGGACCGGACGGTGCAGGTGTTGTGAACTCTGCTTCAAGAACCCCCTGGTCAAATACGTATGGTGTCTCTGCCGTGTCGTTCTGACGGACGATTACCTGCATTACGGTACGTGTGTTTGGCGCATATCCAGGCATAATCCCACTTCCACCTACCCACGTTCCTGTTTCCTGATCAAAGGTTCCACCCGTGCCGTATCCACCGGAATCACGCAGATCGTTACTCCCTGTTGTATTTACGTCGGTGTAATAGTCATAGCCGGGTACTCTGGCTGGCCAGGCTGCCGGTGCATCGTTGTAAAGAATAAGAGTTTTGCCGGCATAAGCGCTGAAATCCACGATTACGTCTGCACGTTCTGCAGGACCTACAGCAAGCCCCATTTTGTCAACATTTCCAACCCAGAAGGCTGTCGGATCGTTAATATAAGTTATCGGTTGAGGCGGTATCACAACTGGTTTCGGAAGGAAGCCACCTTCTGATGCGATCTGCAGAAAGCTTGGCCCTGCAAATGCAGGATCGGGAACTCCACCATCACGACCGTCAACCGGCCAGTCAGCCGGCCATCCGTTTTGAGCTGCAATCTCTGCTGAAGCGCGAAGCATTTTAACTTCGGTTTTGTTTGAGCGCAAAAAGCCTCTTTCATCAGCAACAAAGTTTGGATCGTTAAGAGCCGGTGCCGGGCTGACATGAGTTGCATCACCTTCATAGAAGGAGAGATTGAAGAAACGATCACTGGCGGCATTCAAAATGCGGAAGCGGTATGCCCTCGGATCTACTGTAAGTGTCGGGAAAACAGTGCCGTTTACAACTGCACTATCCTGGAAAGCCTCCATGCCCATCGAGACATTCGGAGTTCCGGGTATCAGCTCCGGCTGTCCTGGGGTCTGACACTCTGCAAGAACGAATGGGTTGTCGCTGCTGCAGTTGGGGTCGTAGTATGGGTTTGCAACCGGTCCCTGATCGACATCTGTAGCTGGATAGAACCATGGGCCATACATCCAGCGGCCGAAAGGGTTAACACCGCCGGTGCCTGCTGTAGAAGTCTGGGCAGGCATATATACGTGGGGGAGCCAGAGGTCGCCCGTTACAGGGGTACGAACTCCGTTGACAACTTCACGGCTGTTGTCACCACCCCAGTTCCAGAGGGGATCAGTTTCGCGAACCTTATGTACCTGGATAGGAGTATCAAAAAGACCAGTATCAGGGTTGTAGATGTATTTTGTTGTCATACTTGCATCTACAAATGTTTTGTCCTGTAGTATGAGGGGAATCGTATTCTCAAGCGGCGGTATTTTACCGTCAGCAACAAGCGCTTTTTCAAAATCATCGGTGATTACATACCCTGCAGCTTCACCTGCATATACGTTAAGACGGGTAATGCCAAACGCATGGTCATGGTAAAACATTAAACGGGCACTCTGCTGATTTGTGAAATAATAGGTATTTGCACCAGGACCTGGGTCCGGCATATCGGGTACATTCTGCACGCTGGCACCCCTGCGGAAAGGTGTGTTGGCGTATTCAGCGGCGGGCACTATCCACTGGTGCGGAGTTCCATCACTTATCCATGGTGTGCGACCGCCATGCAGGTGTATGTCGGCACGGTTCTCGGTATATTTGGCGCATGAGTTTACTATAGGGGTATTGTCGCATGGTTGACCGTCTGAAAACGCTGGACCAGAACCTGCACCCATTACTGTGGTATCAACAGGGATAAAGAGATTGCCGTCAGAACCGGTGGGGAGCCTGTTGATGAATTTAAGACGAACCGGACGATCGCGGTCGGCTATAATAATCGGTCCGAGATAGTGGGGTTTGACTCCATTCTTCCAGTTCCCGCTTTCGTCCAGTTGGACATAACCACGCAGCAGGGTTGGATTCAACTCGCTGTGCATTTTCTCTTCGTACTGCTCAAGAGCTATAATGTAGTAGTCAGAACCGGGATACGTAGTTGTGTCAGGAACCGCGATCGGCAGGGTCTGCCCAAGGTTGTTGACCCCGATAGTCCCTGAAAGGTTCAGACCGGGCAGAGTATCTACAAACTTCGCGATCGGGGGGCTGTTCGCCCAGTTTGGTGTCGTGTAGTAATCTGGCACAGGATCTGTTACGACCGTGTCTAGCCCAAGAGTCCTTGGGCCGGTTGGAACTTGAGGAACTGCCACGGCTTCATTCGGCATCGCCAATCCGACAAGAAGTGTAAACATAATAAAAAAAGTATTTAAACCAGCTATTATTCTACTGTTCATAAATCCTCCACGCTTCATTTAAGCGGTTATTGTGCAGGCTGTCCTGATCGATGTTTTAGACGTTTAGCATCACGCTTAGCCTTTAAAACCTTCTTACGTTGATCCTTTAGCGATTGTGCGGCAGTATCTCGCTGAGGCTGGGAAACCCGCTGCTCATGCTGTTTTCGAAAATTCTCTTTTTTTGCAGCCAGTTCAGGCGACATAGGTCTCTTTTTAGCGGCAAAAGCCGTACCAGAGACTTGTGTCATCATTGACAGCGCCAAAACTGAATACAATAGCGTTAAAATAACTCTGTTCATACAATATCTCCCCTCTCTTTTCTTTTTTGTAAATCGTACCGTAAAACCCCTGTTGCTAACAAGACTAAAATGATCTTACTCGTTTCTTGATCGATAAGGTATACAAAGCAATTTTTGCGCCAAATAAGCCTTAGCTCTTATCCTGCTAAAATTACAGAGATAAAATTACGGTTTATAATAAATATGATTCTTAATTATTCTCATAATGAGACTTTTTTTCTCATCTCACACCAACCAGTTGCAATTTACAGGCGTCTTTTTACTGTATAACCCATTCGCTTCTCGGGATAAGTTCCGGATTTTTGCCATGCCCCAACTGAATGATGTAACACCCCTTTGAGACATATCGCTGTCCTGGCCCAAAACTGAGTCGTTCATAATCCCGAACCGTTAGATCCATCTGCATACTCATTACATCCATAAAATGATCGCGGTACAAATTGTCGTAGATTTTGTTTAATCCCTGCAGAGCTGCCTGAAGGAGCATCGCTACCGTTCGCGAGGTTATCCTGCTTTCACCGAAATCTTTGACGCTTGTGACTATTGGAACTCTCGCGTCAAACTGTCCGGTCTGCGGACCTATGTATGGTGTCAGTCGGTACGGCCAGGTCAAGTATATATTTTTACGGACTTCATCAGAAATATCAGCCGCTTTCTTGCCGAGGTATCCTGATGACATAAAGATAATTTTTCTCCCCTTTAGCCTGGAGAGCGTTTTTTTCAACTGCGGTAATGTTTCAGCGTCTGCCCATAAAAGCAGTACGGAGGTGCGGCGGCTGGATAAAATTTTGTTCAAGGTTTTATTGTCAGCCAACTCCCCTGCTGTAAGCTTGATGCTTTTAATCGGCGATCTCTCCATCTCTTTCCAGCTGTTTTCGAAGCCTGAGGCAAGAGCCCTCGCTACTTCAGAATCCTGAACGACCTGAAGAACTGTTTTTGTATCAGCGTCCTCAATCAATCTGTTCAGATATTTCGCTGCCCCCTCCCCCTCCTGGGCATACCCCTTGTTAAAGTAATAGGTGTACCAGGAGGTATCTGAAACAACCGGAAAGTCTGTTATCGGGAAAAGTGACGGGATCCTCTCCGATTCGCAAAAATCGTGTACAGGTTTCCAGTTCTGGTTTGAAATTCCACCTAATATTGCAAATACAGGTTTTGCCGCATTGTAATTTTCAAGCTGCTTCCGCCATGTTGAGGGGTCACCCTTAAGATCCCATATATCAAGCGATGCCTTACGGAAGGCGTATTTCATCTCTGCTGTGGGTATGTAACCGAATTTTATATAGTCGTTATATAGTGCCAGCTGCTGATTTTTTCGATCCATAAAATTCTGTAACGGGTTAAGGAGTGCCTTGCGTTCTTCAGGGCTTACATCGTCGGTTATTATTGTTGCGAATCTGAATTCACTGCTGCTCGCCCCGGGTGAGGGTTCGTGTGAGAGAAATTCAAGATATCTGATCAGAATTGTCATATCTCTGTCAGATAGTGGATAGCGCGGCATAACGTCATTAAATTTCTGCCCAACCGGATCTACTCCAAAACGAAGTGCTGAAGCGAGCGTTGTACGGTTGTAAGAGGGGCGCTCCTGTACCGTTTTTGCGTATATGTAGCGCCCTGTCTGATCTACAGTATCACCTAATGACGGTGGGCGACGGTAAGGTTCGTATAGTTTTCTGCCGGTTGTCGGGGGGGTTACGACTCCACCTTCATAAGAGCCGAGTCCGGCGCGGAGATGGCAGCTTGAGCAGGAGAAAGCTCCGCTGTCAACTTCTGTGTCGCCACGAATATATGCCGGCATATATTCGCCTGAGGGGAGTACTCCGTTCCGATACATCTGCTCACCAAGACGCATTATGTCAGATTGAGATAAATCTTCGTCAGGAGTAAGCGGGGCTGAATAGAGTGGTGTCGCCAGAAGTATAGAGATCAGAAAAGGGAGGTATTTGATTATCATAGTTAATCCGATCGTTTATATACCGGTAGTGTTTGAAATAGTCGATATAGGTGAGAGCGGGGCGAAGCATTAGCATAGCCCCGCTTTTCATAGGAGCAGAGTTGAATTTCACTTTTTATGTTTTCCGGCAACAGCCTGAAACTCTTCCATAAACTCTTTTGAACTCATTATGCCGAACAGCCTTACCCAACTGTTATCTTTGGGGTTTCTTATGATATTAAGCGGGTAATGCTGCATTTTGTCAGGTATGTAGGCATTGAAGGCTTTCATTACTGTGTCAATATCTGCTCTGCTCCCTGTCAGAAAATCCCACCCCGGTTTTGCTCTGAAACGTTTAAGATACTCCTTCATAACTTTCGGTGTATCATTCTCCGGGTCTATTGTAATTGAGACAAGACGAACAGAACCACCCTTTGTATCGATGTTTCGCTGCAGATTTACAAAACCGGCTGAAAGCACCGGACAGATTGTTGTGCAGGTGCCGTAGATAAAATCAACAACGACCGGCGTCTCCCCGTAGAGCAGAGAGCGTAAACGGACTTTTTTCCCATTCTGATTCACAAGCGAAATATCCGGGATATTGTATTTCTCAACTGACCTCTTGTAGCTTCTGCTTTCAGCCAGAGCCTCTGAAGAGTTAAGAAACATAAAAACTGCTGCAAAAAAAATGCAGCAAATTATCTGGTTTAGTTCTGATATTTTCAAATTCATCCTCCGGGTTTACTTTTTTCCAGCCTGAACCGGTTCTGTCTCTTTTGGCTGAGTTTTTTTAGCCGTCGGGTCACGTTTTACCTCTAACAGTTCGACTTCAAATGAAAGAGTTGCACCGGGGAGGATCATTTCGCCGGTTCCACTCTCTCCGTATGCCAGATTTGCTGGACATACAAATTTTGCTTTTCCGCCAGGCTTCATTTTCTGTATCCCCTCAATCCAGCAGTGAATGACATTGTCAAGCTTGAACTCCAGAGGTCTGTTGCGCTTGAACGAACTGTCGAACTCTTTACCGTCAACGAGCGTCCCACGATAATTCACTTTTACTATGTCATCAGATGTGGGGGGCTCACCCTTCCCCTCTACTAAAGTTTTATAAACCATCCCTGAAGCTGTTTTAACAGCACCGACTTCTTTAGCTGCATTCTCAAGATAAATTCTGCCTGCTCCAATCTGTTTTTCACCGGCAATTTTTCTGCGGGTTTTAGCCAGTTCCTGGATTTTGCTATTGTACTGTACAAGGTCAACTTTCGGTTTTTCACCTTTATGACCATCTAAAATCCCTCTATTCACATAACTGTACTCCTCCTCGGTAAGGTCAAACACCGAGAGGGAGCGTGAGACAGAGAGACCCACTGCGTAAAGAGTTTTCTGATCCTCTGTCATAGAGTCAGGTTCTGCAGCGTATATTGCGCTGCTTGTAAGGAAAAAGAGAAAGACCCCTGTCAATTTAATTGTCAGCTTTTGTTTGAAAATCGTTTTGAACTTTTTCATCTGCTATTTTCCTCCAGAATCAGGATATTTATATTCGAAATTATTCAATTAAATTGCTCCGATGTCAAAAGGTAATCGTTAATCTGTCTAAGATCGTCCAGTTCATCCGCTATAGTGTGCAGAGATCTTAACAGTGAAAGGATAATAGATGGTTTTACAGGCTTTTCAAAATAGTGGTGAGCCCCAAGCTCTTTTGCTCTCTTTTCAAGCTCCTGGCTGCCAAACCCTGTAACGAGTATAACTTTCGAGTCAGGCTGCGTAAGTCTAATGGAGTTAATCAGAGAGAGTCCATCCTGATTGTCTGATCCTGCAAAACGAACATCCGATATAACAGCAAAATATCTCTCTTCCTGCAACATCGAGAGCGCAGACTCTATGTTGTCAGATATATCAAAATGGAATTTCTCCCTCTCAAGCAGCTTGCGGTATGCAAAACATATTGAGGGCTCATCATCAACCATGAGCACACGATGTAGCTCGGGTAAAATTGCAGCTTCATCCTGCACTCTATGATCAACTTTATCTCTCTTCATTCCTACCTGTTCAACAAGAATCATGCCGAAGAGACTCCATTTGCGTTTCCCTCGATATCCACTCTGTTATATTGGATTCAGAGAAGCATACTGCTCTCTACAAAATGAGATTTAGTCTCAAAATGATATGACCAGAACCATTTTTATAAATATTATTCTCATGCCGGAGTTTTTGTGATAATAATGTCCCCTCTTTTTCAAAGAAGGGGCATTTTAAAATTCCCCCCCGTTTTACGGTAACCGCGATTATAAAAAGCAGATACGAGGTATAAATGCAGATCCCTGTAGAAATTCCACTCAACAAGATTTCTGTTAATATTGAAGATGAGATGAAACGCTCCTATATGGACTACGCCATGTCGGTAATAATCGGACGCGCACTCCCTGATGTCCGCGACGGTCTGAAACCGGTTCACCGCCGCTGTCTGTATGCGATGTACGACATGGGGAACGACTATAACAAGCCTTACAAAAAATCGGCTCGTGTAGTCGGTGACGTTATCGGTAAGTATCATCCGCATGGTGATACAGCTGCATACGATACTATCGTCCGCATGGCGCAGGATTTTTCACTCCGTTATATGCTGGTTGACGGTCAGGGTAACTTCGGCTCGGTTGACGGCGACCGCCCGGCTGCTATGCGTTATACAGAGATCCGCTTAAGACATCTTTCCCACGAACTGTTGACAGACCTTGATAAAGAGACTGTCAATATGTCCCCCAACTACAATGACGAGATGCTCGAGCCTACCGTCCTCCCTGCAAAATTCCCAAATCTGCTGATAAACGGCTCAACGGGAATCGCGGTCGGTATGGCGACAAACATCCCTCCTCACAATCTGGGGGAGATAATTGACGGCATTATTGCTGTGATCAACAACCCTGAAACTACTTTTGAAGAGTTACTGGAGCTTGTTCCCGGACCGGACTTCCCTACCGGTGCAACAATATACGGTCGGAAGGGGATACGGGATGCGTACAGCACCGGACGCGGCATCATACAGATTCGTGCAAAAGCTCATGTAGAAGCCTCCAAACGGTCGGAACGCCAGGCAATTATTGTGACGGAACTCCCTTATCAGGTGAATAAAGCCAAGCTGATCGAAAAGATCGCAGAACTGGTTAAAGAGAAGAAAGTTGAAGGTATCACCGAAATAAGGGATGAGTCTGATCGGCAAGGCATGAGGATCGTTATTGAGGTAAAACGGGATGAAAACGCCGAGGTTCTGCTGAATCAACTTTACAAGCAGTCGCAGCTTCAGGTCTCTTTCGGTATCATCATGCTGGCTATCGTTCACAACCGTCCTAAGGTTCTGACTCTGCGCGAGATGATGGACTGCTTTGTTGAACATCGCTGCGAAGTGGTTACCCGCCGAACAAATTTTGAGCTTAAAAAAGCGCTTGCCAGAGCCCATATTCTTGAAGGTCTCAAGATCGCTCTTGACTGGCTGGATGCCGTAATTGAGATGATCCGCGAATCCAAAACCCCTCCTGAAGCAAAACAGGGGCTTATGGATGGAAAGTTTGCCGACCCCGCATTTCTGGCACGCCTCAACCTGCCGAGACCGGTCGGGATCGACGAGTCAGTTCATCTGACAGACATTCAGGCTCAGGCTATTCTGGAAATGCGCCTGCAGAGACTTACCGGTCTTGAACGGGACAAAATTATTGCCGAATACGAAGATATAATGAAACTGATCTCCCGTCTCCGTGAAATTCTGGCATCAGACACCGAGATTCTCAAGATCATTGTTGGCGAACTCACCGAAATCAGAGAGCGATTTGGTGATAAAAGACGATCTGAAATTGCCGACCAGAGTGCCGATATTTCGTTGGAAGATACAATCGAAGATGAGGAGATGGTTGTCACAATTTCACATACCGGCTATATCAAGCGGAGTGCAGTTGACCTTTATCGCTCGCAACGACGTGGTGGTAAAGGGAAAACCGGCATGAAGACAAAAGATGAGGATTTTGTAGAGCAGCTTTTTATCGCCTCTACGAAGGATTATCTGCTCTGCTTCACAGATGCCGGACGTATGTATTGGCTGAAGGTTTATGAAATCCCTGAAGGAAGCCGCACAACCAAGGGGAAGGCTGTTGTCAATCTTGTAAATGTTTCAGAGGGGGAGAAGATAACGACTATTCTTCCGGTAAAAGAGTTCAGCGAGAATACTTATCTCTTTATGGCTACTCAGCAGGGTGTCGTCAAGAAGACATCACTGATTGATTACTCAAACGTCAGGGTAGGCGGCATTATCGCTGTTAATCTTGATGACAGTGACAAGTTGATATCTGTAGCTCTGACAGATGGCAGCAAGGACATCTTCCTTGCATCGCGCAACGGCAAATCAATACGCTTTAACGAGGATGATGTTCGCCCCACAGGAAGGGTTACACGCGGAGTACGCGGTATGGAGCTGGCTGGGGATGATAGGGTTATCGGCATGGAAATAGTTGATAATACTCAGGTTGGTTCAACCATATTCACCGTCTGTGAGAACGGTTACGGAAAACGCACCGACCTTGAAGAATACCGAGGGCAACGGCGTGGCGGCAGCGGCAAAATAACCATAAAGACGACCGAACGTAACGGCTCTGTTGTAAATGTAATGCAGGTTTCAGACGACAATGATCTGATGGTTATTACGGATCAGGGCAAAATACTGCGTGTTCCGGTTTCAGGCTTCTCGGTTATAGGGCGTAATACACAGGGGGTAACCTTGATGAATACTGAGGATAACGAGAAGGTAGTCGCCGTTGCCCGTCTTGCCGAGAAGGATGAAGAGGGTGACGATGGCGTGATGGATGCTGAGAATGAAGAGTAGCCTTAAATTTACTCTCACAATGTAGAATAAAGCCGGGAATGCAGTCGACAGATTGCGCCCGGTTTTTAATATATTTGGTTTCAGTTCTGCGGTACAAGGATCTGAAGCAGCTGTTTCTCTTCTGGATAGCGGACTTCCGGAACAGAGGCGCTAAAAGAGGTATTCTGTGAGCAACCTGCTGTTAATCACCGACATAGCACGACTTAGAAAGATTTTCAGCCGTCTGACTGATGACAGAAGCATACGTCTCCGCATTGTTAACAACCTTGAAAAGGGTGGTGAGGAAATTGCGCTGGAAAAACCCGATATTGTGTTTGTTCAAACACACTTATCCGGACTTTCGGCTGACATTTTACTCATGCATCTGAAAAAGCAGTTGGGTAGAAAACGGTCACGTTTTGTTCTTCTTGCACCACTCGACCAGACGACTCCGACAATTCTAAAACCGTATCAGGGGTTGATAGACAGTACACTGGATGACAACAAACTCCTTTTGCAGGTTCAGGAGCTTACGGCGACACTTTTGAACAAAAACAGGAAAAAAGAGGAGACATTAGAACAGACCGACACAGCTCTGACCAGACCCGCAACTGTTGAAAGTGAAAATTCTTCCGGCATCCCCGAACTCAGAACTGAAACGGAAACTGTGCAGGTGCAAAATGATATTTCTGCTGCATCAGAGCTTCCGCTTCCCCTCCCCCCTGCGGCTGAAGCATCTCCTGAAGATGAGGGGATAACCTATCCCCCCCGCCAGAGGCTGAAGGTCTACTCTGATTTCAACACTTCGTTCGACTCTGCCGTAAGCAGCACACCTGAACCGGAAAAATTAGAGCAGGCAGCTGTTCCACCATCGGCACAGGAGTGGAATGTTGAAAGTATCGATACGGCAAGGGCAAAACCTGTCCGTTCAAAAAGAGTAAAGCGGCTATTCTGGCTGACTCTTTTTGTTATCGCAGTTGCGGCTCTGACATATTTTCAGCAGCGGATGGCTTTAAATAAAATTGAACCAACAGCTAAGAAGGCATCATCACCTGTCGTAACTGCAACTCCGATGAAGCCGATTTCAACTGTTCCCCCAAAGGTTGCGCCGCAACCGGTTCAGACGAAGGATGCTGCTGCAACCACAACCCCAGCTGTTCTGCCGGAACAGAAGGGTGCAGTATCGGATGAACATGACAAGATAAGTGATAAAGCGGTGATCTCGGCGATAACCAAACAGCGTGAGAAAAAAACTGCACCACCTCCAAAGCCGGTTGTTCCCGCAAAACCTGCAACTCCGCCTAAACCTGAAAAACCGCCTGTTTTCAGATTAACCACTCTCCCCAGTTTTGTTCCAACCAAAGGGGTTAACAAAAAGTACGCCGAGGAGAATCCCGGATGGGAGCTTTACACAGGCAAAGTTACCGAGTTCAAAATCCTCTGGAAAAACAAGGCTATTAAAGCGATTCAGGTTATGGACAGCGGGGGGATGGGGATCTCTGAAGCATTCATGCTCAAGGAGTTTAAAGAGGTTACGGGTGGGAATATGAAGCTCTCCCCCCTCACGTCCGAAAAGAGAGACGGTTTTGAAATTCAGCGCGGAAGCATCGCAGAAAACATAAAAGTAGTTTACTACCGCGACGAGCAGGAGGGTAAGCTGCAGGCTTTCGTTCTTACATGGCAGTAATCAGGTTGATATATCTCTTTTTATTCAAACTCTAAACTGGATACAGGGGTTCTTGTGAAGGAAAAAGTTAAACAGAAAGTAAGTATGGTCAGCCTCGGTTGTCCGAAAAACCTTGTTGACGCCGAGGTTATGCTCGGAGTCCTCTCAACTCAGGATTACGAAATAACAATGGATGAAAAGGATGCTGATGTTATTATTGTCAACACCTGCTCGTTCATTAAAGAGGCAAAGCAGGAGAGCATCGACGCTATTCTTGATCTGGCGGAGCGGAAACATGACGGGCGCTGCCACACGCTGATCGTCTCCGGCTGTCTCCCTCAGCGTTATCAGGAGGAGCTGGCGGAAGAGCTTCCTGAAGTCGATATATTCATCGGTACCGGCGACTATCCCAAAATCGCCGAAATTCTTGCCGAAAAGAGCGGAACTGAGGGGCAGCTCCGATATGTAGGTGATCCAGACTTTATCTACGATGAAACATTACCGCGTCTCAACTCATCCCCCTCCTGGTTTTCCTACCTGAAAATCGGCGAAGGGTGCTCTAACTGCTGCTCTTACTGTATTATTCCGAAGCTTCGAGGAAATTACCGGTCACGCCCTGTCGACGCTCTGGTTGCAGAAGCTGAAAAGCTTGTTGAGCGGGGTGTAAAGGAGATCAATGTAATATCACAGGATATTACAAGATACGGCAGCGATTTTACCGACGGAACAAACCTGGAAACTCTCGTAAAACGGCTTGCCGGAATAGAGGGGCTGCGCTGGATACGCCTTCTCTACGCATATCCAGATGGAATAACCGACGGACTCATTGCTCTTATTCGGGACGAACCTAAAATCTGTAAATATCTGGATATCCCCATTCAGCATATATCCGACCCTGTTCTTAAGTCTATGAAGCGTAGAAGCTCGGAGAGCGATATTCGTGATCTTATTGCAAAACTACGCCTCGAAGTCCCTGAAATTGCACTTCGCACCTCAATCATCGTCGGGTTTCCGGGGGAGACTGTGGATGATTTTAACAAACTGACTCACTTTGTTGAGCAGAGCCGCTTTGATCGGCTCGGCGTCTTCTGCTATTCAAGGGAAGAGGGTACTCCGGCAGCTGAAATGGCAGAGCAGGTATCCGAGCGCGTTAAAAGGGAGCGCTACAGAAAGCTGATGAGAGTGCAGGCACGCCTCTCCTTCCGCCACAACCGGACACTGATCGGAACCACCGAGCAGGTTATCGTTGAAGGATTCAGCGAGGAGACAGAGCTGCTCCTTAAAGGGCGCTCCTCCCGTCAGGCTCCTGACATTGACGGGCAGGTTTACATCACCTCCGGCACAGCAAACATCGGTGATATTGTCACGCTTAAAATCACCGACTCATCGGATTACGATCTGATTGGCGAAATGCTGGAATAGAAGATAACCATGAAGCTGAACGCCAAGCTGATTATCATAATGCTTTCACTGCTTGTTCTGACCTTACTGACTCTCTTCATGCTGAATCAGTTTTCCCAGAATGCCCTTGTAAATGAGATTCAGGACAGCTCTCAGGAGATCAGCAAAGCCATTCAGATGAGTATCGAGGACTTGACATCCAATACCGAGACCTCACGCCTTAATGATTATCTTATAAAAGCACGCGACAAAGGGATAAGCGAAATCAACATAATCAACACCGAAGGTGAGATTGTTGACTCGTCAGACCCAGAGAAGATCGGCAAAAAGCGGGAACTTAAAAAGCTGGAGAAGGGGGTTCACGCTGTAAAAAGAACTGATGAGAGACCGGCTCTCTCACATAAACCGTACGAAGTGGTTGTACCGGTTATTGTTGGTGATGAACAGCTGGGATATGTTCAGATCAATATGCTGCTCGACAATATCAGTGATATACAGCGTGAGAATTTCATCCGACGGCTCTTTGCCACCGGCATGGTTTTTACCGTCGGCATTGCACTTACAATTTTCCTTGCCCGCAGGTATACAACTCCAATCAAAGACCTGGTCGAGTATTTTAAAAGGGTATCCGCCGGCGATCTCTCCGTTACCATCCCTGTCGAAAACAACAACGAAATAGGTGAGATGGCTGCAGGCTTCAACAATATGGTTGGAAAACTACGAGAGCGTGAGGCTCTGGAAAAGCGGCTTTACGAAGCAGAACACCTCTCACGCGTCGGACAGCTTGCCTCCGGTATCGCACACGAAATCAGAAACCCGCTTAATTACATAAGCCTCGCAATAGACCACCTTAGAACGGAGATGCTCCCCTGCTGCGGCGATAAAGCTTCTGAACTTGAAGAGTTAACGGCAAAGATCAAGGAGGAGGTTCGCCGCGCAAACTATATGGTTGTAAACTTTATGAACTACGGCCGCCCACTTAAGCTCCGAAGAGCAGAAGTAGCCTACACCGAGCTCCTCGCCAAAGTGCTGCCTCTGGTTCAGAATCGCTTAACCGAACAGCAGATTGTGCTAAAGCAGCAGATACCTTCCGACCTCCCCCCTTTATGGATTGACGGAGAACTTTTCCGGAACTGCATACTCAATTTTCTCACCAACGCATCCCAGGCGATGCCTGAGGGGGGGAGTATTACTCTCGGTGCCTCTCTTGAAGATAAAAGGCTGAAACTGTTCTTTAAGGACGAAGGGAGAGGTATTGCCCCAGATGATCTGAACAAGATATTTCAACCCTATTTTACAACCAAAGATGTCGGAATCGGCCTCGGACTGGCAATTACCGAACGGATTATAAAGGAGCATTCAGGGAGTATTGAGGTCGAAAGCGCCATAGGAAAAGGTACCACATTTACCGTTTACCTGCCGATACAACCGACTGAAAGCTGAAAGTTCACCCACTCAGACCCCTGAATTCCGCTGGAGATGAATCCATTATGAGATTAAAAGGTAGTATACTTGTAGTTGATGATGAAAAAGGGCAGAGGGACATCCTTAACCTGATACTGAAAAAAGAGGGTTACGATGTTGTTGTTGTCCCTGGTGTGAATGAAGCGCTGGAACAACTCGAAAAACGGGAATTCGATCTGATAATTACCGATCTGAAAATGCACGGTTTGAGCGGACTTGATCTTCTGGAGAGGGCTCTTGCGGATGATCCCGAACAGTGCATCATAATGATGACAGCTCACGGTTCGGTCGATTCGGCTGTAGAAGCCATGCGGAAAGGTGCTTTTGACTACCTTGAAAAACCGCTTGAGCGGGACAATCTTGTAATGACTCTCCTCCGGACTTTTGAACGTATCGACTTGATCAGGGAGAATCGGGTTTTGCAGAAGCGGATTGACTCAATCGCAACTATCCCGAATATGCAGGGTGAGCACCCCAAAATGAAGGAGGTATTCCGCGTTATTGCTAAAGTTGCCCCTTCTAATTCAACAGTTTTGATCGTAGGTGAATCCGGAACAGGCAAAGAGCTGATTGCGCGGGCGATACACGATGGCAGTCCCCGCAGAGAGAAACCCTTTATTGCCATAAACTGTGCTGCTATACCTGACACCCTTATCGAAAGTGAGCTTTTTGGGCACGAAAAGGGGAGTTTTACCGGTGCTAACGCCCGCGAAATCGGTATCTTTGAAGCGGCTGACGGCGGCACGGTTTTTCTTGATGAAATCGGTGAGATGAATGTAGCGATGCAGGCGAAACTGCTCCGCGCTATTCAGGAGAAGGAGATTCGCCGTGTTGGAGGCAAGGTGAATATTGCTCTGGATGTCCGTCTGGTTTCCGCGACAAACAAAGATCTTGAGCAGGAGATAAAAAAAGGGAGTTTCCGTGAGGATCTGTTCTATCGGCTGAATGTTATAAGGGTTAATCTTCCGCCACTCAGGGAACGCGGGAGCGATATAAAGACTCTGGCGGAGTTCTTTCTGGAGAAATACAGCAAGGCAGCCGGCATCTCAATAGACGGCATTTCAAAGCGTTCGCTTAAACTGTTGATGAACTACAACTGGCCCGGTAACGTCCGTCAGCTTGAGTCAGTAATTGAGCGTTCGATCCTGATGGCGGAGAGCAACTACATTGAACCTGACGATCTCCCGACAGAGATATCCGTTTCCGGCTCACCGGTTGACAGTATAAGTTTTAACCTGCCGCCGGAAGGGATCGATTTTGAGGCACTTGAAAAAGGGCTTATTTCAAAAGCGATGGAGCGGGCAGAGTGGGTGATAGGTAAAGCCGCCCCGCTGCTGGGGATGAGTTATAAAACGCTGCAGTACCGTCTTGATAAGTTTGAAATAGAGCGACCTGACAAGAAGAGCAGATAGTTAGAACGGATATCCCAGCCCGACAAAGACGGCTGGCCCATCTTTTCCGATTCCAATGTCCAGCCTCCCGATAATATTCGGTCGGACAACGGCACGGATACCTACTCCCGGGTTGAATTCAAAATTTGAACTGTCAGCTTTTTTCAGAGATTCCATCACTGCACCCATATCAATAAACGGAGCGATTTCCCAATCGGCAGTCACCCCGAATATCTCCCACCTGATTAATCTTATCCGCTCTTCCAGATTGCACAGAAGAAAACTGTTGTCTATGAAACGGTTTCGCCCGTAACCGCGCAGAGTGGTCTCGCCACCCAGAATGCTCTGCTCCAGAAATGGAACTCTCTCTCCGAGAGTCTGGTTATACATAAGACGAAATACGCTTATAAAGCGTGATTCCGCAAACGGTATATAACCTTTAGCCTCAACCTCATAATGACGGTAATTTTCAGCTCCACCAAGATCCTTAATCGTCGGTTCGAATGAGATGCGGGTATAACCACCGTATGTCGGCATATCCCTGCTATCCAGAGTGCTGTAGACAAGCGCAACTCTGGCGGCATGAGTTGTAAATCCGTCTATGCCAGGTACTGTTGCAGTCGTAAATCTATCTCTGATATCCGGTAAACTCTCAAAAGCTCCGCGCTGTATCTTTACATCTCTAAATCTGTCACCGACTGTTATCTGAAAATGCCGCCCTATCTGATATCCGGCGGAAATATTGTAGCCTACTTCATTATCAGCGTAATTAGTCTCCATCTGCTGCTTGCTTTTGGCGTTAAAACCGAAAAAACGTGATGAACCGTCTGATAATTTAAAGAAAAAACCATTAAGCTCCAGCTTCCTATCAAGAAAGGAGCTGTCTTTTATTCTCAGTTCGTAATCATGATTCACCCTTCCGGACTGAGACAGATTGAACTCCATATTTCTATCTGGAATCGGGTAGTATGCTCCGTACAGAGAGGCGGTCAGACCAAATGTATCGTTGTAAGTGACCTGAGGAGCAAGCAGGGTAGTAACTTCATCCTGCCGATTATGAGCAAGAAATGCGGTCAGCGCCCCGTAAGTGACACCCTCATTAGGGCTTGCAGCGATTACAGGAAGCGGAATGGAGACGAGTTTCACAGCCCCCTCTTCAGGATCAGCCCCCCCTGCTGCAAGCCAGAAACTGTCACGGGGAATATAGCTGGTACAACCGACCGTCAGCATCATGATAGATGCCAGGATTATATGAACACACCGGAGAGGCATGACTGTTGAGAAGGTAGTCTGCATGAAGCGTTCTTGTAGCACCGGGGCGGGATGTGTGTCAATTATCTTGCCGGCTGGCTGCTTTTTGCGTACTATTCCCGATCTGTTACTGCTGACAGTTCTATTTTATAAATTGGAGCTTAAATGTATGACAATTACTGAACAGGTTAATATGATAGCGGAAAAAGCACGGCTTGCGTCCCTCGTCATGGCTCAACTCCCCAGCGGAACAAAAAACGATATGCTGCTTAAAATGGCTTCTGCGCTGGAGGATGCGACTACTCAGCTGATTGCAGAAAATCGCAAAGACCTTGAGTGCGGTGAGCAGAAGGGACTTTCACCGGCAATGCTTGATCGGCTGATGCTCGATCAGACACGAATAAAAGGGATTGCCAAAGCATTGAGGGAGGTTGCAGCTCTTGACGATCCGGTAGGTGAAATAACAAAAATGAAAAAACGCCCGAATGACCTTATGGTTGGCAAGATGCGGATACCTTTAGGGACAATCGGCATAATATACGAATCGAGACCGAATGTGACCGCTGACGCTGCAGCTCTCTGCCTTAAAGCGGGTAACGCCGTGGTTCTGCGCGGCGGATCTGAGGCTATAAACTCCAATCTCGCCATCGCCACAGTTTTGCAGAGTGTGCTAAAGGAGATGAATATTCCTGAAGCGGCATTATCGCTTATCCCTTTTACAGAAAGGGAGGGGGTGCTGGAGATGTTGAAACAGGAAGAGTCTATCGACCTGATAATCCCGCGCGGCGGCGAAAGCCTTATCCGATTTGTTGTCGAAAACTCACGCATTCCGGTCATCAAACACTACAAAGGGGTCTGCCATATTTTTGTCGACCAATCGGCTGATTTTGATAAGGCAGAGCAGATAATAGTCAACAGCAAAACCCAGCGACCCGGTGTATGTAATGCCCTGGAAACTCTTCTTATTCATAAAGAGGTTGCTGCAGAATTTATCCCTCGAATAGCCGCAACTCTCACAGCGCTTGGCGTGGAGTTGCGCGGAGACGAAGCTTTCTGCAGCTACGCAACAGCAGCAACTGCAGCCACCGAAGAGGACTGGTACGCCGAGTATCTGGAGCTGATCCTGGCGTGCCGCGTTGTTGATGATATTGATGCGGCTATTTTCCATATAAACCGTTACTGTTCGCTGCATACGGAGTCTATTATCACCAGCGACTACAGCCGCGCCCAGCGCTTCATCCGGGAAGTTAATTCATCATGCGTAATGGTCAATGCTTCGACACGTTTTGCAGATGGCGGTCAGCTCGGTCTCGGAGCCGAAATCGGCATATCTACGACCAAACTCCACTCTTTCGGTCCTATGGGTCTTGAGGATCTGACTACGACCAAGTTCATTGTTTACGGCGATGGGCAGATAAGAGAATAATTCAGGTAAAGGGATATCAGCATGACTATTCAAGAGCAGATTAACCGGTTCCTCGACTCACCGGCTTTTGGGGTGGTAGGAGCCTCAGCCAATCGGGATAAATACGGCAATAAGGTTCTACGCTGTTACCTGCAAAAAGGGAGGATAGCTATACCGGTCAATACTGTTGAGAGTAAAATAGAGGGGTTGCCATGCGTCGCTGCAGTTACGGACCTCCCCTCTAAGGTCGAAAGTATCTCTATGATTACACCGCCGGCTGTCACCGCAAAACTTGTACCTCTCGCAATTGAGAGGGGGATAAAAAACATCTGGATGCAGCCCGGGGCAGAACATCCTGATGCTGTTGCCCTCTGTCGTGAAAAGGGTGTTAATGTAATTGCCGACGGCAGCTGCGTACTCGTAGTACTGGGATTTCACGATCATTAAAATCCGGATCTGACCGTTAATAAATCATCTCACCTTATTGAGGTCTTTTTGAGCGACTCTTCTGATGCAATTGCCATAAGCAGATCCGTGTGATAAAGTCTGCGCCCTATTGAGAAGACAACAATATGACAATCCTGCAAAAAATAGATAACTCTTTAAGGGAGCGGCGGAGCATAAACCGGCTGCTGGATTTCCTGAAGAGAGACAACCTTACGGGCGATCAGATGGAGCGCATCGGCAAACGGCTGCAGAAGTCAGGCAAACGTGCCCTCTCTCCGTTGGTTCGCAAACTCTGGCGTGAAAAAAACGGCACTGCCCTCTACCGTTACACCTGTATGCTTGATTTTTTTGATGCATCCGCCTGGATGGATCAGCTGATTCAGATAACCCTGAAACGCACAGACCTTGAAGAGGATGGCAAACTCGCGCTTCTGGACCTTCTACACGACAGCGGCGTAGATGTCACCGCCCCACCCTTTGCTTCATTAACCGGTTATGGATCTCCCACGCTCGAAGGTTTTGTTGATGACTGCCTTGGCGATAGCGACCGCGGCATGGTCCGCTTTATTGACAGCTTTCTCGATGTCGCTGACGAATTCCGGGCGCAGATGACGAACCATCTTGCCGAAAATGCCTCAGCTGAAGCCGCAGCACTTCTTGAGATACTGCTCTCTTTTGAAAAAGAGGAGATAGTCCGCGATACAATAACCGCTCTCGGACGGACAAGAAGCGGTTATGCGCTTGGAGTACTGAGCAGAGCCGAATCCCGCTGTTCAAACGAAATGACCGGCTTAATCAGGCGGAGTATAAGACGACTCGCTTTTACCGGGGTAAACGAAGCAGTTGAACTTCCCAAATCTCTTCAACGACCACTCCCTTTCCACGAAGTTTATGCCGGTCCTGTTGATTTTTACGGTTCCCGTACCATCTGGTTTTCCTGGAAAACCGATAACTCCGCCTTTGCTGCGATGCTTATTCTTACCGGAGAAACAGACGGTATACTTAATGCCATCAGTTATCGTATGAAGGATGAAAAGGAGTACGCTCATATTCTTCATGATGTGACAAACGGCGAGATGCTTACCCCCGTCAATCCCGATTATGCTCTTGCTGCACTCCGTGATGCCCTTTACCTCAGCCGTGAGGCAGGTTTTTATCTGCCACCGGATTTTTATGTTGATATGCGCCTCTTCCGACCGGAAGCCCTAAAGCCGGAAGCTTACGTCCCGCGCTTTAAAATTAAATATCTAGACGGGATTGTTGAAAAAATTGCCGGTTTTGTATCAAACAGTAACGAGCTGTTTGATGAGCCTGGACTTGAAGGGTGGGTTCTGACTGAAAAAGCCATCTACGATGCGGCTGACCGTCTTGCAGCTATAGAACTGGATGACAAACCGGAAGATATTTCGAGCGAATCTGTTGAAAATGAGATTTCACGCTGTTGCGAAGAGTTGATTGCACCGAGACGGGCTGACATAATTAAACGCCTTCTTCTTACAGCGGACTATCTGCAACAGCTTGATGAAAATGAAAACGCAGTACAGAAAACTCTGGCAACCTCCTTAAGCCTTGTCGGAGGCTTTCTACCCGACAGCCGTCACCCTTTTATAAGGCGACTGCTGCTGGACAGCATAGAAGCGGCGCGTCAGACGCTCGCAGAAGGTTATGACCCACGTCTGGAGGAAATTGGATATGACGATGATGAATATGACGACTGACAGAAGGGCAGACGGAACTGTTGCAGAGTTACCGGAGGTAGAGAGAATTGCGGTTATTGGGGGGGGGAGCTGGGGAACGGCTCTTGCCGGACGACTGGCAGCCAATGGCAATGACACCATTCTCTGGGCTTATGAAGCTGAACTGGTAGATGAGATAAACAACCGTCATACCAACTCACTCTACCTCTCAGGCATAAACCTTCACCCAACGCTTGCGGCAACTAATAATCTGGAAGATGCGGTAGCAGGGCGGAGTATAATTCTGCTCGTCACTCCTGTTCAGGTTATGCGGGGCGTCCTCAAACAGCTTGCTCCACACATCTCTCCAAACGCTATTATTGCAAACGCCTCTAAAGGAATCGAGCTGGAAACCCTGCAGACCGTCTCACAACTCTGCGGAGAGCTGTTTGGCGATGAAGCATTAAATCGTTATGTAGCTCTCTCCGGCCCTACCTTTGCCCGCGAAGTCGCTCAGGAGCTCCCCTCGCTGATAGTCGCTGCATCCCGCAACATAGACGCATCACTTCGCGTTCAATCCGCCTTCAGCTGTCCATGTCTCAGGGTCTATACAAATTCTGATGTAACCGGAGTAGAGCTGGGGGGGGCAGTTAAAAATGTTATCGCCATCGCCGCCGGAATCTGCGACGGACTCGGTTTCGGGCATAACGCCCGCGCAGCACTTATCACAAGAGGGCTCTCAGAAATGAATCGCCTGGGGCAGGCTATGGGTGCTCAACCTGCCACTTTTGCAGGATTGGCTGGAATGGGTGACCTGGTCTTAACCTGTACCGGCGATCTTTCAAGAAACCGTACTGTAGGTTTCAAACTGGGTCAGGGGATGAAACTGCCAGGCATTCTGGCAGAGATGAGAATGGTTGCAGAAGGGGTGAAAAGTGCAGAATCGGTGTATAGGCTTGCACAGACTCTCGAAGTCGAGATGCCGATTGTTGAAAAGACCTTTCAAATTCTGCACGAGGACAAACCGGCGCGTCAGGCGGTTATAGAGTTGATGGCGCGTGACCTGAAAGCGGAGGGGTGACTCCTTCACAGCCTGAAAATTCCCGCCGGCTGCGTTTCCATTTTAAAATCCACCTGCAGATCCTATCATCAATATTTAGCTGGTTCAGGAAAAGAGTGTCTAAAGTGGTTGATTCGAGCTGACTTTCCATAAAGCATCATTATCGAGCAGAATGCCGCCAAGGACTGACATTTCAGCTTCGATATTCTGAGGCGGGAGTCTTTTGGAAATGGTCGAGTTCATAATGAATCCTTTAAATATTTGATGCGGGCAGTTCATCAGAAGATCGAACAAGTTGTTCTCTAGTCTCTGTTACCCTTGCCTGGTAGAGGAAGTGAGCAAATAGGTCCACAAGCTTCTCGTTGTTGCGCAGCTCTTCTTCACCCATCACGTAGAAAATCCAGTGAACCATCTCATGAAAAAACGACTGTTCCACCGTCTGCATAGGTGCGACACTCGGATCGAGGAGAATCTGTTGATAGGCATACCGTGCTTCTCCGATGACCTGCTTGGTCTTGACCATAGTGTTGTCGTAAACCACGTCGATTTTCAGCCCCCCCAACCAGAATGATGTCGGGATGATTGAGGATGGAGTGTGTAAATCGTTCTGCTCTGATTGTTGCAGAGTAGCGGCATCAATTTTTCGGCTCGGGTTATTCATGGTTATTCTCTCCTGTGTTGATTTTCCTTCTGGTAAGAGTCACGGCAGTGGATGTTTAAATTTCAAAATAATTGTTGATGTGGTATTTATTCTAGGCAGATGAAGGATAAGCAATTAACTTTTCACTATGTTATGTAGGCAGGGTTTAATAAGGGTAGGTTGAATGACAGATAAATTTTCAACATGGCTCAACAAACCGGAATGCTTCACTGACCTACTCCCTTGTGCTCGTTTGGTAATTCGTCGTGCCGAGCAGTTGGGGATAACGCTTGATGATTCCTATATGCAGGCTGGCGATTCGGGAGAGTATCAAGCAGCCGTTGCCAGCAACCTTTGGCAGTTCATTAAAGAAGAGTCTGAAAGCATTGCGCAAAAAGCGACTAAATACCTTGTAGAGCTCGACTATAAGGGGCTTGCCACGTTCATCAGTCGCGAATTCATAGACAGCTGCATTGATCAGCGCCGCAACGACAGTCCTTTCCACGCTTACTATCGCCATATGCGCTCTGTACTATCCGAAGCAAAAGACATCAACTACAAACCGATGCCACGAACCGGTTCCTATTTTGCCTGGTCACACAAGCCTGACCTTGCTTTCCTTCCAGATGACAATAACTTTCGTATCAAAAATCTGAATTTCAAAGAATGGACTTCAAGCACTATCTCATTCAGTGAGATTCACAAGAAAACCGCCATGATTCAACTTTCTCATCATTATTGGGATGAATCACTGCGAGTCATACTGGACGACTACCTGCACCCCATTCGTGAACTGGTGACGTTTGTTACAGTGAAATATCCTCTTATTCCCAGCGTAGAATATGAGTCGGATACTGCTGATGATGACGGCGAAGAATCACAACGAACTCCGAGAGATACTTTTGTAAATCCTGATTCATCAGGTGGTGATGACTCATGGATGCGCCAACTTCCGGTATTGGGGCAATCAATTATCGAAACGGATCTTGAAAGAATAGCTCAAGACGCAGTTGCAAAACTTACTTCCAAAGAAAGAATAGTTCTGTGCAGTCTTGAGGCATCTTTAACTCCAGAAGAAATAGCGGCAAATCTTGGCAAGAAAGGTGTCAGCAGCGTAAGTAATTACAAAGCGGATGCAATCAAAAAACTTCACAAGGAATGGGTACGCTGGAGCCTGCCAGACAGCGAGTATTATTCCGTTGCTGAAGATGAACTGCGGATTTTTTACAAAAAAGTAATTTCGATTTGTAAAGAGGCGATTGACTGCCGTGATAGCAGAGAAGGGTAAGATTCATCGTAATTGACAACATAATAACCGAGCCTGAATTGGAGGGATATCGTGACCGCCTTAAAAAAAGTTCCAAAATTTAATACAGAGGACGACGAGCGTGATTTTTGGTCAACTCATGATGCGACGGACTATCTTGATTTTTCTCAAGCAGAGGAAACAGTCTTTCCCAACCTGAAGCCATCGACAAGGGCTATTTCTCTGCGCCTGCCGGTTTCGTTGATTGACAGGCTGAAGATGCTGGCCAATAAAAAGGACGTTCCCTATCAATCTCTCTTGAAATTTCTTCTGGCAGAAAAGGTTGATGAAGCTTTTCATCATGTGAAATGACATGAAAGACTACGACACGATCTTTCAGTCCGTGAGTGCCATTGCCGAACAGATACAGGGTTTGCAAGCAGTTGCCGTGGTTCAATATACGCCAGTTGTGGAAACCATTATCGCCACTTGCAGCCGCGATATCCGGCAGATCGAACAGACGCTCGATGGTCTGCTTGATTTCTGCTGCCACGAACAAGCGCTTCTGCTCTATCGCCGTCTCTGCCGCTATTACTTCGATATTGACCCCGCTGCCACGGTAAGATACGTCAACGCTTATCGCGAATTGTGGGATTCAGAGCTATAGTTGAATGAGGCTTGAATTGATTTTAATTCCCTCGAATTCGAGGGGTTTAAAAATAGAGATAGATTCAACAGATCTGAAATTGGAATAAGGGACATCAAGCATGAGTAGATACAATGATGAACTAAAACTCAAACTGGCCTGGCAGTCGGCACTTGAACAGCGCACCTGCCCTGGTTCAGATATTCTGTGTGCGGAAACTATTGATGACAATCTGCAGAAGCATTTGTCCTTTTGTGAAACATGTCGTGAGAACCGGGCGATGCAGTTGGAAGAAAGAACAGCTTGGCAAGGGTTACTTGATAAAATGTCAGGAAAAGCCATGCAACCGGCAAGTGATATTGCAAAGCAGGAAGGCCAAGTGTGGACACTTAAAAAAGAGTTGGGGAAGTGGCAGGAGGACGGTCGCTATTTTCAGCCACCAATGCTTCTAATACTCAACAAGAGTAAGAACAATGCCGTTTGGAAGGTCGCCCAGCTTTATGAAGATAAACGACTTTCTGGCAATGGGGATGTGCTGCTTGATGACCGGTTCGGTTTTGCTGAAAGCTGGAATTGTTATGACGTGAGGGAAGCATCTCTAGGATTGTGCTTTGGCTGTGTGAAGGAGGAGGAGTTAAAACAGGTTGTCGCTTGCTCTCGTGCTACATATCCGCCAGTGCCAGATGGATCGATTCTTTCGTTTTTCCGTAGTATGGAGCTTGAGGTAGGGGCGTTTGTTTTACTGCCTGCGGTGGTTGAAGTGCTGGAAAGTGAGAAAGAGTGTGTGTTTGACGTGATTCAGGGATTGAAGCTGGCAGTAAGCGGTACAAAGAATTTTGTGCTGGAAATTGCTGCCGAGACGCTTGATCTGCTGCGTGGTACGTTCAAGCCGGCGTTGGTATTGCGTGGAGCTGCATCAAAGCCAGCGGCAGCAAAGTTGACGGACGAACAGAAAAAAATGATTCTGGAACATTGTGCCGTTGTCCCTGTTGAGATGAGGCTTTCCGGTGATACGCTGACGGTATCACTTAAATGGTTGCGAGATAAGCCGGTTGAATTGCCTTTGGTGAGGGTGGTTTTGAATGAGGTTGATGTTGCTTATGCAGTTTTTACAGGCACAGCCGCTGATAAAATTGTCATGGGGTCGCCGTTGTTATCTGGTGTTTTAACTTCGCAGATAAGCTCTTTGAAATTGAGCTTTATTGAGAACGTATTGATGTTGCATATTACCGTAGAGTCGCATTGAATAGAAAAGATAAAAGCCATTTAATAGTTGTTATCAAGGAGTCGTAGGAATGAAAAAGCCAGCAAAAACCAGTTCACCTGAAACCGCTTTTGCAGAAGTGGTCAACCTGATCCACTCGGCACGTCAACGGGCGTTTCAGGCGATCAATACAACCCTGATCGATTTGTATTGGCAGGTTGGCGAATACATCAGCCGCAAGATTGAAAGCGCAGAATGGGGTGATGGCGTGGTCGAACAGCTTGCCGCCTACATTGCCCGTACTCAGCCTGGTTTGAGGGGATTCACACGTCGAAATCTTTTTCGTATGAGACAATTTCACGAGACATATCGAGGTGATGAAAAAGTCGCGCCACTGGTGAGACAATTATCGTGGACTCATAATCTGATTATCCTCAGTCAGAGCAAGCGCGAGGAAGAACGGGAGTTTTATCTGCGAATGGTCATCAGGGAAAAATGGAGCAAGCGAGAACTTGAACGACAGTTCCGGACAGCTCTGTTTGAGCGAATCATTCTGAACCCAGTAAAAGTGTCACCAGTGGTGACACAAATTTATCCGGACGCTCTGAATCTTTTCAAGGATTCGTATCTGGTTGAATTTCTGGAGTTACCGGACGGGCATGACGAGTCTGATTTGCACCAGGGATTGTTGCATAGGTTGAAGGAGTTTCTGAATGAGTTGGGGAGGGATTTCTGTTTTGTCGGTTCCGAATTTCCTGTGCAGGTTGGCAAGCGTGATTTTGCTCTGGATCTGCTGTTTTTCCATAGGGGGTTGAATTGTCTGGTGGCGATTGAGTTGAAGGTCGGGCGATTTGAACCGGAGTATCTTGGCAAGCTGGGGTTTTATCTGGAGGCGCTTGATCGGGATGTGAAAAAGAGTCACGAAAATCCGGCTATTGGCGTGTTGCTCTGCGCCAGCAAGGATGCCGAGGTGGTAGAGTATGCGCTCAGCCGTTCACTCTCTCCTGCTATGATTGCCGAATACCAGACACAGTTGCCGGATAAGAAGCTGCTGCAAGCCAAACTGCATGAGTTTTATCTGCTTAATATGCGTGAGGAATGATGAAAAAGGGTTGATTGAGACGGTTGTGGAGAGATGGTTGTTTCTATCACCGCTGAAAAACAGATTGGAAATATTTGGGGCTTTTTTGAAGGTGTATTGTTTTTAAATTAGGTGGTTAGCTTGATTTCCGGACGTCCGGAATCTTGTAGATTATCGTTCCCACGCTCCAGCGTGGGAATGCATCAAGTGACGCTCCAGCGTCAAGTCAAGCTGCTGTTGGTGCGCTCTTGCGGGTGGTTTTTGTGGGGATTTAAAGGGTTGTTTTGGGTAAGGATGTGGTTGGAATTTGCAGTTGTAGGTTTGTGTTGAACAGAGTTCATCTTGAAACGCAACGTTAGGCTACTGGCGATACCGAAAACGTCGCGTTGATGAAACAAACGCGACCAACTGTTGATTCTTCATTTTTCATCACGGCCATGACTCTGCAATTTTCAAAATCAACAAAATATTTTTCTTTCTGGTCTTGAATGCTCGATTCTGTTAATACGTTAAGTTGTTAAAGATGCTTTATAAGAGCCAAGCAAAAGGGGTTTGGATATGGGGGGCGATACCAGAAGAAAGGGCAATCCGTTCTGGGAACTGGATGCTTTAAGGAAGTCACTTCCAAGTATTAAAGCACCAGAAAACTGGCAACCATTGTCATATTTCATAAAAATCAGTGACAGGATCCTGCTACAGAAGACATGTGGAAAATTTCCAGGGGGCAAAACATCGGAGTCATTATCCGAATCAGCCAATCATCCGATATTTATGTTAAAGCGTGAAGGCAACTTCAGTTACCGCTTTTGCCCATGCTCATCAAAAAACTTCAAGGGATACAGTCAGATTCCTGAAGGCTCGCGTCTTGCCCCTGATGGAAAGATATTTCAGCCAAGTGGCTATATTTGCCACCAATATCTCATCAACCTGCCACCTCAGAATGACATAGTCAGGCAGGAGAACTTTTTCGGTATTGTCAGGGAGAGCGACATAGTCGGAGATCAATATAAAGAAGGAATGCAATGAAGACTGGACTCAATGAATGGCTGAACTCTTCAGACGGCAAAGCTGTTATTTATGATTGCGCCATCAATATTGATTTGAAGGCTCGCAGAAGCTCGATCAATCTGGCACAGATATTCAGCGAAGAGTTCACGAGTGACTCTAAAGAGTTGCGAGATATAATAGCTGCTGAGTTGATGATGTATATTTTAGAACATCACGAAGCAGTCGGTAGAGACATTTCCGAGGACGTTAAAAATAAAGATATTTCTGCAATTGCCGCTAAGATTAACACCAGATTCCTGAATCACGTTATTGACAAGCGTCGCACCTATCCTGTCAGCCCCTTCCATGCATACCAACGCCATTTGCGAAACGTTATATCCAAGTCTTCAGATATTCGCTATGTCCCCACGGATGATGGTTCCTTTTTCGCGTACTCAGATGATGAGTTTATTGACTATTTGCCGTATAGCTACTGGGGGTTGTCATTTGAGGGGTGGTCAAGCCCAACTGTTCCCCATAGCGAGATTGATGAACAGGCCGGTATGCTCTCCTTATCTCGTTTTTACTGGAATGAAGCGTCTGGAAAATACGAGTTGGAATACCTGCAGCCACTACGTGAATTGACTCGGTTCGTGTTTGCCAAGTACTCCTTTGCAGCCAAGCGTCAGGAAATTAAAACAGGTAGCGACGAAGGGACTATTGAATCCGAAGCATTTGATCTACTAAAGCCCATCCAGCTTGCCGGTGATCCGCTTGGTTCACGTCACCGCCAATTAGCTGACTTGAATTATGATGTTGTTGAAAATGGACTTAAAATACTTGCAGATCAATGTCTGAGCGGTCTTGATGATAGACAGGCTGAAATACTCTGGCGGGCAGCTGACGGACAGAAGCTTGATGAAATTGCAAAACATTTGGGTGAGAAGGGACCAAGCAATATTCATTACCATATTAAAAAAGCTCAGAGTCATATCCGTAAGTTCTGGTCACTGTGGGGGAATGCGCAGTTGCCTGGATTCAATGAAGAGGATGAGGAAGAACAATTTATTTTTGCAGAAAAAATCGCCGAGCTTTGTAAAAAGCGTTGCGGGGGCCGTGAAGGAATATGAGGACACACATTCCGATGGAATCTACTAATAGTGCACTTAAAATGAAGCTGGCGTGGCAGGAAGCCTACCGTATTCGCTCGTGCCCAGGTGATGATATGCTGTTTGCAGAACAACTGACAATTGAAACCCAGAGGCATCTGAAGATATGTCCTGCCTGCAGCGATGTCAGGAACTCTTCCGCACAGTCGAGAACCGCCTGGCGCGAATTGGCCGGTAGACTTTCTGATGGTGCTTCGCCACACAAGGCAACAGAAGTTGCACCGGTTGAGGGTCAGGTTTGGGCTCTTAGAGATGACCTATCGCATTGGGGGAACGATGGCAATTATTACCGAGCGCCACGGATACTTCTGCTAGGAATCGAAGGCAATGCGCTTAAGGTCGCACAGATTTATCACGATATCTCTCTTTTGTCTGATGGCGATGTGTTGTTATCCGGTGATCGATTTGGTTTTGCCCAGGCATGGAACATTTACACCATTCACCTGGGTATGTTGAGTCATTGCCTTGGCGGGGTTAAGCAGGAAGAGATTCAGACTGTGCTGAATGAGGCTGGCAAGTCTCGGAAGGATATAGACGAAAACTCTATTTTGTACTGGTTCAGGACGACAGAAGTAATAGTCGGTGCGGAGATTGCGATGCCTGCGGTGGCGCAGTTGTTAGTGGAGCTGGAGTCATTAGTATCAGTACCTTCTTTTGTGCATGAGATATTTGGCGAAGTTTCAGGACTGATTGAAAAGCTAAAGGAATATGTTCTCCCAGATAATTATGATTCTGCGTTCGGGTTTCTAGCTGGTGTAAGACCACAGCAATTACAGCTTGCCGCCGCAGATAGCGAAAATACTATACCGGTTAACATTGTACATAAGACTGCTGATGGCGTGCTGATCGAAACAATACAAGCAACAATTACAGACGATGACTGGCAGAGCAACCGGACGTATCTCATCTCTGGTAAATTGTCTCGTGAAGCAAAGACAGGATTACATCTTTTGGCAACACTGTCTTATCATGGCGAAACTATAGCGGAGTGCCAAAATAGGATTGAGGAAGGTTCACCATATTTTGACATTCTTTTCAAAGATGTTCCTGAAGATTTGGCACAAATCGATAATGTAATAATTTTATTGGTGAATACATGAAAGGGCTAGATTGGAACATAGAGCAGGTAGTTGCCAGTCTTAGACGCGGCAATGAATATTTGTCTGCAACCGCAAACCGCAATTTTTCTAATCCACACGATAATATCTGGGGAAATGGGGACAAGTTTGTTGAACAAGCAGACCTCATTGCAAGCAATTTGTCGGTAACACACCGACGGCTATTCCAGTCAGTATGCCTTGCGTCATATTTGCTAAATCCAAGTAAAGCCCCTGCTGAAGCGGAACACTGGTTGCGCAGCAATTGTAACATTCACGATTTAATCGGTATTGATAGCACATGGGAGCAGATCGTCTCTTGGAAATGGGGACGGGTTGCGATTGCCGTTGCTGATACGGAACGCAAGAATAGAGACAGATTATTTTATTGTCTTACGGTATGCAGTCCATCAAGTGAAATGACGACTGTTCTTCCTGTCTGGGCACAAAACTGCATGGATGAGGATGCCAGAGCGGCAGTTGAAACCGCTTTAGAGCTGGTGAAACGGAAGTTTCCAAGAGTTACATTTTTTATTTGGCCGATTCTGGATCAATGTTGTTATGCCATAAATGGAAAGTCTTTGGGGCTTCCTGTCTATCTTGGGGCGTTTTCTCTTGCTACAGGCATTGTGACACCTGATGTTTTATCTACTGGCGCAATAACTAGAGCTGGCACCATAGACAAAGTTGAGTATTTGGCTGAAAAGTTGGATATTGCTGCAAAAGAACGATTTATAGCATTCATATATCCGGCACCTGTTAATGATCCGCTATGCAATGCAAAATCCACTACAGTTGAAAAATTCGCAGTTCGTACTTTGCGAGAAGCAGAGATTAGTTGGGCTCAGAATATCCCTAGTATTGCGATTCAAATTTCCAGTTTTGAGTACCTTTTCTATGATCCATGCCGTTTGATTGAGTCACTCCCAGGCCAAACGGGTGTTATGTTGTCTGTCATTGAAAATTGTGCTGACAGAATATCCGGCGTCATCAGTTCGCTCCTTACAACTGGAGATTTAAAGATCATCGATTCTGTGGATATATTTACCTCAAGGGTTGAAAATCTAACAGGTCATCCAGATGATCAGGGCATATTGATGTCAAGTGCTTACGGTGCAATTTTCGATCAATCATTGGTGCAATCTATCTCACACTATCGTGCGGATGTTTCATATCGTATAGCCATGCTACTGGCTAAACTGAAAATCACTAGTGGAACAAATGAATATCAGGAGTGGTGCGAAGTAGCAAAAAATATCAATCGCAGAATCTCTTTCTCCAATTTACAACACAAGCTTTCAGAATTTAATATTGTTATAAATGGTTATAAAAAGGTCGAAAACTTTGAAGATCTTTGCGAAATAAAAAATGAGTGGTGGTTTAAATCAGAATCAATCAATGCTATTGCATCATTGTCAGACTATTTTGACAAAGTAATTGAATATGCAAATTTACCTCATGGGTGGGGCAGTGGATATATATTGGATAAGTGGATAAATGAATCTAAAGTTCTAGTACACTACGAATTAGCGCAGTCTACAATTGCTAACATACTGGAAAGGCTAAACAATGAAAAGCGCTGAATCAAAACATAATCCTTATGATTTTGCAAACCCTGTTTCGGATAAAAATATTTTTAGCGGCAGGAAGAAGCAGTTAGAAGAGATTAGGTATTATCTGGCGCAGGCAGTAAATGCGCCAAGGGCAATTAATCTGGCTTTGCTTGGAGAAAGAGCCTCAGGAAAGACCAGTATGCTTAATATGATTTCTATTGAAGCAAAAGAACTAGGTTTTTGTGTTGTCAGGATAGATCTCAATGAGGGTGACGTTGAAAACCAGCTATCTTTTTTCTACAAGCTATTTGATAGCATTTTATCAGAAGCTCTCGAATTTACTAAAGAAGATAGTAATTATTGTTTTGGGGGGAAAGCTGGGAAAACCTACGATGCTTATCTTGATATGACATGCGCGTATGATGTCCCAGAGAATAAGATTTGGGCACCATTCTTCTTTCCAGTTCAGTATGCAAAAGCGATGAGCAAAGGCTGTCTGGATATAAAAGTAGGGGATGCCATTATTAAAAAAGATCTGCAAACTCTGAGCAATGAGGTAGTAGCACCTATTGCACTTCTGTTTGACGAGTGTAATGTGCTCACGGAAAACAGAATCTTATTGGAGATGATGCGAAACATTTTTATGAATCTGCCCGGATATATGCTCGTTTTCACTGGAACACCAAATTTGTTTCCGTTGATGGACGAGGTCTTTTCCCCAATAGTAAGGCAATTTAAAAGGATAAATATTGATCCGTTTGTTAGTTGGCGTGAAATCAGGGAGTGTATTGAAAAACCACTTAAGAGCATTAGCAAAAATATTCAAGATGTAATGGAGGTTGATACTTTTATTGATTTAACTGACATACAGAGTCTGACTGGTGGTAAGCCATACGAAATACAGCTTCTGTGTCATTATATGTATAAAGGTTACGAATCAGGCCATTCGGATAAAATGCAGTTAAGTATTGATGTTTTTGATGAGGTTTTAATAGATTTGGCAAAAGGTAAAGATATTAGATCGAGGATAATTATCTCTAAATTACAAGAAGTTAGCGCCAAGTCAATTAAAGCGCTTAGATTACTAGCATCATGTTGCGGAAAAGCCACTTTTGATGACATATGGGCGATAGAGTGCTTGGTTAACGATAATAATAGATGGGATAAGCATGAGTTGTATGATCAGTTAGAATATCTTGAGAACAATAATATTTTGAATGTCATGAATGACATAATATTTTTTAACGGAGATGATTTTGATAGGATTTATTCAAAATATTTTTCTAGGCAGCATAATAATTTTAACTTGAGCATTAATGACTATCCTCAGGATATTTTCACGAAAATAGCACTAGATTCAAAATTACGAAAATTCTCAATGATGCCATTCGATCAGATTAAAAAGAATCTGGAAGATGTCAGTTATAGCAAAGAGCTGAGGAGCCAATACATTGATTTAGAGTTAGATATAAACATTGATGGCAAAGATAAGCTTATTAAAGAAATTATAGTCTCCTATAGCAACAAAGATATTACTTCACTCAAAAATTCACTTGGGTTGGCCATCCATATTTACTGGTTGCTTTACGAACAGATTGCTAATAGTTCAAGCTCAATTGATATATTGATTATAGATATACTTTCAAAAAAACTCAGTATGAAGCTGATGTATTATTATGACGGCAATGAAAAAACTTCTAATATTACCGAGATGCTATCTGATATGAAAAATAGAGGAGAAGGTGTATCGATTAATTTTGAATATATTATTGAAAGTTTTAATTTACCTACTATTGATGACATAAAGATCATTGTTCGCGAAACTTTCGATGATGATATTAAAGAATTTATATCCAAACAGCATGTAAAACAGATGGCCGAAATATATTTAGATAATGGCAGTAAGGAGCTTTGTAAATTAAATGCAGATTTAGCCTGTAATTTCAATGAAGCACTTGATGCAAATGCAGCTAATAATATTGGTTATGTATATATGGCTTTAGGTGAATTTGATAGTGCTGTAAAAATGTTTAACACCGCGATAAAACAAGACGACAAGCATAATACAAAGCAACTAGCTTACTACAATCTTGGAGTACTAGAGATTTATGCTTCAAATATTCTTAAATCAGTTGAATACTTTACTAAATGCATTGATGAAATCGAAATACATGGCGGTTCTTCCGAATGTGCATGTATATTTTTAATCGGTTTTGAAAATAATAAAATAATTACCATAGAAGATAAGAATGATCCTGATTTGCTGATGGCTTCTAAGAACGCTATTGCAGTTATTAAAAACAACTTTAACTGTGAAGTTCAATGACACCAACAAGGGCTATATTTGCTGACTGATCAGAAAAGATAATATCCGTGGCAAGCCCAATATAAAAACAGCCCATTGAAAAACACTTTATTGGGCTGTCAGGTTTAACAATCTGAAATCAGTAAAGGAGCCCTAATTGGCTGGACATTTTTTCCAAAGATTACGGACCTATTATACTGAAGTTGCTTCAGTGCTTCGTGGTGAGGCAAGCGTAGCCTCAGTTTTCCCAAATATGACCGATGTAGGAATGTCTCGAGAAAATTTATACGCAGAATTTTTGCGTCTGCACGCACCCTCCAAATGCAATGTTTTTTTAGGTGGATTTCTTTTTGGAGAGGACGGCACTGAATCCGCGCAACTCGACGTTATTGTAACAACAGACACAACTCCGCGATTTAACTTTCACAATAAAAATGGCCTCGGCAAGTCTTTTTCTCCAGTAGAAGGCACGCTAGGTATTGCTTCAATCAAATCCACACTAAACAAGAATGAACTTGAAAACGCACTCGCTGGTATTGCTAGCATTCCTGCTTCTACACCCCTTGGAAGTCGAGTCAATCCTAGTTTTAACGTCAAGGACTACGAAGATTGGCCGTATAAAATTATCTACGCGTCTAAAGGTATATCTGCTACTTCACTGTTAACGCATCTAAATAACTACTATATCCGCAATCCGAGTATCCAATTTGGCCGTAGGCCAAACATTATTCATGTATCCGGAAAGTACGTAATCCTTAGAGCTACAAATGCAGTAGGCATCTGGGATGCGAACAAACATGAGGACATGAATTTAGAAGCTGGCACATTCCACCTGATTGATATAGACCCAGATCTTCAAGGAATAATGTGGGTGTTAAACGCTCTGCAGCAAAATGCAACAGCATCAACTCATATTCTATACTCGTATATTGATATATTGAACCGGCTGAATGGTTTGCCTGAAAAAATATAGACGGTATTCAACAAGTTATTCGGCAAAAAGGGCAGCTTTCATGAACCAACAAACCTTACAATCACTCCTTTCCGCTCTGATCTCCTGCTGGGAAAACGAGATCGTCGAATTCAAAGAACATCGGAGATTTATATAGGAGAGTAACTATGTCCAATGTCCATAATGAACCACTACGGCAGCTTGTTGCAATATTGCAAGAGCACTTAGCAAACAATGCAACCGAAGTCGTTATTGACCATGATACTGTATCTGTCGCATTCCCTAAAAGTCACCCGTTTGACGATCGAATGGTGAATTGGAATACACTACGAGTATGGGCCAAGAGTGAAGGATGGGATGTTCGAGCACTCACAGAAGAAACCCCCGCAGAAGACCAGCACAGGCCATACATATTGTTCTCAAAATCCTGTAGGCATAAGGGAAACGATGATGAATAAGTCCGAACTCATCGATTTGATTGATCGTCTCCGCCAGGAACCAACCGAGACAGAGTGGTTTGAATTCAAAGTCAACAATGAAGAGCCTCAAGCGATTGGTGAATATATCTCTTCGCTTGCTAATTCGGCCTCTATGCACGACCAGGAGTATGGCTATTTGGTGTTTGGCGTCAAGGACAAAACTCACGAGGTTGTCGGAACCGAATTCAAACCCCGCAAAAAGAAGATTGGCAATCAGGAGCTGGAAAACTGGCTGATAACACAACTACAACCATCTATGGACTTCAAAATATTCGAATTCGACTACAGCGGGAAACCGATTGTCCTGTTCCGAATTGAACCGGCAACCAACACACCTATAAGCTTTAAAGGAATCGAGTACATCCGCGTTGGCTCCTACAAAAAGAAGCTGGCGGATCATCCGGAAAAAGCCCGAAAAATCTGGATCAAAAAACCGGCTGTTGATTGGTCAGCACAGATTTGTGAAAGTGCATCGCTGGATGACCTCGACCCGAGAGCCGTTGCCAGGGCACGAGACGAATACAAGAAAAAGTATCCTGATAAAGCGGTAGAGGTTGATTCATGGGACGACGTCACATTTCTGAATAAGGCAAAAATTACCATTAAGGGCAAAATCACCCGAACTGCCATTCTTCTCCTTGGCAAAGAGGAGTCTGAACATTTCATTTCTCCATCCGTAGCCAAAATCAGTTGGATATTGAAAAACGACCAGAATGTCGAGAAGGATTATGAGCATTTTGCACCACCATTTCTTCTCAATACAGATGTGCTCTTTAGTAAAATTCGCAACCTGAAATACCGCTATCTCCAGGAAAACACGCTATTCCCCACGGAGATAACTCAATATGAACCGTATGTCATCCGTGAGGCACTGCATAATTGTATTGCTCATCAGGATTATGAGCTGCGCGGTCGAATCAACGTGATCGAACTGTCGGACGAACTTCTTTTTACCAATCTGGGAAAATTTATCCCTGAATCTGTTGAGACGGTGATTGAGCAGGATGCGCCTGCAGAACATTACCGCAACCATTTCCTGGCGAACGCCATGGTTAATCTAAAAATGATCGATACGCAGGGTGGCGGCATCAAGAAAATGTTTATGATGCAGCGCAGCCGCTTCTTTCCACTGCCCGAGTATGATCTGAGCGAGCCGGAAAGGGTGAAAGTAAAGATTTATGGGAAGATTCTGGATAAAAATTATACCCAGATATTGATTGCCAAGACCGATCTCGATCTGAAGACGGTCATCTGCCTTGATAAGGTGCAAAAGAAAAAACGCCTGAACGAGCAGGAGTACAAATTCATCAAACCCAAAAAACTGGTGGAAGGAAGATACCCGAACCTCTTTGTTGCCGCACATATAGCTGCCGTTACGGGAGATAAAACCTCATACATTCGTAATCGGGCGTTCGACGATGCACATTACAAGGAGATGATACTATCTTTTATCAAACAGTACGGGGCTGCCAGCAGGAAGGATATTGACAATCTCTTGTTAGACAAACTTTCTGATGCTTTAGACGAACAACAGAAGAAAAACAAGGTCAGAAACCTCATCTATGCGATGGCTAATCGCGACAAAACTATTGTAAATAAAGGTAGTTCTGTAAAGTCAAAGTGGGTATTGGCTGGTAATACTATTTAGTCAAGTTTAGTCATGTTTAGTCAAGTTGGTTTTAGTCATTGGAAGGCAATTTACGTCGCCCAGGATTATTCCGGGGACATAATACCATTATCCCTCTCGTCCCATCACTCTGAATACAGCAACCCGCGACGAGGAGCGTCAGAATCGTTAGTTCAAGCAATTAAACCAAAGGATATGCAGCATGACTGAATCCCAAATCATCCTCTACTCCACTCCCGACGGTGACATTAAAGTTGACACCGTCTTGCAGAATGAAACCATCTGGCTGACCCAGAGTGCCATGGCTGAGCTGTTTGGTGTCAATGTTCCCGCCATATCCAAGCACCTGTCCAATATCTATGAAGAAGGAGAATTGAGCCGAGAGTCAACTGTTTCCAAAATGGAAACAGTTCAAAACGAGGGGGGACGGCAGATTGCCCGTAATAAGGATTTTTACAATCTGGACGCCATAATCGCCGTAGGCTATCGGGTCAACTCCAAGCGTGCCACCCAGTTTCGCATCTGGGCTACCGGTATTCTGAAAGAGTACATCATCAAAGGTTTTGCCATGGATGATGAACGGCTGAAAAAAGTCGATACCTGGGACTATTTTGACGAGTGGCTGGCTCGCATCCGGGATATCCGGGCATCTGAAAAGCGTTTTTACCAGAAAATCCGCGATATCTATGCTACCGCCATCGATTATGACAAAAGCTCCGATCTGGCTCAGTTGTTTTTCAAGAAGGTTCAGAACAAGATGCTCTGGGCCATTAGCGGCAAGACCGCCGCAGAATTGATAGAATCGCGCAGTAATCCGGAGCTACCCAACATGGGGCTGACATCTTGGCAGGGTTCCATTGTCCGCAAGCCGGATGTGGCCACTGCCAAGAACTATCTACAGGCCGATGAGATTAAAGACCTCAACGAAATTGTTACCATGTATCTGGACTATGCTGAACGGCAGGCCCGACAGCGCAAGACTGTCACTATGGAGCAGTGGTCGGAAAAACTCGACGCCTTTCTGTCGTTCAATGAGCATGTGCTCTTGACCCATGCCGGAAAAGTAAAGGCCGAGGTGGCCAAGGAAATAGCCGAACAGCGGTATGAAAAATTTGACCAAAAACGCAGAGCCGAAGAAGCCCTGGCCGCTGATAAAGAGGATCTGCAAGCTTTGGAAGAACTGGAAAAACGACTGATGGAGCAAAAGAAACCATAACCATTACAAAAATAGATTTTGGGCAAAAAACATCCTGCCACAAAATATTTTTTTGAAAACTGTCACATCACTGCCGTGTCTCATATCAGAAGCCGAAATTACCGGCAAACTGATCATGGAGGCACGGCATGTTATTTCCCGCACACAATCCCGCACAGCAGGTACTCAACTGGCATTGCCGTAGCAATAACATCTCTGAATCAAATATATCCGCGGCAGCTGTGGATATGCGTGAGCATGTATACCGGATTCGCAAGATGTACGGAATGCCAATCGGACGCACAATCCCATACGATGATGCCGATTTCCGGGCAGCATATATGCTGGCCTATTTTCCCTATTACATCGAACCTATCTGCCATGTTCTGGAATCCGCCGAACTTCCTGATTCATTATTTTCCACGGGTACTCTGAAAGCTGCATTCTTTGGTGGCGGCCCATGCCCGGAAGCTCTTGGCCTTGCCGCATATCTCCGCAAGCGTGCTCCACGCCTTGCAAGAGCAGAAGCAACTGCATTCGACCGTCAGCCCGACTGGAACCCCATTCAGCAGGAACTTGTTCCGATGATGCTGCCATCATACAAATCAGAACATACGACATTTGCCCTGAACAGCCGTTCGTGCGATGTGGTAGAATGTCTTGCTCGGCAGTGTACTTGCGGTGTAGCTGATATGGATATTATCATCGGCCAGAACTTCCTGACGGAAGTCTATGCAAACCGCACCCGTGCCATTGCAACATTCGAGCGGTTGATACAACGTTCAACGTGCCGTTATCTGGTTTTTGTTGAGAACCAGTACGATCAGGTAAAGGTACTGATGAACGAACTCTCTGCCTGCCTTTATGACAAAGGACTTACAACATCCCGTCCAACAGCAGAGACAAGAACCATTCGCCCAAATTTCCGTTTGCCACAGGTCATGCAACAGCACCTGTTCACTTGGGAGGATGGGCTCAAACCACGATACAGCGTCACGTTCCACCACATGGTTCTTGAGATAGCGAGGTAACAAATGATTATTTCTGCCAGCAGACGCACCGATATCCCGGCTTTCTACGCCGAGTGGTTCATGAACCGGGTACGGGAGGGATATTTCCACAGGGTCAACCCGTTCAACAGCAACCAGGTCTCCGGATTCAGTCTGAAACCGGAAGATGTAGATGCCATCTGCTTCTGGACCAAAAACCCGCGACCGCTCATGAAGCACCTTAATGAGTTGGATGAGCGTGGTCTGAATTACTATTTCCAGTTTACCCTCAACCCATACGACAAAACCTTTGAGCCGAATGTGCCCTCACTACAGGAGGGCATTAGCACCATGATAGAACTGGCAGGGCACATCGGTTCAGAACGAGTGGTGTGGCGTTACGATCCGGTAATTCTCTCCACTGTTACACCTGTTGCCTGGCATTTGGAGCAAGTAGAGCATATTGCCGGGCAGCTGAAAAATGCCACCAGTCGACTGGTGTTCAGTTTCTACGATTTCTACGGCAAAGGTCAGGGGCGACTAAATAAATCTCTTCTGGGTACAGGAATTAAACTGGAGGATATATGCGCCCCAAATCAGAAAGATGCCCTGGAGCAGATTGCACGAGGCTTCAAGGAAATTGCTGACCGCTTCGGCTTACAGATATTTTCCTGTAGTGAGGATATTGACCTAAATTCCATCGGCATTCAGCATGGTGCATGCATTGATGGCGCACTGATAAGTGAACTATTTGGAATTGACGCAGTTTCAGGCAAAGATAAAAACCAGAGGGAAAGTTGTGGGTGTGTCGAGTCAGCAGATATGGGCATGTACAACTCGTGCCATTTTCGTTGCACCTACTGTTACGCCAACTTCAACGAGGGTATGATCGACGCCAACTGCCAGAAGCATTACCCGGACAGTCCATCTCTTCTCGGCATGCATGAAGGATATGTAGAGATTCAGACATCGCTCCACAAAAAGAAGAAGTGCGGCGGATGCCAGCAGAACCTTTTCTGAATCTTGGACGCCTTACAGTGGGGGGCATCATGAACAATTACGGACCGGAAGATGAGTACGATGAGTATGAGAATGGCCAGGACGACAGCGATGAGTTTGACCTGCTGACGGCAGAGATCATGGGAGACAATGATTCCTGGGAGCGCTCCAACGATGAGGGGTGGTATTACGACGATAACGACTGAAAACACAGTAACAGGAGCTAAATCATGGCATCACTTAACAAGGTAATACTGATAGGTAATCTGGGTAAAGACCCGGAAATCCGCACTACAACCACTGGACAGAGCATCGCCACATTTTCCATTGCGACCGGCGAGAAATTCAAGAATAAGTCTGGCGAGTGGGAGGAACGCACCGAGTGGCACAACGTGGTCCTGTGGGGCAAACTGGCCGAGATCGCTCGTGATCATTTACACAAGGGTAAGCAAGTTTACATCGAAGGCAAGCTCCAGACACGTAAATGGGAAGGTAAGGATGGCCATTCCCGTTACACCACCGAGGTCATCGGCGAGCGGATGCAGATGCTGGGGAACAAGGGAGAGAAGTCTTCAGCTCCTGCTGCATTCACGGATTCCGTAGACGATACCGATTTTGACGACCTGGACAACTATCCATTTTAAGGCGGAACATCCCATGGCATTTGATATCACAGTATCAAGGGAAGAGTTTGACCTGGCGCTGAAACAGGTCAAGAAGTTCAACAAGGGGAAGAAACCGTTTGACCTTATTCTGAAATTTGACGGGACAGCCCTGCTGCTGGAGACCCCAATGGCAACCTTCTCAGCATCAGGGACCGGAACATCAGATGTAAGTATCGTGCTTCCGGGCAGGATGATGATCCTGATGTTGGGAACATTCCCGACATCTGATGCGCTGGCGTTCCGACTGGACGGATCCTCCCTGAAGATAGACCGACTGACTATTCCGTGCAAAGTTGTTGTGGAGTAATCACCTATGAGCTCCCCCCGCACCCCTGGTATATACATAGGTATGATGACACTAGTTGTCTTCAGTTTGCTCGTATGGTCGTCAATTGTCGCTCCGTGTGTCGAAATCGGTATTTTCCTGGCGTCAGCAACATCCGCAGTAGGTACGGCTTTCATGTCTTGGCGGCTCTCCAGTCGGCTTGGTCAGAAAGAGATGCTACTGGTGTATGTATCGCTTGCAGCAGTGCTGACTGCGGCAGTTACCGCCCTTGTTGATTTTGCTGACATAACGTTCCTTGGTGAGTTGAATGACGCTGAATCAGGATTGTTGCTGGGTGGGGTTCTAGCCTTTGTTGTAGTGGGCTGGATAGCTGTTCGCCTGAGTGAACGATTCCCATTATCGTTGACTCTGGGGTCTGTCATTGCTTGTTCGACTTCATGGGGATTTATTTCGTTTTTTGGTAAATCGATTGAGCAGGAGTATCAGAGCATTATTACTATAAGGACTAAAGGGGACGTAGGTGATTTGGTTGATTTGAGCTGACCAACTTATGCAGTTCATGGGAAATACATGGACTTCCCGATTTCATCATTTCACCGCTCTATTGAAAACGGATTAAGAAACTGCCGTCCCCACAGGTAGTTTTTATCGACCAGGCTGAGTTCCGCCTCTTCGCAGACCCTCTCCCAATTCTCACGTATGGCTGACTCGATCCGGTCAATCAGAGTTGCCGCTGCCTTTTGGGAAAGCAGGAAGTGGTGCGCGGCAGCCAGGCTGATTTTTAGCTGGCTGAACCGGTTGTCGCCGGTGATGAGCATAGCCTGGGTAGCTTCATTGCCGGTTCGCCCTTGAGGGCAGATATCATAGGCCGGCGTGAGGGTCAGCTCATGCCCATTCCAGAATGCAGCATGGTTGCGGGCATGATCATCGGTGTTGCCGCAAAGGATATTGAAAACCAACCGGCCGTAAAGTTCCTTGAGAGTTTCTGCCGGCTCGGCAAAGCGATGGCGAATGATTTCGGCAAACTCTTCATAACTGGCATAACGGGCCTTCATCTCACTG
The DNA here is from genome assembly GCA_028683855.1 of Desulfuromonadaceae bacterium. Lineage (GTDB taxonomy): Bacteria > Desulfobacterota > Desulfuromonadia > Geobacterales > Pseudopelobacteraceae > JACRCG01. The sequence continues at coordinate 44,857 of JAQUHA010000001.1, forward strand.
AGTCCAAACAGGGTCAGGGCGGAAACCATCGATTTTCGCGCCCATCCGGAATCTAGCGCAATACGGTCGAAGCGCTCGATCAACAAGACATCCTTGCCGGCCGCATTAACCAGTTTTACGGGAGCGACCTCAAGCCCCGCAATAGCAGCCAATCTCATGGCAACGTATTCGGCTTTAACAACGCTGTAGAGATCACTGCCGGACGAAAACTTGGCAATGTACTTGTTACCTTGATCTTCTATCAAAGCCTTTGGCCGCGCACCGCCAATGGAACTGCCATGGAAGAGCGCCTGATCAAGCTCGGCGGTTAATGGCAGACCCTGCTCGACCCGTGCGGCCGATGCCAGCAACTCTTCCAGGCTCGCATTTACTGGAGCTCTCGGAACAAATTCCGTTGGTGAACGCTGAAAATCAAGAGCGCCAATCCGGTCAGACCCCGATTCCAACAGGTAGGTGAGTTCATCCAGGCTGCCGGTATCCGCATCCCGACCCTTCTGCCCGAATTTCCTGTTGATGATGACACGTCGCCCCCAGGCATCGGGCGCTGCATCCCGAATGCAATTGGGAATCTCCAGGTCACCCAACAGGGGCAACACCCCGGCTCGTAGCGGTAATTCCGGCTCATAAATTGGAATCGCCCGGATCTTGCCACCTATCCGCTCAAGATAACTTTTGCCATAGTTGAAATGGATTGAGCCGTTATCCGTTTCAAGCTTGCCGGCAACCACCGGTTGCGTCTCTCCGGGAAGCCAGATCCAGACATAGGCTTCTTTCGGCTTAGAAGTCATCATCCACCCCCCTTGTCTTGCTTCTGATCCGCTTGGGCAGGAGCGCGATTTTACTTTGCGCCAGTTCAATACCGGTTGCAAGTACCCGGTTCTCCTGATCAAACAGTGGGATGCCAACCAGGGCAGCGACTTCGAAGACCAGCCCGATGGATGGCGACATATCACCGGACTCTATCTTCTGGAGTGTCGCCCTGGAAATACCGGCCCTCTCCGCAAGTATTTGCTCTGACCAGTGGCGCTCCTTGCGCCCGAGCTTGATCTGTTGGCCGAGCAATAAAGCTGCTTCTTTTGCGTATTTTGAGTATGTTCTTTGCTTCATCATAGGCAGCCCAAATATAGAATGACCAAAATAATATACGTTAAACTATTTAATGTATATTGTACTGATCATTTGGTTGGCATTCAATAAAAATTCTGGAATTGACTAAAATAATATACGCAACCCGCCATAATGACCATTATATTGGCACGATCTCAATCTAAATTCCGAAGACAGCATAAGCCTCAATATTTTGACCACGTTTCTTAACCCAGACCTGTCAGGCGACTGGCGGAAATCTGTTGACAGGGGTTATGCAACCCTGAAGTTACTCTGCAGCCATCTGGTCGTGGTTGGATTTTCGTTCGGTGGCGGCCTTGCTATTGACTGCGCGGCTCGAAACAGCGATATTGCCGGAGTAGTTGCGATCACCCCCCCCTTGCGGCTGCAGAATTTTACCTCCAGATTTGCCCCGCAGCTGGACATTTGGAATAGATTCATGACAGCTGTAAATTTTCAAAAGACACGGAATTCTTTCGGGAGACGGGGCAGAGAAGGTTCATGCAGCAATCGGTGAGTTTGTAATGTCATTTCAAAAAGGATCATAATTCAAAGCGTCAGATATAATTACAGAAAGGATCTAAAAATGGATTATCGAAAATTTCTTCACGTATTTCTCTGGCTTGCCATCTTCTGCTCTTCCGCCCTCGCTCAGGGGGATAAAGTCATCAGGCTCTCCGGGACCGGCACTGTCTCCACAAAACCTGATCGCGCCAGGATACATATGCGGGTCTCCGGCCTGAGCGGAAGCATAGTTTCCGGAAAGGGCGAGGTGGATGAGAAGGTTGGCGAAGTGCAGAAAATGCTTCTGGATTTTGGCGTAAAACCGATTGATATCAACACCTCCACCCTCACTGTTTATGAGGAGAGAAATGATCAGATCAACCGCGATGGGAGCGGCAAGGTTGCCAAACCGGAAATGTACCGTATAAACAGGGATGTAATTTCACAAATTGAAGATATTACCAAACTGGATGTCATTTTGGATAATGCTCTGAAACTGGGGACAAACAGCATCCAGAACGTGGAATTCTACTCAGGCAACGCTGAAGAGTTCAGATTTGCAGCTCTGGCAAAGGCCTCCGATGATGCGCGAAAGAAGGCTGAATTTCTCGCGAACAGATTCGGCTGCAAAGTGGGTAAAGTCAGACAGATAGAATATGATTATAAAGGGCAGGGGCCGCAACCGCAGTTTTATGGCGCAGCTTCCGCCGGACTTAGAGGTGCTGACTCACTCTCCTTCCTGCAAGGGGGTGTCGATGTTACTGCAACTGTTAATGTTGAGTTTGAAATTGAGTAAGAGAAGGCCAGCAAATCTTGAATTCTCCACAGATAAGGCAAAGTACTCATAAGAGAAGTCTGACTTGTGATCAGCAGAGGCTGCCCGAAGGATCTTCCAGGCGGTCTTTTTTCATCAACTCAGCGACAAATGGGTTCTACCCGTACGTACTTGTCAGATAGAGGCACCTTCGTACAAACATTGATCAGTGGGGGGGTAGACAGTATCTGACGACATCGGGAGATAAGAGTGGTTCAAGTCAAACGATGCGAGGATGCAGCTTATGAAATCCTTTATTGCAACATCATTCATGCGATCCCGGTTGATTACCGCAGTGCGATGACGTAGATGTGTAAATCCCGGAATTCGATGTTCCCGCAGAGCTCCCGACTTAAGCTGTTTTACCGCCATGCTTCTGGAGATGAAGGCGACCCCGCCGCCACTGACAATAGTCTCCAGAGTCATTCGGAGATCGTCAAGAACGATTGATCTGCTGAAATCTTCTATCTTATTCCCGCCAAGCGCCAGATTCCGTTCCAGAAGCTTTCTTGAGGCACAGCCGATTTTTCTGGCGATCAGACATTGTCCGAAGAGCTGCTTGATATCAACCTCATTCTCAGGAATACCAAGAACCGGTGAACTGACGAATATCAGTTCATCCTTGGGGAGTTGAACCGCCTCGAAACCAGGGATCTCAAGCTGCTCAGTATGTTCAATAACCGCAAGATCAAATTCGTTCTCCAATAGCTCCTTGATTGCCTGATCTATCGAGTGAAACATGAATTTCAGGTCGATGTTGTCGGCGTGACGCAGCATGAACTGGTTGATTACATGGGGGAGATAAGCGACTCCGAAGGTCGGCGTGCAGCAGATCGAGAGGCGGGACTTCCCGCCGTGGTGCCTGAGATCGTTAATCAGTTTTGCCTCGATTTTAAGAATCTGTTCCGCCCTGCGAACCACTATTTTTCCCGCTTCCGTCAAAACCAGAGTAGGGCCGGATCGATCGAGCAGTTGACAGTTGTAATGCTCCTCCAGAAATTTTATCCGCTGGGATATTGCCGACTGGGTAACAAACATTTCGGTAGCCGCCAGGGAGAAACTGCCGACCTGTGATATGACCTGAAGAGTCTTTAGATATTCCGTTCTCATAGAAACATTCCTATATCTATATAATATGTATAAGTTTTGCTAATCCATCTATTAAAACGATTCGTTTTTGCATCTTGCTCGGTTGGAGTACTATGCCCACCGCCCGTATACATTGTCAAGTCGGTTCGACAACAAGTGTGCCCTGATGCGTTTACCTGGAGATAAAGAGTTATGCATAAGCTGCTGATAAAAAAGCTCTGGAGAATCCTAATCCTCCCCTCCATGCTGCTGCATCTACAGTTCGCAACTGCGCTGAACCATAACCGTATAGACAACTCCATTTACAACCAGAGGGACCGCTTACACCATTTATACGGCAAGCAGCCGATACTCACCAAGGTGACCGCAAGCAAGGGTCGCCCCCACGCCAATCTGGATCATATATCTCTGCTCCAAAAACCGCTCACTCCGATCGTCTCAGGAAAAGACACAAGGGTACATCTGACCCCCGCCACGGCCTGGCAGTATCAGCCGGGCGGGTCATGTCCCGCGCGTGCCTCACCGACATAACTCCCGATTGAAGGGCGAGGATCAGGAACATTATTACACAGTTATTACCATTTGAAAGGAGAACACATGCGACATACATCGTCCGGCGCAAAAGTAGTGAAGCTTATATTGCTCTGCGCGCTAATGGCTGTTGTCGGGGCCTGTGCCACCGGCGCAGTCAGGGAGCGAATGCTGACTCTGCCGACCATTGACGGCGCAAATAAAGTTGGAGACGCAAGTTGCGCATCCTGCCACGAAAAAATGATGGTTCCATTTGCCAAGTCGATTCACGGTCGTCTGGCAGAATTCGAGGTCATGGGTGGTGAAAAAGGTTGCGAATCCTGTCACGGCCCAGCCAGCCTGCATACCAAAGAGGGGGACAGCAGCAAGATCCTCTCATTCGGCAAGCTCGTCCCTGATCAGGCTTCAGCAATCTGTCTGAAATGCCACAGCTCTGACTCGCTGATGGAGTGGCACGGAAACGAGCATGCCGTTAATGACGTCGCCTGCACCGACTGCCACAAGATCCATGAAACAGGCAAGCCGCTCAAAAAGGCACTCAAGATGCCGGAACCTGATCTCTGCTACAGCTGCCATCAGGAGTATCAGGCAAAAGCCAACTTCCCATCCCACCATCCGATTAAAGAGGGGAAGATGGTCTGCAGCAGCTGCCACCAGCCTCACGGGTCGGGCGCCAAGAGCCTGAAAACCGATGAGAAACCAAACGACCTCTGCTACAACTGCCACGCTCGCCACCAGGGTCCGTTTGTTTTTGAACACAGCCCTGTACAGGAAGACTGCAACATCTGCCACGATCCTCACGGAACTGTCGCCAACAACCTGCTCAAGCAGAGTGAGCCATTCATCTGCCTCCAGTGCCATGAAAGCCATTTCCACGCAACAAGAACAGGTTCAAGCATAGATCCCGGAAACAGCGCATTTGATGCATCCAGCTTAGGGGGAGCAGTAGTTAGTGGATTGCCAGCGAACACAACCAATGATGTCGGCTTCACCAATACCCATGGGACTGACGCCTGGGCTCAGGCATTCGGCACCAAGTGTACTGTCTGCCACTCCAAGGTACATGGCAGCGACCTGCCGTCACAAACAGCACCATCCGTTAACGATGCCGGCACACGCGGTTGGCCGGATGGAGCCAGAGGATTGACACGCTAAACCTCAAATTAATTTGAAGGAGGATTTATGAAAGGATATAGATCGTGGCTGACCGGCATCACTATGTGTGCCATGCTGGTTCCTCTGTCTGCGGTGGCTGATGTCAACAAGCCATTATCAGGCTCACTGGAGGCAGGTGCAGCAGCCATTAATGTAAAAGATGATATCAAGCAGGTCAGTGAGTATTCGACCCTGCGGACAAAAAACGGGGTAAACCCCTACGGCAAGGCGGATCTGAGCGTACATCAGGGTGGCGTTGTCTTTGACGGCACCGTCCGCTTCATGGACGCAGTAGATCAGGATCACAGCGCCAATCTGGATTACAAACGTATTTTCAGGACAGATTTCAGCTATTCAGTTATGCAGCACTGGCTGGATCACGACAAAATGCTGTATCTGGACGCTGCAATACCGTCTCCTTCCAGCTATACAGGAACGGCTGCCAATCCGCTGCCGCTGACACCAAACAATGTACCGGCTTTCTGGTATAACCCGATTGACCCTGCCAATCCGCTTACCCCTGCGTATGGCGGTGCTTCAGGGGCAGCGCTTCCCGGTTACACTGTCCAGCAGATCGGCCGTGCTTCGGTATTCGGTGAGGATTTGACACCAAATGCCGTATTTTCGATCAAGCGCAGCGAATTGACCAGCAAGAGTGACCTGACCATTCCGCAGCTTCCGAATCTGACTTTCCATTTCGGGTTCAGAAATGAAGACAGAAAAGGGATGGAACAGTCCATCGGCATGAGCAAATGCACCTCCTGCCATGTTACCGGTCAATCCAGAGACGTTGATGAGAATACCCGCGACATCACGGCAGGCGTTACCGGTAAATTCGGTCTGTTGACGCTCGATTACTCGTTTTTGGATCGCGAGTTCAGAGAGAATGCCACACCGCCAAGCAGATATTACGACCCGGCGCTTTCACCCGGCGCAGGCGTCATTCCTACCTACTACACTGGTGGTTATGTAACCTTTGATAACCGTATCCTTTACGATTATCGTGATGGCCTCCTCCGTTATGACGAGACACCCGATTCAAAAAAAGAGAGCCACATTATAAAAGCAAAGGTTGATCTCCAAAATTCTACCTCTGTAATGGCGAGTTATGTCAAATCGACCGTTGACAGCGGCAAAACGGGAGAGCCGGGTAACTTCAGTTTTAACGGTAGCAACGGCATAACCCTCCGCACAACGTATGATGCCTATGGCGCTAAACTTTCCAGTAAATTTGGAAAAGACCTTACAATTAATGTACGGGGACGTTCAGAACATTTGAGAAGTGATGATGTTGGGATCGCCTTTTCAACAGTAGGAATACCTACGGCTGTATCAGTCCCACCGGTGTCAGCCACAAATAACAATTTTGTCCCCTCAGCAGACTCACTTGTTACTCGCTATTCATCTTTATCTAGTGACACAGTGACAACGGGTATTGATGCTGTATATCGGTTGGCTAGACGTACAACTCTCAGACTTGGATACGATTTTCAGTTATTGGATCGTCATGATGAGCATTTGCAAGACACCAAAACACACACTATCAAGGCAAGCATTAACACAAGACCTGGCAGTACGGTGTCAGGACGTGCTGCTGTATCGTACAAAGCGATTGACAATCCTTATCACAACCCGAATGCTGCGCTTACAAATATAACAAACAGTACAGCAACAACAGTCACTACAGGGCCAACATACGGTGTATCTCTTTACGACGAGAGGACATCTGATCTGAGCAATCAGCCGGATAATTCAATGGATGGCGTATTATCCGGAACATGGTCACCATCTCCGTACTATTCAGTTACAGCTATGTATCGAATAAAAAAGGAGGAGAATGACCTTGATGTCTCCTCTTGGAATCAGTTGACACAAAGTCCCGCTTTGACAGTCTGGTATGCGCCTGACAAGAAGATCAATATGACCTTTGCGTACAATTATATGGATCAAACTTCCGAAACAGCCTTTTGTCAAGGATGGTACGATGGCTGAGCAGGCATAATTCCATCGAGCCAGTTTGGTTCGACATGTGGTGATTCAAAATATACAACAAAAGCACACACATTATCGGTAACAACAGATGTTATGGCATCCGAAAAAGTAAAGGTTTTTGCCAATGTAATGTTTAGCAAGGTATCTTCACGAATAAATGATTTCCAGCCATCAGCCATGCCAACTACTGATACAGTTCTTCAGGAACTTTACAGCATCAGCAATCTGGCTTTGTATCCAGAATACTCCGCGATTCACTATCGACAGGGGGAAATTAACCTCGGCTGCACCTACAACTTTACACCTGCTCTCTATACCACGGCTCAGGCAGGGTTAAAGTCATTCCGAGATGTCTACACAAGCAGCAGCAACATCCACATTTATGGGGATCAGAGCGGCAAAGAGTATTCCGGTTCGCTCGGACTGGGGTACAAGTTCTGAGTTAGCTTTTCAGACATCAGAACTACTCTGTTTCTCTAAACTGAAACCGGGCGGACAAGTTGTTCGCTCGGTTTTTTGCTCCAAAACACCCTATAGGGTAGCTGGTTCAAATTTCTTCGCCACACTGGCAAAGTATGATACGCTTTCGACACCACCGATCAAGGAGCAACCGATGGATCTGATACGAAAAATACCCAAAGTCGACAAGCTGCTGGCAGAACCTGCCTGTCAGAGTCTTCTGGCTGATCACCCGCGCCCGGTTGTTCTTGCGGTTGTGCGACAGGTTCTGGATGAGCTGCGTAAATCTGCGGTAGCCGGTACTCTGGAGGAGAGTGACCTGATCCCGGCAACAGTCGGAGCCAGAGTCGAGCAGAGCCTCGCCGCCGGAGAAGCATTCAACCTTCGCCGGGTGGTAAATGGTACCGGTGTAGTAATTCACACCAATCTGGGGAGATCTTCTCTTGCGCCACGTCTGCGTGAACATCTCTCCGATATTGCCTTTGGCTACTCAACTCTGGAATACAACCTTGAGACCGGTGAAAGAGGCACCCGCTACGCTCATGTGGAAAAGCTGATCTGTCAACTGACTGGTGCCGAAGCGGCGCTGGTTGTAAATAATAACGCAGCGGCTGTGCTTCTAGTCCTCTCGGCAATAGCCAACGGACAGGAGGTTATCGTCTCCCGTGGCGAGCTGGTGGAGATCGGCGGCGCATTCAGAATTCCTGAAGTAATGAAACAGGGTGGGGCGCTGCTGCGTGAAGTCGGCACGACAAACCGCACCCATCTGCACGATTACCGAACCGCCATATCCGAGCAGACAGCCATGCTGCTCAAGGTGCACTGCAGCAACTTTGCCGTTGTCGGCTTTACCGCCGAAGTTACCGTAGCCGAACTCGCCGCGCTCGGAAAAGAGCACGGGATACCGGTTGTGGCGGATATCGGCAGCGGGAATCTGGTTGACTGGAGCGGTGTCCCCGGCATGACCGAGCCGAAGGTGCAGGACTACCTTGCCGCAGGAATTGATCTGGTAACCTTCAGTGGTGACAAGCTGCTGGGTGGGCCGCAGGCCGGAATTATCGCCGGCAGTGCGACAGTGGTGAACAGGCTGAAAAAACATCAGCTGCTCCGCGCGCTGCGGGTTGATAAGCTGACCCTGGCTGCTCTTGAGGGGACGCTCCGCCTCTACCGGGATGAGCGTCTGGCGCTGGCCGAAATTCCGACCCTACGCCTGCTCCGGCTGTCAGCGAAAGAGCTGAAAAAGAGTGGCCAGCGGATCGTTCGCCAACTGCGGAAGAAACTCCCGGCAACGCTGGAAATTGAACTTCTTCCCGGCATATCGCAGGTGGGGGGCGGGGCTCTGCCGCTGGCCGAACTCCCGACATGGCTGTTGGCAATCCGCTCGGGAGAATTCTCCGCCCGGGAACTTGAAGAGGGGCTGCGGAAACAGCCGGTGCCGGTGATCGGGAGAATCAGCCGTGGTGATTTTATCCTCGATCTCAGGACCATTAACGATAGCGACTGGGAGGACGTAATTACCGGTTTCAGAGCAGTTACCGGCTGACCCGGCACATGAAGCATTTACGAATAAAAGAGGGGGCGGCACTTTTCAGTAACGCCCCCTTGATTTTCTATCGCTATTTTCTCCGCAGCACCCGCTTATCACCCAGCCGGATGGTCACCTTCCGCGAATCGAAATATTCAAGCAGAGGGATCATGAACTTGCGTGACAGACCACTTATTTCACGGAATTCCGCAGGATTGATCTCCCCCTTCTCCCGCAGATAGGCGGTCAGAATCTCCTCGATCTGCAGCAGCGGCTCCGGCCGGTAGAAGATATCGCTCTTCAACCTGATCGCTTCACCTTCGGCAGCAAGAAGGGCAAGATGCTCCGCCGCCTGTTTTTCCGGAATATTGAGCAGCTTGCACAGTTCATTGACAAACGGCGGCTCTTTGCCACCCCTGTCCAGCTCCTCTTTGATCCTGTCACGAACATCCACCTGCTCTGTTTCACTCCCAGCTTTTCTGCCGGCCAGCCGGACGAGCTCACGCTCCGCGATGACTCTCCCACTCTTTTCGAGGGCAGCAAGACAGGGGGTAAAAAAGCGGCTGTCACTTCTTGCGGGGATTCTCGACTTCAGCTCTTCCTTGCTGATCCCCTCTTTCAGGGGATTTTGCACGAAGTAGCTGTTCATAACCTCCAGCAGCAGGTCACAGAGCAACGTAAATGATTCCCTACTGAGATATTTTTTTGGTTCCCGCACCACCTGCACGATTTTACCCGCCGTCAGCAGAACCGACAGAGCTGCCTCCAGACGCCGCGATGGTATCCCGCTTCTGGCTGAGATCTCGTCATGAGTGATTCCGGAGAGCATGCTCCCGGAGACCATTCCCGAAATAATGCTGCTCTCGATTCCGGCTGAAAGGCTCCCGAGAAGTTTCAACGCCTCGGCAGAACGCCTTCTCCTGCCGGGAGGAGATGGGTCGAGAATCCTGCCGCCGGCCACAGTCGCGGAGGGGGATGAAGTCCGGAGGACGAAGGGATCACCGTTAAGCAGCAGCACCGGTCTGGCGAGGCGAAGCTGAGCGTAGGCACTCTCACCCGGCGCGAGGGAAGGCCGGTCAAAAAGAATTACCGTCGCCGGGACTTCGTAGGTGGCGGAGTGGAGACGAAGACCGGAGCGATGTTTCAGGCTGCGGGGCGCAGAGGCGAGATGATTCATGTAGACATCCACGATCCTCGTTGTCTGATAGACACCCTTGGGGACAACGACATCGCCGCGCCGCACCTGATAATGATCAACTCCCTGCAGGTTAAGAGCCAGCCTCGATCCGGCATCCCCGGTTTCAACCTTTGCACCGTGAGCCTGGATGCCCCTTATCCTGCATGGCAGGGCAGAAGGGAGAAGTTCCGCTTCATCCCCCAGTGAAACCGAGCCAGAGAGGAGCGTGCCGGTGACAACAGTGCCAAAACCGGAGAGTGTGAAAACCCTGTCAATCGGCAGACGGTAAGGCCCTTCGCTCCGCTTCTGCTCCAGCTCACCGGCGATCACAGCAAGTTCGTCCCGCAGCCGGTCAATACCGCTGCCGCTACGCGACGAGACCGGAATAATAGGTGCCTCTTCGAGGAAGCTATCCGCCAGAAACTCGCGCACCTCTTCGACCACCAGAGACAGCCACTCCGGATCAACCAGATCGCTCTTGGTAAGCGCCACCACCCCCCTTTTTACGCCAAGGAGCTGGCAGATATCGAGGTGCTCGCGGGTCTGGGGCATCACCCCTTCGTCCGCGGCAATCACCATCATCACCAGATCCATCCCCCCGACACCGGCAACCATGGTTCGTACAAACCGTTCGTGCCCCGGCACATCGACAATACCGAAATGGATGCCATCCGGCAGGTCAAGTCCGGCAAAACCGAGCTCAATGGTTATGCCGCGTGACTTCTCTTCGGGAAGACGGTCAGTATCAACACCGGTCAGCGCTTTAACAAGTGAGGTCTTGCCATGATCGATATGGCCTGCTGTGCCGAGTATGAGATTCTTCATGGGATTCGCCGGATATTGCAGCCGATGCTCTGCAGTATTTAGAGGTTATGGCGGAAGCACACAGGAATCGAACCTGCCAAGGAGATTTCTCATCCCCCACACCGGTTTTGAAGACCGGGCAGCCCACCAGCGGCTGAAGTACTTCCATTTGAGATGTATACGGAAAATTTTATATATCTATTTCGATAATATTTCAAGGCTAATATCCTGAGAACGCTGTAAAAACTGCTTTAATTCCATCTCGTTTCCAACAATTCAGAATTTCTGTTCTCCCCGTTTCCCTTCCTTCTGCCGATAGCAGTTCAGACAATAAAAGGTTAAAATGTCTGTAGACCGGTTGATGATTTTCCGGGTTTAGGGAGAGAGAAATTTTATTGCTTTACTTTTAGCCGAAATGTAGTCTCATTATTGACTCGGTTTTATGCATGAATTGCTTAGCCGAAGCTTGATGATCTCGCCGGGGGTGATAAATGAACGATTTTTTGACAATTATTCTGGTGGTTGCGGTCTGGTTTGTATTACAGAAATACATTCTCCCAGCTGCCGGTATTAGTACATGAATGTCTGACTCATGTGATCTCGGGGACCGGGATTCGAAAAGAGTAGATTCAAAAGTTGATGCAGAAATACAGAAAAGCCAAAAACCGTAACAAAAATCAGTTCTTCTTGACGATGTTTACGGTCAATTCTGCGGGACCAGCAACCGGCAAGTTGGAAACGGAGAGGCTCCGGCTTTCCGATCCCATCAAAAGGGGTTCGCCGGATTTCTTCAAAAAGCGCAAAAATTCGTTCAGTCTGGCGTTTATCAGTTTTCAGCCAATAACGCAGATCATCCAGGGCAGTCGGGGTGAGTGTAACATTCATAGTCCAAGAGCATCCAAAGATGTTCGTTTGCCAGACTTGGCTTCCTGGATAGATTGAGTCAATATGGCTACGATCTGCCCAAAGAAGCCGAAAGTATGTCCGCTTGAGTTGGAATGTTGACATGACAGTTCAAATAGCGGAAAACTGCTTTGGAGGCATCCCAATTAAAACGAGAGAGGGCTGAAACCATGCGCATAGGACACGGCTACGATGTTCACAGATTAGTGGAGGGGAGAAAGCTGATCATGGGGGGGGTGGATATCCCGTGGGAGAAAGGGTTGCTGGGTCATTCTGACGCCGATGTTCTACTGCACGCAATTGCCGACGGAATTTTAGGTGGAATCGGCGAAGGTGATATCGGCAAACACTTCCCGGATACCGACCCCCGCTACAAGGGTGCAGACAGCTTGAAACTGTTGGAGCACGTCATGAATCTGGCTGCAGACAAGGGTTACGAACTGGCTAACCTAGATGCTACAATTATTGCCCAAATGCCAAAGATGGCTCCGCACATTCAGAGTATGCGGGAGAATATAGCAAGAGTACTGAAAGCCGACGTTTCCAAGGTCAACGTAAAGGCAACGACAGAAGAGGGTCTCGGATTTACCGGCGTTGGTGAGGGGATAGCTGCACACGCCGTTGTATTGTTGAAACTGATTTAACAACCGGATTCTTTACATTGACAATAAGACATAATTAATGGATCATCTGCCATGCTGAAATTACGGCGTTTATCGATTGTCGATTTTAGCCGAAAAAGGGGCGTGCGGGTGTATTCGTTATTTAAAATATGTATAAACATCGCACATGTTCTTGCACTTGTTTTTTTGACAGGCTGCGCAGCCTCCTCCACTTTCACCCCCTATCCAGATAAAATACAGCCACTTATAAACTCATTATCGAATCGAACTCTTCTCGACACCTCGAAAACCCTGCAGAGCGAGAGTAAAGGCAAAGACCAGATTCTCTACAATATGGAGTTAGGGCGTTATTCACAGCTTACCGGTGATATTAGCAACAGTATGTCCGACTTTAGCAGATCAATCGAAAAAAACCGTGAAAACGACGAGAAATCACTGATTTCAGCTTCAGGCGTTGGCTCAAATCTGGCGGCTATTATCGTAAACGACAACGCCATACCATACGAAGCAGAGGGGTATGAGCGAGTACTTCTGCACCACTATCAGGCTCTTAATTATCTAAGAAAAAATGATCTTGAAGGTGCAGGGGTCGAGGTTAGACGTGCCAATTCTGAACAGAATGACTCTCTGAAACGGTTTGAAAAAGAGCTTTTGAAAAGCGAAAAGGAAGCGGCTGATAAACGCGTTGATTCCAATAATGTTTCTAATATCGCGTCAAAGTACGCACAGATGGATGAGGTAGCCGGGAGAGTAAAGAACTCTTTCCAGAATGCATATACATTCTACATTTCCGCCTTTATTTATGAACTACTGAAGCAGCCAAATGATGCATATATCGATTATAAGAAGGCATTGGAGATTTATCCTGAAAACAGATATCTGCAAAAAGATGTACTGCGGCTTGCAAAAATACTGGATATGCGTGAGGAACTTGACGAGCTGAAAAAGCGCTTTAGTATTGAAGAGCATCAGTTTGATATCGTGAGTGAGGAGACAGGCGAGCTTCTTGTCATCTTCGAGGATGGATTCGCGCCACGGAAACATGAAATAAAGATTCCTATCCCCGCAGGGAGAGGCGGCATTGTAACAATTGCATTTCCGATCTATCAGGAGAAATGGTCAAACCAACTACCATTACATATTTTCAATAACAACAGCGAGTTGGGAAGTACTGAACCAATATGTGACATCAGGGCACTGGCAGTAAAAGCATTAGAAGAGAAGATTCCGATGATTGCTGTCCGTCAGATTATTCGTGCTGTCGCAAAGGGTGTGACGTCTGCTGAGGCGAAAAAGAGAGCTGGCGACCTTGGAGAGCTTGCAGCTATTCTCTGGAATATTGTAAGTGAAAGTGCGGATCTGCGAAGCTGGCTGACTTTACCATCAAACGCTCAGATACTGCGAACTAATCTGCCGACTGGGAGCTACAGACTGAATCTGAAACACCCGATGACTGACGGCGCTGCGCATCTTGATCTTAATGTGACCCCTGAAAGTAAAAGCATACTGTTTGTCAATCGAGCCGGCAGGCAGCTGTACAGCTCGGTTATGCAATTCTAAACCAGTTGAAAGGAGTGCGTGTATGAGATTAATTCTGATGGTAATTTGTACTGTTTTTTTGGCTGCCTTTCCAACTGTAAGCAGCTTTGCTGAAGAGAGTTCTCCGGCTCCCCACCCTTTAAATGCAGCAATTTTTATACAGAATCGTGCAGGGGTTGAGTTTTCGGAGAAGCTGGATTTACTGAATGATCTTTTAACGACACGCTTAACAGAAAAGGGATTTTCAGTTATTGACCGAAGCGTGGTCGTTGAAAAATTTCGGGAAGCCCGCAACCTTGAACCAGAGTTACAAAGAGATCTAAAAGCATTGGATAAAACAGCTGAAGGCTCTGATTCAGCTTCCGGAGTGGAAAATTCAATATCCGATGCCTCGGCGCTGCGAATAGCTCAGATGATAGGGGCTGATTATCTCATAATGGCTTCGCTTACATCGTACGGAGAGGAGACGAAAACTTTTAATGGAGAGGGGACCCTGTACGGCAGTAACAATAAAAGCCGGATTTACAAGCTTAGAATTGGCTTGAAAGTTCTTGAAGGGAACTCAGGAGGAACGGTCTATGGAGACATGGTTTCAGTATCTGAGCGTGTTGCAGTTGTTGAGCGCCTGGAGATAGAGTCAACTGAGATTATTAATAAACTTCTGGATGCAGGAGCAATTAAACTTGCAGAAAATATCAGCGGTAAGCTTCAAAAAATCAGGGATGTGAGAGTCAAGACAGCCGCAGTTGTCGAATTTTCGGTGCAAAGCAATGTGGATGCTGCGGATGTCGAACTTGACGGGGTTGCAATAGGCTCAACTCCAGGGCGCTTTGTTGCTGCTCCTGGCTTGCATCAGCTCCGGATTTCAAAACAGTGGCTAACCCCTTGGGACAGAACAGTTAATATTTTTGCAAATCAGACTCTTAACGTGACTCTTGAGCTCTCTCCCGAAGGGATCAGACGATATTCCACCCTTGAAAAACTTAAGCTTGACATTGCAAACAGCAGAATGCGAACAGAGATGGAGGAGCAAGAACGAAAAGCTGAGATTGATACAAGCAGGGAACAGAGTGATGCCGATGCTTACTCCAAAAAAGCCGTTGCCGATGGCGAAAGAAAAAAACTTGAAGAGAGCTATGATCGTATTGAGGGAGCACCCTCAACCATAATTTATAAATAGAATGGAGAGCAGAATGAAGATAATTCAACGATTTGCATCCGTGGTTATTGCATTAACTCTTATAATACCACTCTCTGTCTCTGCAGCAGAGTTGAGTAAAGGTGAAAAGGATACGATATTTATCGGGCAGCTTAAAATTCAGCCTTCCGTTGTTGAAATGGCAGAGAGAAAAAACCGTCTCCCCGAACTCAGGCGGATATTTAACTCTCTGGAGACTCAATTCATCTCTTCACTTAATTCAACAAGGGTTTTTCAGCTTGTTGAGAGGAGTCGCAAATCTGATATTGAGCTCGAACAGGCTTTTGCAGCTGCATCTGTCGATCCTGATGACAAAAATGCGGCACAGGCAGGAAAAATGGCAGGGGCAAAGTTTGCGTTTCTGCCGCAGATTGACGGCTTTGAAGATTCATCTGAGACTGCAGAATATCAAGGAATTGGTCGTGCATCGATGACGCGCAGACTTTTTATCTCTGCTACGGTTCAGGTTGTTGATACAACAACAGGCAAAATGCTTCCAGATTCTCCGAGCATCCAGCTTACAAAAACCGAGGAGATCGAAAATGCCAGGTTAGGTCAGCTCTCCGGCAGTGATCAGATTATTGTTGCTCTTGCCAGAGAGATGGCATCAAAACTGTCTCAGGAGTTGGTTGGTTTCCTTAGACCGGCAAAGGTGTTAAGTGTTACTGGCAGACAGATTATGTTCAACAGAGGCACCGAAGCGGGGTTCAACAAGGGTGATCTGCTGGACATATATGCCGTTCAGGACGTAAAGGATGATGATACCGGCGAGACATTCCGTAATGAAGTGCCGGTTGGGAGAGCAATAATCAAACGGATAGATAAAAATCAGAGTTATGCTAATATCGACGGTGATGATATGGGGATAACAAAAGGGTGCGTGGTTCGTTTTTTGAAAACTGCCGCAGAACGCGCTGCAGATGGGAGAGAACCGACCGACGGAACTCAGCCAGATTTTGAGAGCAAAACGGATTCGGAGAACACTCCGGGATCAAGCGAAAAACCACTAAAATGGAAGTAGGGGGTACTTATGAAGAACACCGGCAATTTAATAGCCAGTAATGTTTCAGCTATTGCCCTGATTGCCTCATTGGGGCTGACAGGCTGCAGCACAACGGCAGGGGTTGAAACAACCGGCAAGACGTCGTGGGATGAAGAGGGGGCAAGAACTCTTGAGAAGAAAGTCGTTTTCAACAATAGCGGATTAAAGGGGGATATTGAAATAGTCGACGCAAAAAGCGCACTCGCAGGTGACATCATGAAAGCTCAGGTAACTCTGCGCTCGAAAGATAGTGATACAATCCCATTTCAATACCGTTTTGACTGGTATGATGCAAACGGCATGGAGATCAACTCAGGCTCAGGATCGTGGAAACCGCTTATTATCTATGGGCGTGAAAGCAAAACAGTTCAGAGCGTTGCCCCTGACCCAAGAGGGAGGGAGTTTAAGCTTAAAATCCGTGAGCCTGATTAACATCTCAGGTTTTGAGTTATAACGATAGATTCATATTTATTACTTCAATAAAAGCGAGGATACGGGTTATGAAATTTGGAATTAAAATGATTCTGGCTGCTGCCGTAATTGGCTCTTTATCCCTTTCGGGGTGTGCATCAACAATTCAGTATGGTGATGCCGGTTCGGCTAAACCGCTCTCCACGGAATTTGGATCATCAGATCTCCAGCAGATTGCTGAGACAATGGTTGACTCCATGATCAGCTTTCCGCCGATGGTAGAGTTAACGTCCTCTAGGCGACCAGTTGTAACGGTTGATAAAGTCAAAAACAAGACCATGCAGCACATTGATACTGAATCCGTAACTGATTCAATCAGAGCGAAACTGATCCGTTCCGGAAAATTTCGTTTCATAGACCGAACTACAGATGCACAGACTGTTGAAGAGCTCAAAATTCAGCAGGACAGTGGGCTTGTCGATAAGAAGAGTGCCGTAAAATTCGGGCAGCAGATAGGAGCGGAGTTTCTGCTGACCTCCAATTTTTCGGAGATAAGGCAGAGGGCAGGCGATACTACAGATGTTTACTACAAGTTCACAATGTCACTAAAAAATCTGAAAACAGGTATTCTGGAGTGGTCAGACGAAAAAGAGATCCGGAAGGTTTTTAAACGCGGTACTTTTGGAGGGTAAAAATGAAGAAACTTATACTGTTACTACCCGCAATTCTGATGCTCTTTGCCTGCTCCGCTGTAAAGCCTGATTTCGCTTTTATGGAAAAAACTGCGGTGGATCAGAACACAGGGCTTACCTGGGCACGCAATGCTAATATGCCGGGGAGACCGCTTATGTGGAGAGGCGAAGATAATGTTTATGAGTATATGAAAAGATTGAATGAAACGAATTATGCCGGTTATGCCGACTGGAGGGTTCCATCTAAGGAAGAGATTGGCGAACTGATAGAATATGCCAAATCGATGGGTTATGATAAAACTAAAATGGATACATGGCCATACCAGAAACTCCGTCAACTCGGCTTTATCGATGTCAGAGATTACGATTACTGGACTTCCACCCGCCAATCTTCAACTGAAATGTGGACAGCAGACCTCACAACCGGAAGGGTCGCTCCAAAACCTGAAAGCAAGCCTTACTGCCTCTGGCCGGTTAGAGGAAGCAGCGGACGTTGATTTAATCAGGTTTTAACCGAACAGTCATTAAATTTAAGCAAAATAGCTCATAAAACAAGCCCCGTGGAATTTTCCAGGGGGCTTAATTTTATCCGCGGTACTCTATGTCGCTTTTTTTACTTCACGCAGGTGCCTGATTTAATCTGTGTACGTGTACCGGACTTGCTCTGTGTTTTTGTGGCTGCAAATGCTGACATACCGATTGACATTGCAAGGATGGCTGCTGTTGCTACGATAACGATCTTTTTCATGGTGTTACTCCTTCTTATAGAGAAATAGTCCTTCTGATCTTTATAAGAGCAGTCGCCATGCCAACTTTTTAAGCAGCTAATATTGTTGCAAATTTTTCTACACCATCCAGTTTTCACCTATTATTTACTGCAAAATATGCATCTGCTCCCGAACAGCCTGCACCTGCGGGGCTGACAGCTAAATATTTAAGAGCAGACCTCATCCGTGACTTTTTTCAGAACATCCCGCAACTGCTCGTAGTTATAAGGTTTACTGATTAAGCCATCAGTCTTATCAATATTTATTCGTGAAGCAACTTCAGCGTCACCAAAACCGCTTGAAAGGATAATCGGCAGATCTGGACGAATCTTTTTCAGTTCACGGAACATTTCGTACCCATCCATGACCGGCATACCCAGATCCGTTAAGACAACACCTATTTCTTCAGCGTTAAGCTGAAAGATATCAACCCCTTCCCTTCCATTTGAAGCTTCTATAACATTATATCCAAGTTTATCGAGCATCATTCTGGCTACATTACGAACCTGTTGTTCATCCTCAACCAAAAGTACAGTCGCACCGACCCTGCATGACTTTGAAGCCGGCAAAAGAGTGGCATCTCTGTCGGGGTGACTCCTTATAACCGGAAAACATACTTTAAAACAGCTCCCCATGCCTGGTTCGCTGAAAAGCTGCAACACCCCTTTATGCGCCTGAATAATACCAAGCACTACTGACATACCGAGACCACGCCCGTAAAATTTTGTCGTATAAAACGGCTCGAATATTCGCTTTTTTGTCTCTTCGTCCATGCCTGAGCCGTTATCTGCGACCTCCAGACATACATATTCGACTGATGGATCAGCCTTACCTTGAGAGTAGTTGAACAGTTGCCCTTCACTAAAAGTTGTCGTGCCTATCGATATTTTTACTTCACCCTGTATCTCGCCTATCGCTTCTGATGCATTAGTAATCAGATTCATTATAACCTGGCTAAGCTGTCCGGCATCCCCCTCGATCAGAGGAATCTCAGCTGTCCCCTCCAACTTTATATCCACATTCTGCGGAAGTGTTGTTTTAAGCATTTTTGTCATATCAAGAGCGAGCAACCACAGATTGACGTTGACCTTCTGAAACGGTGCTTTTCCGGCGTATGCAAGCATCTGGCGACAGAGTTGAGCGGCACGCTCTACCGCTTTCTCTATTTCTGAGGCACAGAGTTCCGCACGCTCTGGATCATCCATAATTAAAAAGGAGTACCCCTTGATAATCTGAAGGATATTGTTGAAATCATGTGCAATTCCACCGGCAAGAACCCCGAGACTTTCCAGCTTCTGCGTTTGCTGAAGCTGCTCTTCGAGCAGATATTTTTCCTCTTCAGCTTTTTTTCGATCTGTTATATCTGTGGCATACTCCAACCTCACCAGCCGGTTGTCGTGCCATCGTATCGCTTTATCCCTGCATTGATACCACCTGCCTGTTACGGTATTCTGAAATTCCCATACCGTAACCTCAGCAGGCTCGCCGTTATCAAGAATCAGTCTATCGTTAGTGCAGAAACTGCACGGTTCACTCTGACCATATTGAATTGTCTGCCAGCAGATAGAACCCTCAATATCGCCGAACAGCTCTGTACCGCATTTATTTATAAAGAGAACCTCGTGTGTAACGATGTCAACAACGTAGACCAGAGAATCAAGGCTATCCATGATACTTTTGAAGCGACCGTAGAATTGTGTTTTCTCCCCTTCCACCCTCTTTTTTGCGGTTATGTCACGTACTATTTTAGAAACACCAATGATCTCTTGCCTGTCATCCCTGATTCCTGAAATAGTAATTGAAACATCTATCCTCCTGCCATCCTTTGTCTGTCTAATCGCCTCAAAATGCTTTACATTCCCACCCGATATACACTGTGCCATCATTAACTGTTCATCTGATTCCAATGAATCAGGTATTAGTATCCGAGACGACTTACCGATCATCTCTTCTCCAGTATAACCAAATATCTCTTCTGCCCCTCTATTCCAGGTAACAACATTACCATCCAGATCTATTGAAATTATACCGTCATCCGTCGATTGAATTATGAGTGCCAGCCGTTCCTGAGACTCATGCAGAAGATCCTGGGTACTCTGATAATTTCTTAAACCAACTATCATCTGCCGCATAGCCTGCATTAACTGACCGGTTTCATCAGAACTTCTTACCTCTATAGTTCCTGATAAATCGCCATGCGCGAGCCTTTTACTGGTTTCAATAGCCTCAAATAGCGGTTGACATATCTTTCGAGCAACAATAAGTGACATTATCATTATAAGGATAGAGCTGATCAGCAGAGTTGTCATTATTCCATAACGAATAAGGTTAATTTCTTTATAAATATCGTCTATGTATGTACCTGTGCCGACAATCCATCCCCACGGTTCATATATCTTGAAATAGGATATTTTTGGAGAGGGTGCAGATTGACCCGGCTTTGGCCACATATAACTTACCGTTCCCTCCCCCCTCTCTCTCGAGATTTTAGCCATCTCTGCAAAGAGCGCTTTTCCCGTAGGATCCTTTATTTCTGCACCGCTCTTACCCTCAAGCTCCGGCATAAAGGGGTGCATCTCTACAACAATATTCTTATTGAAAATAAAAAAGTACTCGTTATTTTCATACCTTAGCCCGCGAATCCTGTTTTTAACTCTTCTCTGAGCCTCTTCAAGAGTAAATTCACCTTTTTCTGCGCGTTCATTGTATTCGGAAACCAACTGCAAAACTATGCTGTTTATATTTCTAAGCTCTTGATTTTTATCCTCAATTTCCATATTTTCAATATACGGGAGCAGACTTATGATGCTGACAACATAAAGAAGTATGATACTTACAACCGAGATACTTATTATCTTGTTGAAGATTTTCCAGTTCCTGAAAGGCTTTAGCTTCATATTGAAACGTCCCTCTTATTATAAAACTGATGCTTTATATATATTGCTGAACACAGCATTGGATATGCATCCTCCACAGTCAGAGAGCACCCGCCTCCCTCTCTATCATTTGCATATCCCGCCAACCACAGTACATCCAAATATCTATATTCATGGAATATTTTGGAACTATTTTTGTGTATACACAATATATCTAAAACTCTAATTGTCAATAACCTTTATCTTCTTGTTGTAATATTCTGCTAAATCGGTTTAATACTCATTTCTGATATCGACTGCCTTAAAAACTCAAAAAGAAGTAGGATATAAAATTTAGTCGGAGGTATTTGATCATGGAATGGCAAGAGACATATTCAATTGGAATAGACAAATTTGACGACCATCATCGTCACCTTTTTGATTTACTAAACAAGGCACATGACTCATGCCTTAAAGGGTGCCAGACAGACATTTTCGGGGAGATAATAAACGAGCTGGCAGAATATGTTCACTACCATTTCACAGCAGAAGAACAGTTTATGGAGGAGAATTCATACCCTCACCTCGCCACCCACCGTGAAGAACATTTGAAATTTTCGCAGAAAATAGCCGAGTCGCATAAAATGCTCTCTTCCTGCAACGGAGTAGGTTCAATTGAAATGATTGAGCTTACCAGTTTTCTTATGGAATGGCTTTTTCATCATATTTTAGATGTTGATATGCGTTACGCAAAAATCATACAAGGTGAAAAATAACGCTTCAGCAACCTGCAGGCTTATATTTTGATTAAAAGGGGGTGATATCATGGCAACCTGGAAATGCGAATGCGGATTTACAAAAGAGGGGAGATGCAAACCTCAGAAATGCGAAAAATGCGGTGAAAAAGGGAAGTTTGCTAAAACTGAATAGTTCCTTTAAAGCCATTCTTTTATAGAGTGGCTTTTGCTTTGAATATTGAGACAGTCAACACATCATTAACTTGAGACACAGACTCTACTGATACCCTTGACACCTCTCTTCCAAAGCTGTTATGTTCGGAAAATTAAAACTGTTGTACCGGATAGCAGACACGTCATCATAAGCCCCGGAAATTTCCGGGGCTTTTTTCGTAGAGCCGGAACATCCAAAAAAGGGAGTACCATGGAGTTTCAAGAATTTAATTTTCACCCCGTAATTGCAGCAGGCATCAAAGAGGCAGGATACACAACACCGACACCTATTCAGCAGCAGTCAATACCGACCGTCATGCAGGGGAGGGATGTAATGGGGCTCGCCCAGACCGGCACCGGCAAAACAGCGGCTTTTGTGCTGCCGATTCTAAACCGCCTTATCGACAGCCCGGGCGGTCATGTTCGCGCCCTTGTGGTAGCGCCAACCCGCGAACTGGCTGAGCAGATTCATGAATCTTTCGTCACACTTGGAAAGAGTACCCGACTTAAGAGCGTGACCGTTTACGGAGGGGTCAATATCAACCCGCAGATACAGACGCTAATAAACGGTGTTGATATCGTAGTCGCCTGTCCAGGAAGACTTCTGGATCATATTTCACAGGGGAGTATAAACCTCTCGCACCTTGAAGTACTGGTGCTGGACGAGGCTGACCAGATGTTTGACATGGGATTTTTACCGGATATACGGAAAATTCTCGCGCAGATTCCGGCAAAAAGACAGACGCTCCTCTTTTCCGCAACAATGCCACCCAGCATCAACAAACTCGCAAGTGATATTCTTGACAATCCTGTAACCGTTCAGATCGGCAACACCGCCCCCCCTGTTACAGTTTCTCATGCCCTTTATCCCGTGGAACAGCATCTGAAGACCCCCCTGCTACTGGAGCTTTTGAAACATACCGACACAGAATCAGTTTTGATATTTACCCGTACGAAGCACCGGGCAAAACGCCTTGGTGAACAGCTTGAGAAAGCGTGTTACAAAGCTGCTTCACTACAGGGAAATCTGTCACAGAATCGACGACAGGCTGCTCTGGACGGTTTTCGCGACGGGACATTCCAGATTCTAGTAGCAACCGACATAGCGGCAAGAGGGATTGACGTTTCGCAGATATCGCACGTTATCAACTACGATATTCCGGACACTCCCGAAGCCTACGTTCACCGGATCGGACGAACCGGACGCGCTGCAAAAGCTGGAGATGCCTTTACCATGGTTTGCGGCGATGATACCGCTATGGTTCGGACTATCGAAAAGAAACTTGGCGCCCAGTTGGAGAGACGTACAGTAGAGGGGTTTGATTACACCGTTCCTGCACCGAAAAAAGATGCCGAATTTGCCCGTCCTCCACGGGAGCCGCGTCCACAGCGCAAACCTGCTGCTGCAAAAAAGAGCGCGGAATCATCGATAAATCCTTTCAAAATCGATCATGCCGCCAACAGACCGTCGGGGAAACCACATAATGGGAGACCTCTACCCGCCGGCGGATCTCCGAAAGCGGTTTTCAACAGTTCAAGGCGGGGGAAATAAGTCAGAAAATTTATTCATGGAGTCTGATTAAAAGGCTTACTGGTCTAAAAAACTTTTTTGATATAGAATGGGTACCATGGTGAGGTGGAATCCATTACCATTGATGAATCCAGAAACCTGTACAGGTAATTGAGACAAGTTATGAATGCCACTATTTTTGCTTTCATTTTATATTCAATTATTTTTTTCTTCGGGACTGACTCTTTTGCTGAAGAAAGTACCAAACAACCTACTGACGAAGCGGCAACAACTACAGCTAAGCTCAACAACTCCTCAGCTGAAGATACCACATCTAAATCGGCTGAATGGGAGAAAGGATGGGAGCTTGATCCATACTACAGTAATATATCACTTACAATCCCCCTTACTGACGACCCTGTACCGGAAGTCTCGGGAAAAAACGAATTTGCAATCTACAACCAACTGTTTCAGAACTCACTTTTCCCACGTTTCGTACTTTTGGAAGCAGCCGTCTTCCCAATGCCGCTCCTTGGCGTAGGTACAAAAAAATATACCCCCGAATTTTACGATGCATTCAGCCTGGGAGACGATCTTAATCTGCTGGAAGCTGTTACAGCCGGATTTCAGGAACCTTACGCTTTCTCTCTCTTTTTCGGGAATCTGGTTGATTTTGTGAAAGAAGGGGAAGAGAAGATATACGCCAACAAAGGGTATATGGGGTATATGTTCAGTTATTCTAATCAGCATATAAAACGCAATATTCTTATTCCAGACCATAATCTTGAATCAGAATGGAAACTTAAAGGTGACCGCATCTTTACTCATGACAAACTGAGCTGGAGCTTTCGCGTCGGCACAAAACTCCACGAAAACAGGGACATATCTGACACATTTTACATTGGGTTCAGACGTAGTAGCCTTGATTTTAATGCCGATGTTCTTAGTCTTTTCTACAACAGCTCAATGGACTTCCGCTGGGATTTCTCCATGAAAAGCGGTCGTCCACTCAGACAGGAGTACACAATTGGGAAAAAAATACCTATAGCAAAGTGGCACGTCGGCTTAAAGCTTGATGTCGGTTTTATATGGGAACATCCGGATATCTATAATGGAACTCTGCGTGATGCCAGTGAAAGTAACCTCTCGGCGATCATCCGCCCTAATATAGAGTTCTGAATTCAGACCGCAAGCTGCACAACCGAGCCTGATGCTCTTATTTCTGCTACAAGCAGCTCTGCAATTTCGGGCAGTTTTTCGGCAAGAGTCTCCGATAAATCCACCCCCGGGTCGTACGATTGAGGGATAATTCCTATCAGAGAAACCTGATCAGGGGTTCTGCCGCGCAGATCCGAAAGCGTAAGCACCTCCTGAACACCAATCTGATGCGGTGACATTTTGATTGGCAATCTCCCCAGAAGCAGTTCCTCCTTCTCATAGCGGAAGACATCCCCCGGTTGACCAGTCGTATCAACGACATCAATGATAAAGACTCTGTCAGCCTCCTCCAGTAGATGCGTGACCATAATGCCGAGAGTACCACCGTCGTACAGTTCTACGTCATCCTGAAAAACATAGTGTTTTTCAAGGTATTTGATGAAATGAACGCCGAAGCCTTCGTCTGAACAGAGCAGGTTGCCTGCGCCAAAAACAAGAGTAGTCAATTACATCACCTTCACTTTCGTGATCTCTTTACCTTCCGGGTCAATTGTGTGAACCGCGCAGGCGATGCAGGGGTCGAAGGAATGGATGGTGCGCAGTACTTCTAGCGGTTTTTCGCTGTCTGCAACCGGATTGCCGACCAGCGATGCCTCATAGGGGCCTAAAGCACCTTTTTCGTCGCGAGGCGAGGCGTTCCATGTTGATGGTACTACGGCCTGGTAGTTCTTGATCTGCTTGTTTTTTATTACTATCCAGTGCGATAGCGTGCCGCGTGGAGCCTCATGGAAACCCACCCCTCTATATTCACCGGAAGGAATTTCGGTAAAGTTCGCATAGGTTTTGTCACCCTTGGCGATGTTTTCAACCAGTTTATCGAGGTACTCAATAGAGTAGTCCGCCATAATGTGTGCTCTGATTGCTCTGGCACCAAGTCGCCCCATTGTTGAGTGGAGATCGCCGACTCCGATACCGATCTTTGCACAACTTGAATCAACCAGTTTCTTAACTTTTTGATTGCCACCGGCGTATGCCGCAAAGAGCTGTGCCGGGGGACCGACCTGAACTGCCTTGCCGTCCAGTCGCGGAGCCTTGCACCATGAGTATTTACCGTTATCTTCGAAATCGGTGTACTTGGGCTTAGTCTCACCCTCCCATGGGTGGTGGCTGCCGCTCCCTTCGTACCAGGCGTGTGCAACGTTTTCAGTTATGCTTCCGATCAGCGCGTTATCCTGATGATTTGTGATAATGCGAGCACCCTTGATATCGCCATCGTTTATGATTGCACCCGAAATTGCGAACTTAGTGTTCATTGTATCTTCAGGCATCTCCGGTACAGCCAGATAATTCGTCACACCCTTCCCGTACTTGAACCACTCTTTGTACGCTGAGGCAATTGCGATCATGTCCGGGTAGTAGACCTTCTGGACAAAATCACGGGTCTCTTCCATCAGCGCACGAAGAGCGGCGATCTTCTCCATATTGATTGTTGCGAGATTTTCCATGTTGATCGCTGTAGCAACACCACCGACACAGAGATTCTGGATATGAGGATTTTTACCACCGAGAATGGCCCCTACCTGGGCAGCCTTCCGCTGGTAGTCGAGTGCTTTCAGATAATGGGAAACAGCCATAAGGTTTGCCTCAGGCGGAAGTTTCATAGCCGGATGTCCCCAGTAGCCGGAGGAGAAGATCCCGAGCCGTCCGGTTTCTACGAACGACTTCAGCTTGGTCTGCACCGCGCGGAATTCTGTCTCACTGTTACCCGACCAGTCGGAAATACTCTGGGCAAGCTGGGCGGTCTTTTTAGGATCGGCTTTCAGAGCGGACACAACGTCAACCCAATCGAGAGCCGAGAGATGATAAAAGTGTACGATATGATCCTGAACCGAATGCTGCGCCATGATCATATTGCGGATGTACTGGGCATTCATTGGAACTTCCACTTTAAGGGCATGTTCCACCGAACGGATAGATGAAATTGCGTGAACCGTTGTACAGACTCCGCAGAAACGCTGAGCATATATCCACGCATCCTCAGGTGGACGCCCCTGAAGGATTGTTTCAATACCGCGCCACATCTGCGCTGACGACCAGGCATTAGTTACCGCACCACCATTTACTTCAACATCAATTCTCAAATGACCTTCAATACGTGTGACCGGGTCAAGAGTTATACGAGCCATTATGCAACCTCCAGAGGTTTATTAGATATTTGTTTGGAATCATCCACTACGCCTTCTCCGTCACTCCATGATCCTCATCAATCTGCTGCCTCGTGTGGAGCTTCGGAAGAACCGGCAGGATTTTAACTATTACCTGGTATCCAAGAATCTCAAAGGCAACAATACCCACCGTAATGAGCAACTCCGCCAGAGCCGGGAAGTAGTGCCACCCCTTGCCGGGATTAAAGCCGATCAGATATACGTTGAAGCGATAGAGCGCCCCTCCGAGAACTATCAGTACTGCAGAGACGAACAGCCAGCGGATCGATTCGCGCTTCTTGCCGCTAAACATCAGAAGCGAGCCCCCGGCAACCAGACAGAACTCCAGCAGGAAGAACCCGGAGTAAAAATCAAAGGAGAGCGCCGCACCGATCTGTCCCCGCCAGGCAAGATCTCCCACCACGACAGTGAGCCAGATAATAGTCAGCCATGGAATTATACTCGCCATTCCGGAGAGTTCTTTTGTTTCAAACGGTCGTTTGAAGGCATAGCAGGAGATTATCGACTCCAGAATTGCAATCGAGTAACCGATAAACATGCAGTTAATGAGAAACAGGAGCGGCAGAAAACCTGTATGCCACAACGGATGAAGTTTTGTGGAGGCGATCAGGAGCAGAGAGCCAAGTGATGACTGGTGCATCGTCGGGAGGGTAATCCCCAGGACTATGATGAAGATCAGTACTTTATCAAGGCGTGGCTTTATCCATGCTGCGACCTCTTTTACCCTGTCGAGACGGTCACCGATCCGCTCCGGTCGCTCTTTCCCCATACGCGCGTAGATTCTGTCCAGAATATATTGAAGCGTTTTCCACTCAGTCTTCTCAAGCGTTGTCAGGATTGCTGGCAGGAACTCAAGCGCCAATACTGTCGTATATGCCATAACGCAGAGGGCGACCTCAAACATTGCAGAGTTGGCCTGCCACTTGGACGGAATGAAGAAGTTGTAGGCATTCCATGGACGACCTACGTCCACCATAACCGAAAAGCCTGCAAGCCCGTAACCGAACATACTGGTAAGAATTGCCGACCTGATCATCGGGTGGTAGTGCATGTGGTTACGGATGTAGATAAGAATCGCCATTGCGTAGCCGCCGCAGGCTATAGCGGTCCCTGTCGCTACGTCATACGTAATCCAGATCCCCCACGGATACCCGTCACTCATGTTCGTGACAGCACCGATACCTTTGATAAACCTTACCGCTACGAGAACAAAACCTATAAGTGTCAGCACCAATAGAACAATGAACGACGGGGTCAGGATTTTTGCGTCATGTTTTTGAAATTCATCATGGCTCATCGTGTTCGCTACCCCCTTCAGATATTTCATCCGTACCCTTCTGCTCCTTTCCATGCCCCTTCATATTCTTCACGGCGATGAAACAGAGCGTTGCGTAGAGAGCAACCGGAGCGACGAACCCTTTGTATATAGTGTGCTGAATTTTCTCTGAAAACTCGGCAGGTGCTTCGGTCTTGAGGATCGGAAGACCCAACTTGTCAAACTGCATTGCAGCAAGATACAGATGATTGGCGCCCCCCACCTCATTGGCACCGTAGATATGGTCAACGTATCTGCCTGGGTGTTCTTTGATACGTCTGTTCGCTTCAGCCAGCAGATCTTTCCGTTTTCCATATGTAATCGCCCCGACCGGACAGGTCTCGGCACATGCGGTAATACCCTTCTTGATCAAATTCGTGTTTTTGCACATATCGCATTTGACAATCTGCGGAATAGCCTTGTCCCACTGAAATTTCGGGATATTGAACGCGCAGGCGATCTGGCAGTAACGACAACCGATGCAGGCATCTTTGTTGTAATCAACGATTCCGGTCGCCTTGTCGCGGGTCATGGCACTGACCGGACAGACTGAAACACAAGAAGGCTTTTGACAGTGCATGCAGGAGTACTTCACGTACGACCAGTTGGCATCGGACTCTTTAAACAGCTTGATAAGCGTCCGGGTACTGCCGGACAGATCCTGCGGCGCGTCCCAGAGACCATCAGAGTCAAACTTCGCCTTTTCATAAGAGAGGCTGCCGTAATCACTGTTAACTCTTTTACAGGCTGACATACAGGCTTTACATCCGACACATCTCGTTGCGTCATACAGCATCCCGACCGTCTGGTTATCCACCTGACGCTCTTCGGAAGCCCCGGCGCCGCTGACTCCGGCCAGAAGTGCCGCGCCGCCGGTTCCGATCAGCTTCAGAAAATCCCGTCTACTCGGTTTTCCCATGATCATCCCCCTTCTCAAAGCCATCCGGGAGTTTTCTTGCCATCATGGCGCCGGCACCTATTGCAGCGCCGGCTGCCAGACCGATAACCCCGGTTGTCAACGGATCAGGCCCTTTGCCCTTGTTCTTGAGATCAACAGGGGCATAACTGTCGAATGGTGTCGGCTCATGAATCTGAACCTTGTCGGCAATGGCCGTTTTAAAGAGCAGATCAGGCTCAGTGCAGCCGATGCAGGGGTGGCCTATTCCGACCGGCCAGGCTACCCCGTCATTGAACTTGAGCACCGAACAGTTTGCATAGGTTGCCGGACCCTTGCACCCCAGTTTGTAGAGGCAGTACCCTTCGGCATGAGTGGAGTCGCCATAGGCTTTGGCAAAGCGCCCTGCGTCGAAATGTGCTCTGCGCTCGCAATGTTCGTGGATCTTGCGGCCGTAGGCGAACTTTGGCCGCCCCATCTGATCGAGATCCGGGAGTTTCTTGAACGTGACGAAATAAAGCACCGTCGAGAGGAAGTTGTACGGGTTGGGGGGGCAGCCGGGGATGTTGATAATCGGCTTGTCTTTTACTATATCGCGGACACCGACCGCTCCGGTTGGATTTGGATCAACTGACTGAATGCCGCCGTAACTTGCACAGGTTCCTATCGATATTATTGCTACAGCCCCATCTGCTGCCTTTCGAAGAGACTCCAGCGCGGTCTTGCCGCCCACTTTGCAGAAGATTCCATTCTCCTTAGTCGGGATGGCACCTTCAATAACCAGGATGTATTTCCCCTTGTTAGCTGTCATGGAGTCATGCAGCGATTTTTCTGCCTGAAATCCGGAACCGGCCATCAACGTTTCATGATAGTCGAGGGAGATCATATCCAGGATGAGATTGGCTACGGTCGGGTGGGATGACCTCAGCAGAGACTCCGAACAGCCGGTACACTCCTGAAAGTGTAGCCAGATAACCGCCGGACGGCTGTCACTCTTCTTTGCAGCTGCAGCGACCTTGCTGACCATGGTCATCGGCAGCCCCAACATAGCCGAGACAGTTATACATGTCTTCATAAAGTCCCTGCGGCTTACGCTGGGAAACAACGACTCTTTACCCATACTTCCCTCCACTATTGAATATTTATATTTGCTCTTTTGAGATCAATCGCGCGATCAGCAACCACACTTGATAAGTCGTCGCGTATACGGCAACAGACATGCCAACAAGTATACGTTGGCCATCTCCCACATAACATATTGATAATGCCGCTTTTTTCGATTTGCACTTTCGACGGGACGAGCCGGACAGAATCATCTCTTGCGTCTTTTTGGCCGCCATTGTATCTTTTTGTCCAACCATTATTCAGGGAGCCTTACGATGCCTACCGTTTTTGTCTGTGATGACGAACTTGATATTCTGCTCTATCTGGAGAAACTGCTGCAGGTCAGCGGATACGAGGTGGAGACTTTCCAGCGTGGGACTGATCTGATCATGCGGCTTGAAAATGCATCGGAAGTGCCATGCGATCTGCTCCTTCAGGATGTCCGGATGCCCGATGTGGATGGGCTGCAGGTATTGGATCGCGTTAGCAAGCGTTTTCCCGACCTCCCCGTAGTAATCATGACTGCACACGGAACGATAGACGACGCAATCAGCGCTATCAAGCAAGGGGCGTACGATTACATAACCAAACCGTTTCCGAAGGAGAAACTGCTCAGTATGCTGCAGAGGATCCTCGACCATCAGCGGTTGGCCAACGAGAACCGGCAGTTGAGAGAAGAGCTGAAACGTGGAGTGGCTGCCGCCTCTCCAATCATCTTTCGCAGCAGGATTTTTCAGGAGGTCTACGATCTAACTCTTCAAGTGGCTGAAAGCGACGCAAATATTCTGGTCATGGGCGAATCCGGAACGGGAAAAGAGTTGATTGCCGGGGCTCTGCACCGCAACAGCCCGCGCTGCGACAAACCGTTTGTCTCGCTGAACTGCGCTGTACTGTCCGACACCCTGCTGGAGAGCCAGCTGTTCGGACATGTTCGCGGCGCCTTTACCGGCGCTGTTTCCAACCAGAAAGGGTTGCTCGAAGAGGCTGACGGCGGCACTCTGTTTCTGGATGAAATCGGCGATGTCAGCCCGGCGGTACAGGCAAAACTGCTCCGCGTAACCCAGGAGAAGGACTTTATTGTGCTCGGCTCGACCAGAAGCCGCAAGGTGGATGTCCGCTTCGTCGCAGCGACCAACAAAGATCTGATGAATGAGGTAAAGGAGGGGCGTTTTAGGGAGGATCTTTACTACCGCCTCAATGTTATTTCCGTAAAACTGCCGCCACTCCGGGAAAGACGGGAAGATATCGAACCGCTCGCCCGGTATTTTCTCAAGGAGTCCACGCGGAGGATGAGGAAGGAGATTTTTGACATTGACGCTGATGCTCTGCAGGCGCTGACAAAATACGATTGGCCGGGCAATGTCCGCGAGCTGCAGAATGTTATCGAAAGGGCGGTAATACTTGCACGGTCAAACACCATAGCCATCGGACTGCTGCCGATCGGCGCCCGCTTGACTCCCCCTCCCGCCTCGACAGAGTGCACGCAGATGGTGGCGCTCGACCTGATAGAACGCCAGCATATCACCTCCATCCTGAAGGAGACCGGATTTCACAAAAGCAGGGCAGCTGAAATCCTCGGCATCTCACGCAAAACGCTGGACCGGAAGATAGCTGATTACAATCTGGCCACACTGGAGAAGAAGTGAGACCGTACCTTCGCTACTCCATACGGCTAAAGCTCACACTGGCCACTCTTGCCCCCCTTGTTACGGCAGTCGTGCTCTTCTGGGTGATCGGTGCCCTTGCTCTCTACCTTGGTATTCAGGATTTGTCTTTCTTTGATTTACGCTCCAGAATCCATATCATCTTCTCGCTGATTCTGCTCTTCGTCACCCTGATCGGAGTACTGATCTCTGCCTGGCTCGGCTCCAGCCTTGCCCGTCCGATCAAGGCGGTTGAAGAGGGGGCGCGCCTGCTGGCAATCGGCGAGCATATCCCGGACATTGTCGTCGGCGGACATGATGAGATTTCAATCATGGCGGAAGAGTTCAACATCATGAAACACCGGCTCATAGAGCGTGAAGAGGAGATACTGGCTCTCAACCGGACTCTGGAAGAAAAAGTCGAAGAGAGAACGGCTCAACTTGACGAAAAGAACCAGTGGCTGCTGCTGGCGCAACAGGAACTGGCACGCGCTGAACGGCTAGTCGGCATCGGCATTCTTGCCTCGGGTGTTGCCCACGAAATCAACAATCCGCTGGCTATCATTCGGGGCAATGCCGAGCTCCTTGAGATGTCTGAACGGCTGAATGAAACCGACCAGAAAGAGGTAGAAACCATCATCAGAAGCGTCGGACGGGTGGAACATATCGTTTCAAACCTCCTCACTTTTGCCCGAACCAAGAAGAAAATCATCAGCTCGTTCAGAATGGAACAGCTGCTGGACGAAATCCTGAGCCAGATCGAACATCAGATTCCACTCCATAACTATATGATCCATCGTGCCTATGACGAAGCAGGATGCTCTCTTGAAGGGGATGAGAACCAGTTGCGCCAGGTGTTTACCAACCTGATTACCAACGGTTTGCAGGCGATGGAAAACGGTGGCGAACTGACCGTTTCAACTCTGTTTGACCGTCAGAATGACAGCTGTTCCGTTTCGATCAGCGACAGCGGCAACGGCATGAGCGCCGAAGTATTGGAGAGGCTGTTCACACCGTTTTTTACGACCAAGTCCAGAGGAACCGGACTCGGGCTAGCGGTCTCATACGGCATCGTAAAGGATCATGGGGGGGAAATCAGCGTAAGAAGTGAACTGGCTCAAGGTTCGGTGTTCGTCGTAACTCTTCCGGCCAGACAAACCACAGCGACGAAGGAATGATTTCGGTTTTCTGCCGGAGCTTTCTACTTGCACTAACCTTCTCTTTTTCGTAGACTCCACTCCATGACAACCTTCAAATCGATATCCGGAAAAATCACTGCAGGAGAGCGCATCTCCGCCGATGAAGCACTGTTTCTGTTTGCCTCCAACGACCTTTTGGCAATCGGTGAACTGGCCGCTGCAGCCAATGAGAAAAAAAACGGCTGCAACGTATACTTCAACGTCAACCGCCATATAAATCCCACCAACATCTGTGTCAACCGCTGCGCCTTCTGCGCCTTTTCCCGCACGGCAGGAGAGGAGGGGGCCTACACCCTGGCAATTGACGAGATCTGCCGCCGGGCAAAAGAGGCGGAGGGTGAGGGTGCCACCGAGGTGCATATTGTCGGAGGACTCCACCCGGATCTAACCTTCGAATATTACGAAGAGGCTCTGTGCGCCATACGCAAGGCCTCGCCCTCGCTTCACATCAAGGCTTTTACTGCGGTGGAAATTGAATACTTCTCCAGAATTACCGGCCTGACAATCGAACAGATATTTGAACGCCTCATAAACGCCGGCCTCGGCTCGATGCCCGGAGGCGGCGCCGAAATTTTGGTTGAAGAGGTGAGGCAGAAGATCTGCCCCGAAAAAATTTCAGGGGAGAGATGGCTGGAAATCATACGGCTGGCGCACATCTCCGGCCTGAAAAGCAACGCAACCATGCTCTACGGTCATGTCGAGTCAATCGCAGATCGAGTGAACCACATGGAAATGCTCAGGAATTTACAGGATGAAACCGGCGGATTCCAGGCATTCATCCCGCTCGCCTTCCAGCCAGAGAATTCCGATCTGAAGCTCAACATCAAAGGGACTTCCGGTCTTGACGACCTGAAAACTCTCGCAATATCCAGAATTTTTATGGATAACTTTGATCACATCAAGGCTTACTGGGTGATGCTGGGAGAGAAAATCGCACAGGTCTCTCTTGCCTTTGGTGTTAACGACCTTGACGGCACGGTGGTTGAGGAGAAGATCGGACACGACGCCGGAGCGAAGAGTCCACAATCACTGACAAAAGATGGCATTATCCGCCTGATCAAAAAGGCAGACAAACTCCCTGTGGAACGGGATACTCTCTACAATCCGCTGCACGCATACTGATGTGCGTCCTGATTCTGATTGCGAAGGACTTGATGTCCTTATAAACAGGAAAATCTGCGCAACACCTTTCCGTAGCGTCATCAGACGTTTACAGTTACGCTTTGATATTTTCGTAACCACCTCTCCGGCACCATTTCCCGCTTCAAGACTGATTCTAACGAATGAAATCAGGAGACAATCCGAGATTTATCTCCCGATTGCTGAAATCACCACTGCGTTCTGCTTCTTATATCGAAGCGCACTCACTTACCCGCCGATCATTTCCAGCACCCCCTTTCATAATGCCCTCAGTTGGGCGGATGTTTTTGTATCACTCCCCGGACGATTTCAATTCACGGCAAATCCTGCACGGCTTCTGGAGACCCTCCTGGGAGATCGCGATATACTGAAGGATTTTCTGTTCGCTTCATTTCTGCCTGACCGCTTCTACGGTGCTTCAGGCCGATACCCGCTTCAACTGCAATTCATAAGAGGGTGGTTGCCGAAACGGAGAGCTGAACCGATCAGCTGTCTCGACGCGGCGTGCGGGATCGGGGAGGATACGTATCATCTGTCTCAACTTCTTCACGAGAGCGGTTATGCAGTCGATGATATTCAGGTAGAGGGGTGGACTATTGAGCCACTGGAGGTTTGGACTGCGAAGCATCGTTTTTTTCTCTCCGGAGAGGGGACTGGAAAAATATTAAGTACAGATACGAGCGGAGGATTTGAGCGGGAACTCCGTACGAAAATAAATTTCACAGCTGTTGATCTTGCCGTTATTGACTCTGATAAACGATTTGACCTTATCATCTGCAACGGATTACTGGGTGGACCGATTCTTCACGAACCTGATGCCATTAGAAATGTCGTTAACAATCTGGTAAATATGCTGAAATCAGGGGGAATTCTTCTGGCGGCGGATCATTTTCATGGTGGCTGGAAACAGCACTGCCCGCAAGAGAATCTACGGGCAGTGTTTAAATCTATTGGGCTTCACCCACTTGAAACGGGCGAAGGTATCGGAGGGTTAAAAACGGACCAGTAAACCACCCCAGGTAAGTCCGCCACCAAAAGCCATTGTCAAAACCAGATTTCCCGGTTTGATTGTGCCGTTTCTGAGGTTTTCGTCAAGTACAAGCGCCACCGAGGCTGCGGAGGTATTGCCACAGCGATCGAGATTGATCAGAAACTGCTCTTTAGGGAATCCGCACTTCTTCGAGATGAAGTCGATCATGCGTATATTAGCCTGATGTGGAATGATGTAGTCCAGATCGGAGGGTTTGATTCCGGCCTTGGCGCAGAGGCTTTCTATAATGTCCGGAATAACGTCGGTTGCAAAGATATATACCTGCTTCCCTGCCATCTGAAAATAGATATCCCGGGCATCAATTGTCTCCGGAGTAATCGGCTTTCTGGAACCGGAAGATGGAACCTGAATCAGCTGCCACCCCTTGCCGTCACTTCGCATATAGGTATGTTGAATGCCAAGCTCGCTACTCCCGCCGCTCGTCAGAATTGCGGCACCTGCGCCATCTCCAAAGAGAGGACAGCTATTTTTATCGTTGAAATCCAGAATGCGTGAATAAACGTCCGCGCCAATCGCCATCACCGTTTTGTATTTGCCGCATTTTATAAAATTATCCGCAATTTCAAGTGCATATACAAAACTTGAACAAACCGCGTTAACGTCAAAGGCAAAAGCATTTTTGGCTGCAATATTTTCCTGCACAATACAAGCGGTAGAGGGGAGACTCATATCCGGAGTTGATGTTCCAATCACAATGCAGTCCAGTTCGGACGCGTCTATGCCGGCATTTTCCAGAGCGTTTCTGGCAGCTATAGTAGCCAGGTCTGAGGTTGCCTGATCGGCATGAGCAAAACGCCGCTCACGGATGCCGGTGCGTGAAAAGATCCATTCGTCGGCATTTTCAACAAGATAATCAAAATGACTGTTTGGTATAACCCTGTCCGGCAGACAGGAACCGCTGCCGATAATTTTCGAAATAATCATGTTCTCCCCGTTTTTGCCAGAGTGTGAAAGGCGAATTTCATCCTTAATAAAGTTTTTCAGTTATCTCACAAAATAACACCGTTCGTCAAACTGATATATGAGTAAACGGCGTACATTTTCAGCGGTTGTCTCATCATTCAACCGGCCCGGATCTGAGTACATCTATCACTGAAAACAGCCAGACGGCGCAGAAGCCGAACAGAACAATTTTCCCGAAACCTGTCGCACCATCAATTGCAGCCAGAACCTCGGAAGTTGTAATTGTTATAGCTCCACCGGCGATCTGAGATGCAATAACCGGTGAAAGCCCTCTTAAAACGACAAATAGTCCGAGAATCAGGACAAAATTTACGAGTATGATAAGTATGCCACCCACCAATTTACGCCCGAGATAGAGCTGTCCGAGACCTGGAAGTACGAATGCTGACAATAAACAGGCGGTCAGTTTTTTATTCATGATCTGTCCTTTTTGGTTTCTGCTTTTGACATTAATAGAGCATTGCGGCATAGTACCGGCAGATTATCCACAACTTTTAACCACGGGAGCAATCAGATGGTTCTACTTGCAAATATATTACTGGCAATGGCTAAGCTTATTGAACTGGCAAGCGGACTTCTTACGCTTTACAAATATGTGCTCTTAGCCAGTGTAGTTGTTTCGTGGGTTAACGCGGATCCGTACAATCCACTGGTAAACTTCATCTATCGTGTAACAGACCCTGTGCTACGCCGCATTAGACGTAGTATGCCTGAAACTGGAATGCTCGATTTATCACCGCTAGTAGCCTTTGCCGCCATTTATGTGCTGCAGATCATCGTGTTTGATACAGCTTACCACTATTTAGTCACTACAAGCATGACACTTAAAATGGGGAGTTGAGCCACATAACTCTTCAAATTTATAACTTTCATATTCAGAACGTATTATAAAATAAGTACCAAAAAAAAGCCCCGGAGAGTATCCGGGGCTTTCTGTTCTGGACTGAAGCTGGCCTTAAATTCTTGTTACGTTCGCGGCCTGAAGCCCTTTCGGACCCTTTGTTACTTCAAAAGTTACTCTATCGCCTTCTGCAAGGGATTTGAAACCTTCGCCTGCGATTGCGGAGAAGTGGCAGAATACATCTTCGCCACCTTCCTGCTCAAGAAATCCAAAACCCTTGCTGTCATTGAACCATTTTACTGTTCCGTTTACCATTGCTTGCTTCTCCTGATTCTTCTTAATTATTTTGTCCGAAAGTTCGAACTTTCGTCACATTAACAGCTATCTCAAAAATATGTCAAGCAAATAAAAACATATTTGGTTATTT
Source organism: Desulfuromonadaceae bacterium (assembly GCA_028683855.1). GTDB lineage: Bacteria > Desulfobacterota > Desulfuromonadia > Geobacterales > Pseudopelobacteraceae > JACRCG01. Next base: position 82,465 of record JAQUHA010000001.1, read on the forward strand.
ATGAATTATTTTTATGGCCTGCTCCAAGAGCTCATTATCACCATCAATCCAGTTAATTAAAATTCCATCTCTTTCCATGCGTCTATACCAGTTCATCTGGCGCTTGGCAAAATTATGAATCGCTGCATTCAGTTTTTGAAACATATCGTTTTTATTCAATTCTCCTCGGAGATACTCACCCACATAACGATATTCAAGACCGTAATAATTGAGTCTGTCCCAACCCACCCCGATTGAATTCAGATGTTCAACCTCCTCGATCATTCCACTATCAAGGCGTGACTTCAAGCGACCGGTTATACGCTGACGAAGCACATCACGCTCCAGATGTATTCCGATCACAGTCGATGAGAGCTTAACTACCGGATCAGGTAGTTGGCTGCTGGAAATTTCGCCACGTGCTATTTCTATAGCCCGGATTGTCCGTTCTCTATCCAACAGATCAGTACTGTTGTGCTGACCCGGCTTGAGAGTGCTCAGTAAAGAGACTAACTCTTCACCACTTTTCTCTGCAAGCTCAGACCGTAAAGCTTCATCACGGGGAACTTCAATCAATCTATACCCTCTAAGGACAGAATCGAGATACATACCACTGCCGCCACAGAGAATCGGCATCATATTTCGCAGGGTAATATCTTCAAATGCTGCATTAAATCTGCGTTTAAATTCAAAGACGCTAAACTCTTCACCTGCACCAAGCACATCAATCAGATGATATCGAATATCTTTATATTCGTGGAGATCCTTACCGCTGCCAATATCCATTCCGCGAAAAACCTGACGCGAATCAGCCGATATAATCTCTCCGCAGACAATCTCTGCTATCGCAACCGCCAGACGCGTTTTACCTGAAGCTGTTGGACCAAGCACCGTTATAAGTTCTGATGTTTCATGGAGATTCATATTCATAAACCATTCAGACGGAGAATTCGATTCGCATTTGCTGTCGTGATCTCTGCAATCGTTTCTGGTTCGACCCCACGCAAAGCTGCGACCAGGAGCACTGTCTCCATAATCCACTCCGGCTTGTTGTATTTTCCATGAAATAGTTCAGGGGTCATATACGGGGCATCAGTTTCAAACACCATGCTTTCCATCGGCAGTTCTTTTGCCAGACGCAGAGGTTTAACCGCATTCTTTAACGTAACGGACCCTGAAAGAGAAATTGTAAAACCCATTCGGATAAACTCTCGCGCAGTCTCGACTGAACCGGAATAGGCGTGCATAATCCCTCCGACCTTAGAAGCCCCCTCTTCCCCCATTATTTTCAGTGTCTGAGCAAAAAGTTTCCTGCAGTGTACTAAAAGTGGAATATCAAGCTTCAATGCAATTCTGATCTGTTCTCTAAAAACCTGCTCCTGTTTCAGAATTGGAATTTTGAAAGCCGGATCAAGACCTGTTTCTCCAAGAGCAAACCCATCACCAGCAATAATGGAAAGATCATCAAGTGTCTGGTCTGTTACCAAATCAGCATACATCGGATGAATACCGTACGCCGGAAAAACCATTGGATACTCTGCTGCCAGCGAAGAGATACCTTGCCACCCTTCAGGATTGAGACCTGGAACTACAAAACCGTGGACACCAACTGACTCTGCAGCTTTAAGTAAGGAGGGAAGGTTTGATCTAATCGGGTCAAGATCCAGGTGGCAATGCGTGTCGATGAGGCGCAAACTCATGCAAACCAGCCAAACAGCTTTACAACCCGCTCCATAATACGAATGATGAAACCTCGCTTCTCATGTACATCAAGTTCCACCGGACGAGCCCCGGCTATCTCCTCAAGCAGCAGACTCCGAATTTGTGCGCCAAATGCCACGTTATCCACCACACAGTTTATTTCAAAATTACGATGAAAACTCCGCTGATCCAGGTTGGCTGAACCTATTACAGTACGTTCTTCATCAATCAGCATTACCTTTGCGTGCAGTATTTCACGCTCCAGCTCAAATATCTGAACTCCACCCTTCAGCAGAGTAGCATATGAACTCCGCCCAAGAAGAAGCATAAACGGGACATCACTCCGAGCAGGCAGAAGCAGACTCACTTTAACACCGCGGCGTACAGCCCTTAGAATGGAGCGGATAATACGGGGACCAGGAACAAAGTACGGGGTGGCGATCATTATTTCATCAACAGCTGAAGCGATGTTGAGCTGGAAAGCTTCTCTAATGTATGAACGCCGCTGGCGAGGTCCTCCGCTAATTATGTTGACTGCTGCATCACCAGACCTGTCTGCGAGACTTTTTAACGCACCACTATTAAGATCAGGGTAAGCTTCCCCATGTTCGGCACTCCAGGTCTCAAAAAATATGCTCTCTAATTCAGTAACCGCCTCCCCCCTGAGAGTAAAACCGAGATCACGGAAATTCAATTTTTCAGCTACACATCCGGCATACTCGTCTCCTATGTTGAAACCACCCAGAAACGCCAGTTTACCGTCTATAATTGTCATCTTCCGATGATCTCTTTTGTCGAACCAGTAAAAGCCCCTTTTAAAGGAGGGGACGTTAAATGCGATGAGCTTTACTCCATTCTTGGAAAGTTTTTTAAAGAAGGATGCAGGTGTATCCAGACAGCCGATATAATCGTATATCAGGAATACTTTCACACCGCGCTTTATAGCGGCAATCAATTCATTTGATAAAGAGCTCCCTATTCTATCGTTGTGGATCATATAGTATTCCAGCAGGACAGTATGTTCTGCAGACCTTATTCCTGTGAAAAGGGATTCGAAAAACTGTCGTCCCCCCTCAAAGAGTTCAAGGCTGTTGTGCCGATGAGTAACCGGCAAATCCAGAGGTCGTAAGCGCCCCAACAGTCTGGTAAATCTTGAAATTCTCCTTTTATGTTTGAAGTGATTTCCTCGCATAATATTCACATAGCGCTATGTAACCGTAATTTTTAACTTACCAACCAAAGGGATCTCTGCAGTCATAACATCACCAGACACCACCTTACCAACTCCGGCAGGAGTCCCGGTAAGGATTATATCACCCGCCTCCAGAGTGAATATAGCTGATATATATGCAATAATCTGCGGTATCCCGTGAATCATGTCAGAGGCAGTTCCATTTTGACGAACATCTCCGTTAACAGAAAGCATGAGATTCAGATTTTGTGGTTCGGCAATACTTGAAGCCAGAACAAAATCGGAAAGCGGACAGGCTGTGTCGAACCCCTTCGCGATCTCCCATGGAAGCCCCTTGGCTTTTAACCGACCCTGCACATCGCGCAAAGTCATATCAATTGCCACACCGTAACCGGCAATATAATCACCAGCCTCCTCTACCGAAACCTCCCTGCACTGTTTTCCTACAAGCAGCGCAAGCTCAACCTCAAAATGGCACTCATCCGAATAATTAGGGATCTTAACCGAATCGGCATCTCCAATAACCGAGGAAGCCGGTTTCATAAAGAGTACAGGAGCATCGGGGGTCTCATTCCCAAGCTCGCGTGCGTGCTCTGCATAGTTGCGCGCCAGACAGACTATTTTACCTATAGAAAAGCGTTGATCTGTATCTATCAATTTGCGAGTTATCATATCAAACTTCTCCCCGTCATCTCTTTCGGCTGTGGAACTCCGAGAATCTTGAGCATGGTCGGCGCGATATCCTCCAGCGCTCCACCCTCTCGAAGCGTTACCCCTTTGCGGCTCTCATCAACAAGAAGCAGCCAGACCGGATTGGTAGTGTGTGCCGTGAAGGGCTCGCCATCTTCACCCAGCATCTGCTCTGCATTGCCATGATCAGCCGTTATCAGCACAGCACCGCCAAGCTCCTGAACTTTCGAGACAAGCCGCCCCGCACAATGGTCTACCGTTTCAACCGCCTTGATTGCCGCCGACTCGATTCCGGTATGCCCGACCATGTCACAATTAGCAAAATTGAGGATTATGACGTCATAAAGAGAGCTGTCCAGACGTACAAGAAGTTCATCCGTCACCAGACCGGCGCTCATTTCCGGCTTCTGGTCGTAAGTGGCAACCTCCTTTGGTGAAGGGATGAGACATCGATCCTCCCCCGGAAAAGGCTCCTCCACTCCGCCGTTAAAGAAAAAGGTAACATGGGCATACTTCTCGGTTTCCGCTATGCGAAGCTGTTTTTTACCGGCATTCGCCAGAACACCCCCAAGAATATTGGTCAGGCTCGTTTGGGCATAAGCTATCGGAAGACCAAAAGTCGCATCATATTCGGTCATGCAGACATAACCGGCAAGAGCCGGATGAGACTTGCGCTCAAAACCGTCAAAGTTTTCCAGAGCAATTGCACGGGTTATCTCACGAGCACGATCAGAGCGGAAATTTATAAAGATGAAACCATCGCCATCTTTTAACATTCCAACCGGCTGACCATTTTTTCCGATAATCGCAGGGAGCACAAACTCGTCATGTAGATCATTGGCATAACTGGCGGCAATTGCTTCCGCTGCCGAGGGAAACATGCTACCTTCGCCGGAGACAATGGCGTTATAACCTTTCTCAACGCGATCCCAGCGATTGTCACGATCCATGGTGTAGTAGCGTCCTGTTACCGTAGCTATGGTACCGACACCGATCCTGGCGATCTCATTTTCAAGCTCCTGAAGGTAACCGGCGCCACTCTGCGGAGGGGTATCGCGGCCATCCAGAATGCAGTGGATAAGAACTTCCGGAACCTTCTCCCTCTTTGCCAGCTCCAGCATCGCATAAAGATGAGTATTATGTGAATGAACCCCGCCATCAGAGAGAAGACCGGCAAGGTGCAGTGCGCCACCCTTCTCCCTTGTCTTCCGGATACACTCCAGCAGAGCCGGATTGGTGAAAAAATCTCCATCGAGGATTGATTTGGTGATGCGGGTAAGATCCTGATAAACAACACGTCCAGCCCCGATATTCAGATGACCGACCTCCGAATTGCCCATCTGCCCCTCCGGAAGCCCCACCGCCATACCTGAAGTACTGATTTTGGTATGTGGATACTCACTCAGGTATTTCGTCAGGTTGGGAGTTTTCGCCAGAGCAACAGCATTGTGGGCAGTTTCGGGATTTATCCCCCAACCGTCGAGAATCATGAGAAGCAGAGGTTTTTTCATGAGAGACATCCTTTCACATCAGTGATGATACGGCTCATTGTTTAATATGGTAAAGGCACGATAGATCTGTTCCAGCAAAAAGACCCGGACCATCTGGTGGGTAAAGGTCATTTTTGACAACGCCAGCAACTTGCCCCGTCTACGAAACTCTTCAGAAAAACCGTAGGCGCCGCCGATGGCAAAAACAATCTCACCGCTGCCGCTGTCCCGCTGTTTGCCGATAAAAGATGCCAGTCCGGGGGAGTCCATCTGCTCACCACGTTCGTCCAGAAGAACAAGAGTAGCGCCGGGAGGAATCTGCTTTTCCAGACGCTCGCATTCACGCCGGCGCATCTCTTCCGCCTCAGCCCCTTTTTCATCGCGAATATCAAGCAGCTCCAGCGGAATATAGCGCTTGATCCTGCCGGAATACTCCTCAATGGCGTCCTTCACCCAGGGATAACGGCTCTTTCCGATCCAGATAATTTTAAGTTTCATAATATGACTTCAAGAGTAGCGTTCATAATGACAGAAGATACTTGTAAAAGGTGTTCATGTAAAGTTCGGGTGTTGAACTAATTCTCTGGCTTTTCTTTCATGACCATCCGGCAAGCCAAGAAACTCCAGCAGATAAGAATCTTTGAAAACGCTGAGGGCATCTGGATGAATTTGTGTCACCAGTGATGAGACTTTTTCATCCAGGCGGTAGATCTCGTAAAATTGCCGCATCCGGAACAGGTATCGGCGCGTGAAACCGCGCAATCCAGGATGGGTGCGGACGAGGTAGACGGCAAGCTTCTACCACACCATCGCCCCATTAGCGTTTTCAATCTTGCAGCTGATGTACTTACCCACATACCAGTACAAATCAATCAGGGTGTATATACAGCTTTGCAGTTATCAGGGCTCCCGAATAGACTGGCAATTTCTAGTCTGCCTTGTTTTTACGTTTTACTGACTGCTTTATCAGTTGCTTCTCCTCAGATTTTACTCGCCGCTCCAGTTTCTTGATATCTTCCGCAGGCGGTAACTCCTCCGGCTTGATACCCCGATCTGTCAAAACCTTGCGCACATCCTGATTGTTCTTCACATACTCGAATGCGATAGCGTCTTCGTGACGCAGGTCGTCACGCTTGATGTTAAAGTTGGTAATCTCGTTGGCAAAATCCTTGGCCTTAATGGTGATGGTAGGGAGAAAGTCGGCCAAAGCCCGGTTGTCGGGCATTCCCAGGCGGTCTTTCATTCTGCACCAGAACCGATATCGACCATTTTGCTGACGTCAGCAAAATGGTCTGATACAGAGTGCCCAGTGGTCTGACAGGCGATTTTTGCCTTGTCGATGACCTGCTCGAAGTTACGCCATTGCGTATAGCCGAGTAATGGTTGCAGTTCACGGGCAAACCAGAACTCTTCGCTGTCGATTTGGTGAGCATAGTCTTCAAAGTTTTTGTGCAGTTGGATGATGATATCGCTTTTCATGGTTTCCTCTTTTTTCCTTTTGTTTCCACCCCCACCAACGGCGCAACCAACTGCTGATATCGCTCAAACAGAAACGCCACCCTCTCGGCTTCAGTCTTGAAGGCTGTTTTGCCACTTCGACTCGGCTCAGTGCAGGCATAGGCGGCATCCACGGCGCGATCCAGCACCTGATGCGCCTTGACCAGTTCCGGCGGCATGGTCAGGGGATCGTAGAGGTCGGCAAGGGTTGATGTGGGAAACTTGGCGCGGGCGTCGAGAACACCTTGGGCGGCTGTTTCGATGGCGGACTGTTGTTTATCGGTCGGTTCAGGCCAGGGGAAGTTATTGTAGACGATTCCGGCGGAGTATTGATAGCGGCTTTCAAGGCGGCCTGTGACAGCCCGCATCCAGGCATTGTGCATGGTAGATGAGAGAACAGCGTAGTGATAAAGGGTGGCGTTGTGAAGCATGTATATTTTATTACTGGCAATTATATCGGCTGTTAAATACGCTATCGGGAGATACAAGCGAAGTTCAGATGATACTTCAGGCATTGCAAGGTAAGAAGAGTTGCCCTGCCTCAACTCGCCAAACACCGACGGGGTTGCGGCTGCCTGACGAGTTGGCTCTTTGCTGCTTTTCAGCCTCATTTCCTTTACTGCTTCGACCCGTGCAAGCACATATGGCATTTTCCGCATCTCATCAGGCGGGCATTCAACCAGCCACAGGCAATAACGGGATATGCTGTTAATCAACTCCTCCGAACCCATGAACGGCCTAATCCACCGCTCCGCCGCCGGTTCTTTTGAGAGCAGTTCCAACTTGTCTGCTTCCGACAACAAGAGATGCCCGCCGTCAACCGGTTTACTGCCATACACAAGTGACGGCACCGCGCAAAGAGGCTTTGAAAGCCGGTTCAGCACCACATCCGGCCCATCCACCAGATAGGGATTGATGTTGGTTGCCTTTATGGCGTGCGGTTCGCTTTTGGGAGTGTCATAATCAAAGATGATTTTTTCAGGTGCATCAGACAAGGCAAAACCGACAATCACGCAATGCACGGCGGCCTTGCCACGCGCCTCACTGTTCCATTGAAAGGTGCGGTGGGCAAAGTTAATCCTGATGCCGCGCCGAAGCAGATCGGGCCAGAGAATGCCGACTTGCTCACCTTGGGTGATTGAGTTGGTGGAGACAAAGGCGGCTTTCACCCCATCCCCCTCCCGACCTCCCCCTTGAAAGGGGAGGAGCTTAAAGGCATCGATTGTGGTTTTTGTCCCCTCCCTTTCAAGGGGAGGGTTAGGGTGGGGATGGGGTTGATTCGCAATATATTCTGCAGCCTTACGATACCAATATGCCACGTAATCCAACACCCCGGCCCCTTTGATGTCATGGAAAACCGAGGCCAGCTCTTCTTTTTGCGCAGCACTTTGAAGAGACTTACCTAAAAACGGGGGATTCCCCAGCAAATACGACAGCCGGTACGCCGGAACAACGTCGTTCCAATCTATCCGCAAGGCATTGCCATGCACGATATGCGGCGCTTTCTTGAGCGGCAGGCGAGCGTAGTACTGGCCGAATTCTTCCGACACTTTCAGGTTCATCTGATGATCGGTCAGCCAGAGCGCCACCTCGGCAATACGCGCCGGCCACTCCTCGATCTCAATGCCGTGGAACTGATCGACGTTGACGCCGATGAGCTGGAAAACATCCAGCATAAGCTGATCGCTCTGGCGCACATGACGAAGAACCTCCAGCTCCAGCAGACGCAGTTCGCGATAGGCGATAACCAGGAAGTTGCCGCAGCCGCAGGCGGGGTCGAAAAAGGTCAGGTGGGCGAGTTTTTTCAAAAACTCGAAAAGCTGGTTCCGGTTGCGCTTAACCTTGTGAAACTCGGCCCACAACTCATCGAGAAACAACGGGTGGATCAGCTTGAGGATGTTGGTTTCGCTGGTGTAGTGGGCACCCAGATTACGCCGGGCGGTGGTGTCCATGATCGATTGGAACAACGAGCCGAAGATAGCTGGAGAAATGCGGCTCCAGTCAAGGGCGCAGCAGTCCAGCAGCGCTTCGCGCATCTGGCGGGTGCAATCGGAGATCGGAAGGGTTTCACTAAAAAGCTGGCCATTGACATACGGGAAGGCGGCCAACTGTTCGTCAAGCGCCGCTGAGCGGCGTTCTGGCGCGGTATCAAGCACCTGGAACAGTTTGGCAAGATGCATCCCCAGATCGCTGCCGTCTTCCGCCGTGCGCTGCTCCAGATAATCCTGAAACTGGCACCGCTCAAACAGAGCCGTATCCTCGGCAAACATGCAAAACAGGATACGCACCAGCAGTACTTCAAGCGGATGTCCGTAGTAGCCGGACGATTTCAGCAAATCGTGCAGTTTTCCCAACTTCTCTGCTGCCTGGATATTGACCGGGTCTTGCTGGCCGAAACTGCGGGTCTGGTATCCTGCGATGAAACCGAAAAGCTTGATGTTTTTGGAAAGATCGGCAAGAGGGAAATCATGCTGCTCATTGTTGTCGAGATCGTAGAGGCGAAAGCGGGCAAAGTCCGATACCAGCACATAACGAGGCAGATCACGCTCCTTCAGACCGGGAAAATAATCAAAAGCCTGACGGGCGGCGCGATCCAGATCCTTGCCGCGTGACTTGTGCTCGATGAGAAGCACACCTTTCCAGAGCAGGTCGATAAAACCGCCGTGACCATCATCCTTTTTTACCGGAGCTTCAAATGATGCAACACGCCGCCGGGTAATGCCGAAGACGTTGAAAAAACTGTCCCAAAAGCTTTTGGCTTCTGCATCTTCCGAACACTCCGTGGCCCACTCCCGGCTGAAGGCCAGCGCGCGATCACGTATTTCATTCCAGGAAATGGGCATCAGAGCACCTCATTAACAAACGATTTTCCACGTTACAAAAACAGCACGGCATCTAATGTTGATAACTCGTGCTGTTCAAATGTTACAAAGATAATCCGTTGCCTGGCGAACCACTGCACAGGCGATTTCGGCTGGAGCACCGGTGTATGTCGCCAGCCGAAACGAACCATCCGGCTTCAGATTTCATTTTTTTACTCTAAAAATCCGATTCCTTACGTGCCGCCTTGATTTCCGCCGGCAGCTCCAGCTCAGGTGCCATGCTCCATAGACCGTCCAGATCGTAATATTTGCGGATCTGGTCGTGGAAGATGTGTACCAGAACGTCACCATAATCCATGACGATCCATTTACCGTCTGTGGCCCCCTCAATGTCGTTTACCTTGCCGAATTTCTTCAGTCCGGTGCGGATGTTATCAGAAATAGCCTGATTCTGCTTGTCGGAGGATCCGGAGATGATCACCATGTAATCGGCGATTGACGAAACACGCGAAATGTCGCGTACACAGATGTCAAAGGCTTTTTTGTCAAACGCAAGCTCGGCGCATTTAAGGGCGCGCTCGGTGGCTGTAAGGGTCGTTTTTTCTTCAGTTTTCGGAGTTTTTTTCGGCATCGGTATAGATCCTTTGTTGCGAGATATATTCTGCTACGTCAGGTGGTACATATTTACTTATGTCAGCTCCAGCTGCAGCCAACTGGCGAATTTCTGTTGAGGAGAGCTCCATTGGGGAGCCGGTGACAAATGTGACAGAATGTCCGGAGTCGTGAAGCAGCCTGCCGCTCTTCCCGTCAAGGTGAAAACGTTCTCGTACGGATTCCGGCAGTGCGTTTATCCGGTCACTAATCAGGAATCCGGGGCGCTCGACGACGATCAGGTTGCAGTTGCTGAATATGTCGCCGAAACAGCGCCAGGTTCCTATCTCCAGAAAGGAATCTCCGCCGATGATAAAAAAGAGAGCATCATAAGGATAGAGTTCCCTGAATATCCGGATGGTGTCTATTGAGTATGACTTGCCGGAGCGTTCGGCTTCAATAAGGGAGATTTCAAAATCCGCTCTGCCTGCGATGGCTCTTTTCACCATTCCCGAACGCTGTTCAAAGGAGATTTCTCCGGCTATCGGTTTATGCGGCGGATCAGCGGCAGGAATGAAGATGATCCGATCCAGGTTGCATTCGGCTTGCGCTTCCCCGGCAATACGCAGATGGGCATTATGAATCGGGTTAAAGCTCCCTCCGAGCAGGCCTGTTCTCATGTCATCAATATCTTGTTCTTGATTATGAGCATCTCGAAGGCGAGAGAAGCCTTGTAGACCAGCCTCTGCAGCTCCTGCAGCCGTTTTCCAAGAGCATCCATATCTGCCGAAACCACTACCGCAGCGACAACCTTGTTGAGCATGATAATAGGCAATACCAGAAGCGGCGTAATGGTGGTCACCCCAAGGATCTTTAAGAGCTGTACATTTTCGGGCGTTTGAATCAAGGTACCCATTGAAAAATGCCTGGTTTCTAAAATATCCCGCATTACAGAGGGCTTGCTAAGAAGGATAGTCAGGTTTTCAAGATCTTCAATCCGCTTTTCTGACGCGACCCCACGCCACCCAACCGCCATATTGTTGCGTATGATAAAAAGCGCCCCCATCCTGAATTCCTGACCAAGATATTTTATAAAAACAGTCGCAATCTGATCGCGATTCTTTGCTGAAGCAAATTCAATTGAAAGGCGATCAACTGTATATCGTTCAACTCCATCCACAACCTGATCAAAGTCTTCTTCATGTCCGGGAATACTGGCAAAGCCCTCAAACTCAAGGGGAATTTCAATATTTAGAAGGTCTCCATTTTCAGCGACCATGGGGATTGCAATTTTTTCAGCTTTTTTAACTGCATTCTGAACAGGTGCCGATTTACGTTTATTGGCAATCTCACCTTCTATTCTCAGATAACGGATGTCTCCACGTATCTGATAATATTTCGAAAGAGCGGATGTTATCCTGACATCCGGTACAATATGAGGCAGTATTACACAGCCTGTTACAAACGCCACCTCTTCTATCGCTTTAAAATCTGTCGGATCAGCCATTGCCAATGCCAGCTTTTTACCTTCTGTTCTTATCGGAATGACACGATATCTGCCGGCTAATTCAGCCGGTACAAGGGCAAGAACCTCGGGAGGTATTGTTGTTAATATTTTGTGTGAAACATTTGGCACCCCAAGCTTATGACTCAAAAATTTGCAGAGCTGTTCGTCAGTTATATAACCAAGCTCAATAAGGCTGCTACCCAGTTTTATTCCGAATATAGACAGACATTTAAGCGCTTCATCAAGTTGTTCCGGTGAGATAAGTTTCTCTTTAAGCAGCATTTCACCGAGTTTAATTGCCATATTTTTTCCCTTTTTATTTCGTACAGTTACATTATCTGAGGTTGAAGCAGAGTTCCTTTGATCGGTACGGTATACACTCCGGGGGCGTTCATAAACTTCGCCAAAAGCATAAAGGGTAATCTCTGTTTTTCCAGAAACTCAGCTTTAGGCATTATCGCAAGTTTCATATCAAGAGGCATTGCGGCGGCATTTGCACCCGATGGAATATCGCCGGAAAGCCTCATATAAACGCCACCCCCTTCGAGGGTAAAGCTTTCAAGCCTGGTCTTTCCATCGATCACTTTTATCAACCCCTGCGTTTTCAAACCGGAGACATCTGGAAGAGGAAATGCCCCAAGTTTTACTCCTGAAAACTCCAGTTGTTTAATTTCTAACTTCAGTTCTCCGTTCAACCCCTTTGCTCCTCTTATGAGCTCCCCATGGATCCAGAGATTACCAGCAGTTTTTGCTCCCAAGACGTTTTTAAAAAAATCTATATCAGCAAGCGATATACCTTCAGCCGTCAGACTCAAAGCTTTTTTACCGCTTAAAGCGTATTCAGTTTCCAGAAACCCTTTACCAATCGATGCATTAGTCGCAAAGTTCACTCGCCCAATGATAAGCGGAAGCAGAAGTAGTCTTACCTGAAGATGCTCACAGTGAAGAAGTTCCCCCTGCGCCGACGATAATACCATTTCATCCCAGGCAAGACCGGGCAGAACTGTCTTATGAACTGAAGGGGTGATTTTTAGACCCTGTTGCGCCAAAGCATCAGCGAGCAAATCATCTATCTTGGAGATAGGAAAAAGGATGTAACAAAAGACCATAAAGAGTGAGGCTCCTGCTATTATGAAGCCTGTCAGCCTTATAAGAAATCGGGCTTTTGTCATCTTGCCTCTCCCCGCACAGGTCGCAGCAACGACATGATTATATTTAAATCACAGTGCGAAGGGTCATCAAAACGAATCCGCAGATTACTTTTTTTGATCAACAGAGGGCGGCTACTCTTTTCAAGTCTATAGATCAGATTAATTGCCTCGTTTAATGTCAGGCTCTCAATTCGTATATCGGCTGCATCTTCAGTAAAGCCACTCCGCTCTTCACTTTTAAGCGGAACTATTTTCAGAGTTTTTCCCTTTATACCAATGTCTTCTACGATTTTAGCAGGTGAGTCATCGGACCGGAGTGTTGCCATTTTACTATTTAGCTCTCCGGATATCTGTTTTGCGGAGAGATATGTAGCTTTAAGCGGCAAAAGTTCCTTTAGTACCTCTTCACGGGCTACACGTTTTTTCTCAACCTCTTCAACCTTTGAACTGAGTGCCGACCATCCAACTGCGATGGCAAGAAGAACAATTAAAATATATCCGGATAAAAGACGTGTTCTGCTGTCAATATCCTTCCAGATGTTACTTATATTATTGATGATATCAAGTGGTTTCATTCTGCTACCTCCTTGACAACCCCTGTCAGACTGAAAGTGACAATACCATCGGGACGACTCTTTACTTCACCCAATTCGGATGAGTCAAGTATCTGTTCAAGTGATTTTTTAAATTCGTTTGCAGCCTGTGCAGAGTGTGCATAACCTTTTATACGAAGATGCCTGCCATCCAGTTCTGCCTCATAAATACTATCAATGCTGTTACCCTTAAACTCAGCAAGTTTTTTCAGAATTTCTACATAACTAACGGAAATATCAACTCCAGAGAGTTTTCTGATCTCGCCTTTGATCTCTGATATTTCATCAACAGCCTTCGTTCGTGTCGGAAATATTTCGTGGTACAGTAGAGAAATAGACTTATTGAGCGAGTTGAGATCAGCCACTGCGGAACGATACTGAATCCCCTTGTTTACAAATATCAGTATAACGATAGTCACAAAAAGTATTCCGGTAAGAACCAGCTTTTTGCGTAGTTTAAGGTCTCCAGCCCTCCATGCAAGTTCCCCATGCCTAAAGTCCGGCAGGATTCCAGCGTAGTTTGCTCGTGCAACCGCATAGAGAAGAGCCAACTGTTGGAAAGTCGAATCATTTTTAAAAAGATTCCCCAAATTTCCCGGCACTTCCAGAGCTTTTAAAGGTAATGGGAGAGAAGCTGCATCAGGGGATTCAGATTCGATCGTTCCTGTATAGTAGAGCTGTGATGGCAGCTTTATTCCGGAAAGTTCCAGCGTGGACAATGTTGAAGTAATCGTTTGTGGTGTAAAATCAGTTTCTGATGCCCTGAAATACGTAAGTCGCCCTGAACTGATAATTGCCAGTAAATTTGAATCGCAAAAAGCGTAATCAGTAGATAAGCCCGGTAACTCCGCAAGCGCAAAAACTGAGGATGTAACTACTTGCGGTTCGACACCCGCATCACAGAATTGTTCAATTATTTTAGCCAATTCACTTTTGCGAGCCCACAATGCCAAAAATTTACCATCCCCTAATGACATAGCTTGTAGCGAAAGATCCTCTACTCCAAGAGTTATCTCTCCCTGAAGTTGTGACGGAAGTACCTCACGCGCTTTTCGAACATCATTGAATGGCAGATTGACAATACGCTGTGCAAAGAGAGATGGGGGAAGACAGAGCAGTACACGTGGCGAACCACTTAATTTGCCTGCAATATGTTGTAGTGCGTCATAAAGCCCCGACTCTTCGTTAATCTCAATCCATTCGCTTCCTATCAACTCCGCTGAATTTCTGGACAGATTGAACCGGGCAACATTTAAACATTTTTTTTCATACTGTATTATTAAATAATCCATTGTACGCCGCATCCTCATCTGCGTAATTTATTCACTATTTCAGTATTCCTGCCATGCCAGAAATTCAGGAGCTGAGCCTGACAGACGGACGATTGCTTCCACCGTTCGCCCTGAATCTTTTACTTTTGATATCGCCCTGATTTTAAATAAATTTCCCTTTACACTGATTTTACCTACCAGACCTATTGCCACGGTATCCAAACCCGGTACCCTGGAAAGTTCCGCAGTAGATTTAAATGGCTGCAACCCTCTCTCTTCGATTATCCTCTCTGCCATCCTCTCATCAATACGGTCGTCAAGCGCTTCAATTATTTCTTTTGGAGCTGTATTTATATTGATTGTTGATAAAGGTGATCCAGGCTGATCAGAAAACGTGGTCAGAAAGGGGCGCATTTTTACAGCAAGTTCAGGAGTAATTCCTTTTATTAAAGAGATTTCTGACAGGGTCATAAGTTTAGCATTACTGGCGTTATATGGCGGTTTAATAGTTCTGTAATAAGGCGATTCAACACCTCCTGAACGTGGAAGATCGTTGCTGTCTATCCAATCTGCTACAGCTCCCCATATCTCATCAGAAAGTTGGAGGCGCTCACCAAGTCGCTTTAAAACTCCTAGCGTAAATGGTTCAAATTCACCATTTGGCTGAACTAAAGCATTGATATTAACCTTACCGCTCTCTTCACTGAAGGTAATTTCAAGTGAACCTGTTTCTGAATCAAGTCTGACAGGTTTTGCCCATGGATCAGTCAGAGACGTGTAACTCCTGTCAGAAAGCCCCCTCTGAAGAAGCTGCGCCCCACCTTCAGCACCTGATCCAGCTAATATAGATGCCTGTTGACCATCTCTGAAACCTCTGCTCAAAGATGTATCAACGTATACCTGATGAACCATTTCTACAACTACTGCAACCATTAAGGCTGTCACAACCAGAGTCATAATCAGTGCAAAACCGGATTCGTTATTAAGCGGTCTCCTCATATACCGTTGACTCGCGGTGCCGATATCACTGAAAATTCCAGCGGTTTACCCTCTTCCTTAATTCTAACGGTTACTCTTACACTTTTTGGGAGGACTCTGTTTATCTCTGTATCCCAACTTTTAACCCACTTTGAACCGTCATAACACTCTATAAGAAAGGCATCTATCTGCTCCATCTGCGGATAAGCAGGAATATCGCTCTCTTCATAAAGCAAATCGGTCTCCTGACGAGTCAGAAAGCGCTTCTCATTTTTATCAACCATCTTATACTCGACTTGAACAACACCTGACTCGCTCCGACCCTGAACAGCCGGTGGGGCTATCGTCGTAAGCCTTAAAATTGACGAGCTGTCTCCAAAATTATCCCGATCCTCTACCAGAAACCTTAATCTTTTATCGTCACGGTTGAATACTACAGAAGAGACTTCTCTGCGGATAAGGTCAAGAGTAGTTCCAAGCTCTCTCCTTGATTCCATACCAGCGGATGCTCGATCTCTTGCCTTGATAACACCAAAGTAGCTGCCGTAAAGAGCAGAGGTAAGTATGCTTAACAGCACCACTGCAATCAATATTTCCAATAAAGTGAAACCGTTATTTCGTGAGATAGCTGGCAAGCACTACCTCCCTGTTCTCTCCAATACGTTTAACAGTTACTACCAGTTTCCGCAAATTCGGAAGTTCTGTTGGCAGTATCTCAGCCTTCCAACTAATTTCCGGATGTAAAGGGGCAAAGGTCCCTTCTCCCTTGAGCGGTGTCTTTTCAAGCTCCGTTATGCGTGTTCTTGCCAAAAGAGTCATGACGGTACTGTCACGTTCATTTGAAATTATACCCAAATGATAATTTACCGTACCTAGCAGTGTTATGATAACTCCTGCCATAATAGCTAAAGCGATCATTACTTCGAGGAGTGTAAAGCCATTATTTTCCCTCATGGCGGTTCCTCATGGTACCCCTCATACGCTTTAACCTTGCCGCCTGCCGGAAAAACCATTACAGTCCAGGCTTGTCCCTCTTCAGACCGAAGATGGACGGTTACGAAATCCCTCACGCCGCCCATTCCGACATCAACTCTTACCTGACCATCCACGGCTTTTCCTAGCCTTGGTATTCGTACGTCTGATATAGTAACTCTCTCTTTTATAGGTGATTTCTGCAAGAGAGGGTCAGACGGTTCGTGTGAAACTCCATCTGCCCCTAATTCGGAAATTTTTACGGAATCGGAGCCTGGATAAATTGCAATATAATATTCAGTTCTTGATGTTGCTGCGCGCTCTTGAATATACTTGAATGTTCCTGCGAGAGTCCGTGCAGATATTTTCAGATTTTCCTGCTCTGACGATGGTAATTTTGGTACTATCAGCAACATCATCATGCCAATAATTGCCAGAACTATCGCTATTTCAATAAGCGTAAACCCTCTGTTTTTCTCTGTATTTAATTTGAAAACAGGAGATGTTGAATTATTTTTCATTCCTAAGCCGTTTTAAGTATACGTTCCATATCCTGACCGAAAAGCTGCTTTTGCCACTCTCTCATACCTTGTATGCTGTCCAGCTCCCGAGATTCTCCATTTGCTGTATCAGCAATAGCCTCCAACAACCAGTTTGGAGCGAGTACTCCTGGATCAAGCCCTATTTCGTGACTGTAATATTCGCGCCACCTCTTTAAATTCTTAAGTCTCTCCTTAGCCAGTTCAGAGACATCTCTCTTTGCAGTTCGTGGAAAGCTTGGCAACATATATTCTACAACTTTTGCCCCTGTTTCAACAGATGAAAGAATTGATTCTCCATGTCGCTGAACTTGTCCAGCTGTCATCCCCTTTATCTGCGTAAGTTCATAAAGGGAACGCGGCTTAATCTCCGCTATCTCTATCAATGTGTCTGCCGATAATACTTTAAATGGTGGTCTATCGAGAAGTTCAGACTGTTTGGCACGCATCTGAAGCAACTCTTCGAGAATTGCGAGAGTATGCCCCTTAAGTCTGCCGGCACCTTTGCAGTGAAGAAACAGTGGCCCCTCTTTCTCGGTAACTCTCGCCTGGCAGACTAATCTGCTCTCTTCTTCCAACCACTTCAGTCTGTTTTTCTCTTCCAACTCCAGATAAAGCTGATCATAAAGGGGCAGCAAGTTGATCGTATCAGCAGAGGCATAAGCACACATTTCCCTACTCAAAGGTCTCTTGCTCCAGTCAGCCTTTTGATATTTTTTATCCAGTACAACTGCAAAGCGGGCGTATAAAAGTGCGGCTAAACCGAATTCTGTAAGCCCTACAAGACGCGCAGCTATCATTGTATCGAAAAGGTTTGTGACTTCAATTTCAAAATCCCTGTAAAGTGACCTGATGTCATAATCCGACCCATGCATAACAACAACAATTTCGGGATTGGCAAGTGGCTCTGCAAGTGGAGCAAGAGATTTCAAGGCAAGCGGGTCTATAAGCCAGTTCTGCTGTCGAGTTGAAATCTGAACCAGGCATATTTTTTCTCTATAGTGATGCAGCGAGTCCATCTCCAGATCGACTGCAATTTCAGATTCTCGTGAAAGAATTTCCGCAACTTTAATCAGTTGCGATTCTGTAGTAATTATTTCGCAGGTTCCACCCTGCTTATGGAAAGAACTCAAACCGTAAACTCCTGAATAATGGAATAGGTTGTACTGCGTTGAGCAGCCCTGAATCCGGCGCTCTGTATAAGGTTTATCATCTCTTGCTGAGACATACGAAAAGTGCAACCGGCAGCTGCGACTACGTTCTCCTCCAGCATTGTACCGCCAAGGTCGTTAGCTCCGAAAAAAAGTGCTGTCTGAGCCATTTTTGCCCCCTGGGTAACCCAACTGGCTTGAATATTGGTTATGTTATCCAGAATAATCCGGGACAATGCGAGTACTTTAAGATAATCTACACCTGTGGCTGTCGTACCACCAAGCTCAGTATTTCCCGGCTGATATGTCCACGGAATAAAGGCTGTGAATGATGCCCCGTCGTCCTGCATTTCCCGGATACGAAATATGTGTTCAACTATGTCTTCCGGTTTTTCGTTACTGCCAAACATCATTGTCGCTGTTGTCGGCATTTCAAGTCGAGCGGCTTTTAACATGACTTCCCGCCACTGTTTCCACCCAATCTTTTTAGGGGAAATAGTTTTACGAACCTCATCCACCAGTATTTCTGCTCCACCGCCGGGGATCGAATCAAGTCCCGCTCTTTTAAGACGTAACAATGATTCATCTACCGTTATACCTGAGTTTAATGCCATACAGACAACTTCAGCAGGGGACAAAGAGTGGTTTTGTATAGCCGGAAATCTTGATTTTATTTCTCTAAATAAATTTTCAAAAAACTCTATTTTCAGTTCGGGGTTAAGGCCGCCCTGCATAAGCAGCTGCGTTCCACCTAGATTTTTGAGTTCTGATATCTTTCTGCAGATTTCGTCCAAAGTGAGGATATATGCATCTGAATCTTCTTTTCTACGATAAAAAGCACAGAAGGAGCAGCCTGACTCACATATATTCGTATAGTTTATGTTTCTATCAACGACAAATGTGACTATCTCATCAGTGTGTAGTTTACGCCTTACGCTGTCTGCCTTTTTGCCGAGTTCCAGTAATCCTGAATATATAAATAAATCAAGGGCTTCAGAGCGTTCTATTCTACCATTTATATCTTTTTTTTCCTTATTCAATTCAACTGCTCCATCTCTTTTTCGAGCATTTGACGCATCTCTAATGGTATTCTAGTGGCTTTAAATCCTGGAGTTATGCAGGCGAGAGTGACGATACCCGTTACAATCACTTTATTATCATTTTGACGTTCTATCTTCTGACTAAACGTAATTGACGATCTACCCACCCGAAGTGGACTCGTTGTTACAATAAGGAGATCATCGTGGACAGCCGGAGCTTTAAAGTCAATTTCCAGTCGAACAACTGGAAATACAAACCCATTACCGGCGAGTTCTGCTACAAAAAAATTCCGATTACGAAAATATTCAGTCCGCGACCGTTCAAAATATTTGATGTAATTTGAGTGATAGACAACTCCACCGGCATCGGTGTCTTCATAATATATTCGAACAAGCATTTATTTTATGCACCCCTCTTTCCAAATACAAATCTGATAGACGAGCACTCTAGTGCAGATTGTTTTCTTCTGCAATAGATTCTCTATTGTCTTGCTTTAAAAGCATATTTTTTGGCAATTCCCACCAAAACTCTATTTACAGCCAAAACCACAAAACCGCTACCACGACTATTCAAACAGTAAAAAAACCCTTTAAACAGCAAATTTGGAAGCCTCTCGCACAAACCCTTATTTTATGCGGCTTCACGATGTTTTAGAATGGTAATACTCCGTTCGCCCATATTTTGCGGTAAACTGTACCGGTGATTATTTATAATTTTAAAACCAAGAAAATTGAGAAGTTCACTGCTTTCAGTAATTTCCACATCAGCCTGCTCACCCTTCATTGCTATGAACACCCCCCCCTCTGCCAGTAAAGGAGCAGCCAGAGAAACAAACCTGTCCAACCTGGTGAATGCACGAGAGGTGATCACAGTAAAAAAATTACTGTATGACTTGTGTATATCCTCAACCCTTGTGTGAAGAGCTTCAATATTATCAAGTTTAAGCGTACGTATAATATGTCGTTGAAAATGAATCTTTTTAGCAACAGCATCAACAGAAACCATTATTGTTTCCGGCTTGATTATTTTTAAAGGGATTACAGGGAGTCCCGCACCAGAACCGATATCAAGAACCTTGTCTTCTGGCGAAATATACGATGCAAGCGCTAAAGAATCTACAAAGTGTTTTATTGCAATCTCTATATCTTTTGTAATAGCGGTTAAATTAACTTTGGAGTTCCATCTTTTGAGTTCGGCAGCATAAACATCAAAAGCCCTAATCTCTTTTTCAGAAAGATTAAGACCTTTTTTTTCAGCCTCTTCTCTGAGAGTTTCAATTATAACCTTAGACATCACTCTGATCCGTTTTACTGGAAAAAGATCTTAAATAAATTGATAATATTGAAATAGCAGCTGGAGTTACACCTGGTATTCGTGAGGCCTGTCCAAGGGTATCCGGTCTGTTTTTTGTCAGTTTTTCAGAAACTTCAGTGGTTAAACTTTTAACAGAGGAATAATTCAGTTGAGGTGGTATTTTTGTCCCTTCAAGCCTCCTGCTCTGTTCGACCTGCTCAAGTTGTCGATCTATATATCCTTTATATTTTATCTGTATCTCCACCTGCTCACTTATTTCATCTGGCGTTTCACGTGAAACCAGACCCATTTCTGCAAGCAGTGAATAGCTTATTTCTGATCTTTTTAGGAGAGCTTCAACTGTTGTTCCCGTCTTAATATCCTGAATACCAAAAGTTGATAGAACCTTCGTTTCAGTGTCTGAGTTTTTCAATCGTATTATTGATATTCGATCAAGCTCTTCAGCAATAAGTTCTCTCTTTTTCAGGAAATATTCGTATTCAACATCACTTACAAGCCCCAATTCTTTACCTATATCACGCAACCTGAGATCGGCATTATCCTCTCGCAAAAGAAGCCTGTATTCTGCACGGGACGTAAACATCCTATAGGGCTCTTTTGTACCAAGCGTGACCAAATCATCAATCATAACTCCTATATAAGCCTGACTTCTTCTCAGAACAAGCGGATCGACTCCTTTAACTCTCAAAGCGGCATTTATACCTGCTATAAGTCCCTGCCCGGCAGCCTCTTCGTATCCGGATGTACCGTTAATCTGACCTGCGTGGTAAAGGTTTTTAACTATTTTAGTTTCTAACGAAGAGTGCAATTGAATTGGATCGACATAATCATACTCAATAGCATAAGCCGGGCGCATAATTTCAACACGTTCAAGACCAATTATCGACCTATAAAAAGGTATCTGGACATCAATGGGCAAAGAAGTTGACATTCCACTCGGATAGACTTCAGTCGTATCAAGTCCTTCAGGCTCAATAAAGGTTTGATGCCGGTCCTTATCAGGAAAACGGACAACTTTATCTTCTATTGATGGACAGTAGCGAGGACCAACCCCTTCTATGACTCCAGAATATAGCGGCGAACGACTTAATCCTGATCTAATTATTTCATGAGATTTCTGATTTGTATATGCAATGTGACACGGAACTTGTGTCATAGTAATTTTATAAGTTGAAAACGAGAAGGGCTTAGGCAAAACATCGCCAAACTGTTTCTCAAGTTTTGAAAAATCAATTGTTCTTGAATCAAGCCTTGCAGGTGTTCCGGTTTTTAACCTTCCAACAATAAAACCAAGAGAACACAATTGATCAGAAAGTCCAATTGAAGGTTGGTCTCCAGCACGCCCCCCTGGAAAATTATTCAAACCTATATGAATAAGCCCCCGCATAAATGTGCCGGTTGTAACAACAACCGTTTTAGAAACATATCTAATACCGGCTCTAAGGTTAACACCTCGAAGTTCATTATTTTCAATATACAGAGAGGTTACCTCTCCCTGTTTCAGATCAAGATTTTCCTGCTTTTCAAGCACAGATTTCATACGCATTTGATACAATTTTTTATCTGCTTGGGCGCGCGACGCTCTAACTGCGGGGCCTTTCTTAGTATTCAATATACGAAACTGAATCCCTGTCGCATCAATGTTTTTTGCCATTTCTCCGCCAAGAGCATCAATCTCCTTAACAATATGGCCCTTAGCCAGACCACCTATTGATGGGTTACACGACATATGGGCTATTGAATCAAGGTTGATTGTTATAAGCATCGTACAACAACCCATCCTTGCGGCAGCCAAAGCAGCTTCACAACCGGCATGACCGGCACCTACAACGATTACATCATAAATTTTGTTATATGACATCATATCTGCATTTACCACCTGAATACGTTTCACGTGAAACTTAACATTATTTGCCAATACAAAATGAAGAGAAAATCAGGTCAAGAACATCATCAGTAGCGGTCTGCCCCGTAACTTCACCAAGAGCCTGAAGGGCGGATCTGAGATCCAAAGCCAGTAATTCTAAATTTTGATCTTGAAGGGAGGATGAAAAACGCTGCAGATACTGCCCAGCTGAAACAAGAGCATCTCTGTGTCTGGCTTTTGATAATGCAATGAATTCACGCTTATCAAACATGGATGAACTGAGAAAGAGTTTGCGTATTCTCTGCTTAAGAAGTTCAACCCCTTCTCCTGTGAGAGCTGTAACTCTTACTGTGTCAAGGAAGGGTACTTCATTCGAAAAACTAAGTTTTTCTTGAAGATCTGATTTATTAAATACAGCGATTATCTGGCATCCTGCGACGGCATCAAGCAACATCAGATCTTCACTATCCAACTCTCTTGAAGCATCAAAAACAGCAAGAACCAGATCAGCATGAGAGATCTTATCGAGTGTTCTACTTATACCTTCCTTTTCAACAATATCATCAGTATTTCTTATACCAGCAGTATCAAGAAGCCGAACTGACAAACCATCAAAATTGACAGTTTCTTCTATTATATCGCGAGTGGTGCCTGGGAGATGTGTAACAATAGCTCTATTCTCATTTAATAAACAGTTCAGTAAACTGGATTTTCCGACATTCGGTTTGCCTATAATAAGTATTGAAATACCGTCTCGGATAACTCTACCCTCTTCAAAGGTCAACAGAAGATCAGCGATTACCCTTTGCGTATTTTCCAGAGTTGCAGTTATTGCCGCAATATCAGTATCTCCAAGATCATCATCAGGAAAATCAATATAGGCTTCAACCAGAGCAAGGGTGTTGAGAAGGAGATCTCTAATATCATTTATACACTTTGACAAAGCGCCTTCACTCTGCTGTTCTGCCAGCTTCAGTGCGTATTCAGTCTTTGAGGATATAATATCCATTACGGCTTCAGCCTGAACTAGATCTATTCGCCCGTTAAGAAATGCGCGTCTTGTAAACTCTCCCGGCTCCGCCAGACGAATACCACATGAAAGAACTGATGCCATAACCTGTTCTACAACAAACCAACCACCATGACAGTGGAGTTCAAGAACGTCTTCACGCGTATAAGATTTTGGTG
The DNA here is from genome assembly GCA_028683855.1 of Desulfuromonadaceae bacterium. Lineage (GTDB taxonomy): Bacteria > Desulfobacterota > Desulfuromonadia > Geobacterales > Pseudopelobacteraceae > JACRCG01. The sequence continues at coordinate 105,999 of JAQUHA010000001.1, forward strand.
AGCTCATAAATACTGCCATAGCCTCATCAACCTTATTACCGGTAAGCGGGTCGTATATGGCTCCAAAAGAAAAACGGTGGCTAATAAGGCCACCGTTACCAACAGATTTAAATACTGAATCACAGACTGCAGCAGCTTTGCTACCACTAACCCTTATAATACCGATACCCCCATTACCAGGAGGTGTGCTTACAGCTGCAATGGTATCTCGGATATACATAGGATTACTCCAAACTTACGTATTAATCTTCAACAAGTTTATTTATATACATCTGCTGACCTATGGTTAATATGTTATTAACAAGCCAGTAAAGAACAAGACCGGATGGAAAACTAAGAAACATAAAAGTGAAAACGACCGGAAGCGCCAGCATCATTTTCTGCTGCATAGGTTCCATCTGTGAAGGGGTCATTTTTTGCTGAATAAACATGGTTACGCCCATAATAACAGGAGTTATATAATAAGGATCTTTATCAGCAAGATCGGTAATCCAGAAAAAGAATGGTGCGTGACGTAATTCAATTGAAAACATTAATGACTTATACAGAGCAAAGAAAACGGGTATTTGTACAATCATCGGAAGACAACCACCCATCGGATTAACTTTATGCTCCTTATACAACTCCATAACCGCTTTATTCATCGCATCGCGATCGTCTTTATACTTTTCCCTTAGTTTTGTCATTTCAGGCTGAATTTTCTGCATACCCTTCATTGATTTATAACTCTTATGTGTTAAAGGGAAAAATATTGCCTTAAGTATTATGGTAATAATTATAATCGCGATACCATAGTTACCTACGAATTTGTAGAAGAATTTAAGCGTGTAAAGTAGAGGCTTTGCAATTACAGTAAACCAGCCAAGATCAAGCGATCTTTCCAGAGAGTTGCCCTGTTGCTTAAGGATATCAATATCTTTTGGACCAACGAAAATTCGGTGGGTGACTTTAGTTGATTTGCCGGAATCCACCGTAAATTGAGGAGATGAAACTATTGACTCAAAGAAACCTGCAGCATTTTTTTTAAGTTCCACCGAAGCGATACTGTTGTTTTCACCCAGAATTGAAGAAATAAAATATTTATCCGCGAAAGCTGACCATAGTATTGACTTATCGTAACGCTTTGAAGAGTTTGAAACGTCTTTGATCTTGTTTGTTTGAAGAGTTCCATCAGAAAAGAGATATGCGCCAGCCGTATCGAAACGATTATCCTTAACCTTTGGTTCGGCAGGATATGTCATTATGTGCTGAAAAGCTCCGGTTAAAGGGGCTGCAGAGTTATTTAAAATCTCTGTCTCAAGCGTTATGCCGTATGAATCAGGAAAAAAAGTATATATTTTGCGTACGATATAGCCCTGTCCGGAATTACAGGTAAAAGTAAGTTTTCTTGGGGTGGAATCTTCCAGTTTTATATTTTCTGCATCAGCAGAAAATTGAGAATTATCGCTAAAATTAAAACCTGACGCACGAGTTGAAAATTCATAAACAGCAGGGTCGGAATCATTACCAAGTGCAACATTCTTTGCCTGAACAACATTCTTCTCACGATATTTTTTAAGCGTCATACTTTTAAGGCTGGCGCCACGGGAAGAGAATACTGCCTTGTATAGCTCTGTCTCTACGATAATATCTTTTTGTTCAACATAAGTTGGTACTGATTGTGTCGAAGTTGAAACCTGCTTCTGTACTTCTTGAATATTTGTCGCAGGCTCCTTTATTTCGGAGGATACGGTTTTTTGAGGTACAGGATTGTCAACGCTGCTTTTTTCCGGCCCAAACAGCATAGAAAAAATATAGAAGACCGCGATTGAAAGACCAACAGCAATTATTGTACGCTTTTCCATCAAAACTCCTGAACACAAATGTTATCTGATAGTTATATGCTATGGCACAGGGTCGTAACCACCCGAATGAAGCGGATTACATTTACATATCCTGACAAAAGCGAGTAGCAAACCTCTGGCTACACCATGCCGAATTATTGATTCTCGGGAATATTCGGAACAGGAGGGGTAAAAACGACAGGTCTGCGGAAGAATTGGAGAAATTACCTTCTGATAAAACTTTATTAGAAAAAGAATGGCACTTTTGAACATATTCAGTTGCCTATCTTATGAAAGGCTTTAGCAAGTTCCCGTTTAACATCCGAAAAACTCATTTCAGCTGATTCACGTCTTGCAATTACATTAACATCTACAATTTGAATATCAAAACGTATATGTCTAAAATACTCGCGTACATATCTCTTAAGTCTATTACGCACAACAGCGCAACCAACCTTTTTACTTACCGTTATACCAATACGCGAAAGCTGAAGGTTGTTATAACCCCATACAACCAGAAAGCCGGGAACTGATATTTTATGTTTTGCGGAAGCGAGCTGCAGAAATTCTGCTCGCTTCCGCAAACGACAATCTTTAGGTAACGAAACCGTTTCAACGGCGCTTACGCTACGATTATTTAACAGCAATTCTTACAGAAAGGCTCTTACGCCCCTTTGCTCTTCTTCTTTTTATTACCAAACGCCCGTTTTTAGTAGACATTCTTACTAAAAATCCATGTGTACGTTTGCGTGAAGTATTGCTTGGCTGATATGTTCTTTTCATCTCAATTTACCTCTATAAAATTATTTTCTGGAATCTGGTTATTAACCATATTGTCAAGATGGTGTCAAGTCTAATATTAATACTGGAGTTATATCCAAGTAAATTGATTTGCCTTGAAAAAGGATGGAAGCTCTGTTATTCTCCAGCACCTTCAAAAGCCTCTATTTATCCAAAAAACATCGTAACTATTTATTATTATTCATATATATAGTTATCAACAGATGTTGACAATAATGTTGATAACTATATTAATCAATGGTTATAAGTGTCAATATTTACTTTCTTTTGTGAGAGTTATAGTTAAAATTTTAGATGTTGATAACCATAATGACAAAAATTGAGATTTGCACTTATGCTTGATGCATGGCAACAAACTACAGATAATATCGAAAAGATAATGTCCCCGGTGGATTTCGGAGCCTGGATTAAACCAATTCAGTTCGGTCACCAAGAGGGGGCAGATATTTTTTTAAAGGTTCCGAATTCTTTCATAAAGGAGTGGCTGGAAGATCACTATATAAAGGTTTTATCCGGTGCACTTACAGCTACTCTTGGTTATCCGGTTAATATAATTTTTGATATAAGCGAGGCTGAAGAGCATCAACCGTACATATCCGAAGATTTTATAGTAAAAAACAGCCAGGAAACTGCAATAGAAAAAAACACATCAAATGAACCGGTTTTTACGCAACTAAACCAGAGATACACATTTGATCTTTTTGTAAGTGGTTCAGGCAACCAGTTTGCACACGCAGCTGCAATGGCTGTAGCCAATAATCCCGCCGATACATATAATCCTCTTTTTATTTATGGTGGTGTAGGACTTGGAAAAAGCCACTTATTGAACTCAATAGGTCATACTATAAGAGAAAAATCGGTTAATATGAATGTTTGCTACTGCTCGGCAGAAAAGTTTATGTACGAAATGGTAAACCATATAAAACTGAAAAAAATGGACGCATTTCGCAATAGGTTTAGAAACGTAGATGTACTATTAATTGATGATATACAGTTTATATCTGGCAAGACAGGTACACAGGAAGAATTTTTTCATACATTCAATGCATTACATGATGCTCATAAACAGATAGTTATAACATCTGATAAATTCCCGCGCGAAATTTCCGACCTTGAGGAACGCCTTAGATCCCGCTTCGAGTGGGGATTGATAGCCGATATTCAGCCCCCTGATCTTGAGACTAAGATAGCTATTCTGAAAAAAAAATCTGAGGTAACGAGAGTCTTTTTTCCGGAAGATGTATATTATTTTCTCGCCTCGAGTGATACAAAAAATATTCGTGAACTTGAAGGGATGCTTATACGCCTTGGAGCATACAGCAGTCTTCAAAGTATTCCTGTAACGCTTGACATGGCAAAGGAAAATCTAAAAGACATACTTGGCGACAGACATAAAGAAATAACTGTTGAACTAATTCAAAAGACTGTAGCTGACTATTTCGATGTAAAAATAACTGACATAAAATCTGATAAACGCCTCAAAAATATAGTACAGGCTCGCCAGATTGCAATCTGGTTCTCTCGTGATATGACCAAATCTTCTTATCCCGACATTGGTCAGAAATTTGGCGATAGAGATCACTCAACAATCATTCACTCATTTAAAAAAATAGACAAATCAATAGCTGAAGAACCAAAAATATCCAGAATTATTGATGAAATAAGAAAAATACTGCTTAAGTAAGGAAAACCTGTTGATTGAATGTTTATAAGTGTTGAAAACTATTTCTGCTGTTTAAAAGTGCTTTTCCGGATAAAAATATCCACAGTAGTAATCAAAGTTATAAACGTTATAAATAAGCTGTTTAAAGGATTATCCACCGTATAAACAGATCCTACTACGTACTACAAAGGTTTTATAATTTATAAATAAGATATAGTAAAAATAAAGGAGACTTGAAATGGAATTTAAAATCGATAAGGAACAATTCCTTAAGTCGTTACAAAAAATACAGGGTATTGTTGAAAAAAGAACTTCGATGCCTATATTATCAAATGTTCTTCTTGAAGCAACCGAATCATCACTTCTAGTAACAGCCACTGATCTGGAAGTTGGAATGAAAAGCAGTTATGCTGCAGAGGTCATAAATCCTGGAAAAATAACTGTATCAGCAAAAAAACTATATGAAATTGTTAAAGAACTTCCAAACCAGCAGATATCTTTTCTATCTAAAGAGAATGATTGGGTTGAGATAAAATGCGGTAAAGTTCAATTTAATATTGTTGGATTATCGCCGGATGAATTTCCATATTTTCCAGACGTAAAAGAAGAAAATCTATTTGAAATAGAAACTTCACTTCTGAGAGGAATGATTGAAAAAACATCCTATGCAATATGCACTGATGAAACCAAATACAATCTAAACGGAATTTTTACTAAGGTCGAAGAGGGGCTGGATGGAAATAACAGCTTGAAGATGGTCTCAACTGATGGACACAGACTCTCTATAGCATCTGTAAACTTCAAAGGAACTGCAGGCCCGGAGCTGTTAAAAGGGGTTATACTTCCTAAAAAAGGTGTTTATGAACTTAAAAAAATAACAGATGAAGAGAGTGAAACTCTTTTGTTTGGGTTTATGGACAACAGTGCAGTAGTAAAAAAAGGTGATTCCTATATGGTTATGCGTCTTGTTGATGGCGAATTTCCTGATTACAATCGTGTAATTCCGACATCAAATACACAGGTTGTTAAAGTTTACAAAGAAGATTTCAGCCGCTCTGTAAGACGTATGGCAATTCTTTCGAGTGAAAAATTTAAAGGCATCATGCTCGAAATCTCTTCCAACGGGGTTAGAATTTCTTCCAGTAATCCTGAACTGGGTGATGCAATGGAGGAACTTGACGTATCGTATGAAGGAGAGCCTATTTCTGTCAGATTTAATGCTCGTTATCTTCTCGATGTTCTATCAGTAGCAGAAACAGACCGGGTAGAGATGAAATTTAAAGATGAGCTTTCTCCGTCAATAATTGTACCGGAAAATTCAGACAGTTTTCTGGCTGTTATTATGCCAATGAGGCTTTAGAAAGGCTTAGATGCACCTTAGCAGTATATTTATTTCTAATTTTAGAAATTTATCTTCAACTCAAATTGAACCTGGAAAACGGTTTAATCTGCTGTATGGTTTGAATGGTCAGGGCAAAACAAACTTACTGGAAGCAATTTATCTCCTTGGGAGTCCACGTTCGTTCAGAAATGCCCGGTTTCCAGAGCTTGTAAAATATGGAGAAAACCAGACAAGCATCATTGGCACAGTTGAATCGGCAGGTATTGAAAATAAATTAAGGCTTTCCATTGAATCAGCCGGTCGCAGAGTGGAAATTGATGGGAAGTCAGTTTATAAAGCCTCAGAATTACACGGTAAATTTAATGCAGTAATTTTTTCTCCGGACGATACCGGAATGGTAAGAATGGGACCTGACTCAAGAAGGCGTTATCTTGACAGGACTGTTTATATGGGTGATATCGGGTATTTGCACTGTTGGCACTCTTATCAGCGGATTCTTAAACAGCGCAATCAGCTTTTAAAAAGCTCAGACAGAACCGGATTGGATATCTGGACAGAAAAACTGGCTGAAACCGGAGCGGAAGTCATTGAGAGGCGGATTAAATTTATTCATGCCCTTGATTGCAAGCTTCAAAAATATTATGCAACTATTGCCGGAGGGGCTGAAACTTCAGGAATAATCTACACTCCGAATGGAATAAAATCAAAAGATCGGAAACAGATTTTTCAAGAACTGATGGATTTATTTAAAAGGCAGCAGAGAACAGACGAACGGTACGGAACAACAACAGCTGGACCGCATAGAGACGATCTTATTTTTATGATGGATGAACGTCCACTTAAAACATTTGGATCTCAAGGACAGCAGAAAAGTTTTATTCTTGCTCTTAAGATGGCTGAAATGGACAATTTGAACGACATTTTCGGTGAAACACCTCTCCTGCTTCTTGATGATATGAGTTCTGAACTTGATTCCAGAAGAAACAATAATCTTATGGAGTTCTTACACACTAGGGAAATTCAGGTTTTTATAACAACAACAGAACGTGCTCCGTTAATTCTTGATGTTGCACATCAATGCACCGTATTTCATGTTGAAAACGGTAATCTGACGATTGAAGGAAGTTAATCGCATGAGTGAACAGGAAAATGTTTCAAACGGCTCCGAAGAGTATGGAGCTGATAATATCAAAGTCCTCGAGGGACTGGCTGCCGTACGCAAACGCCCGGCTATGTATATTGGTTCTACATCCAGCATGGGCTTACACCACCTGGTATATGAAATTGTCGACAACTCCATTGACGAGGCACTCGCGGGGTATTGCAATGAAGTCTCTGTAACTATTAACGCTGACGGTTCAATAACAGTTGTTGATAATGGTCGTGGTATTCCAACAGACATAATGGCAAACGAGGGTAAATCTGCAGCTGAAGTTGTCCTGACCGTTCTTCATGCCGGTGGAAAATTTGACAACGATTCGTACAAAGTATCCGGTGGTCTTCATGGTGTCGGTGTCTCCGTAGTTAATGCACTCTCTAAATGGCTTGAGCTGGAAATACGTCGTGACGGAAAAATATGGAGACAGTCATATCGTAGAGGCGATCCCGTCTCACCGCTTGAACAGACGGGAGAAACCAAAAAACGTGGAACAAAAATCACCTTCATGCCTGATGAAGAAATTTTTGAAACCACTGAATATTCATTTGATATTCTTTCGCAACGCGTGCGCGAGATGGCTTTTCTTAATGCCGGCATACGGATAAAGATAAGTGACGAAAGAGGCGACGGCAAATTTCATGAATTCCATTATGAAGGTGGAATCAATTCGTTTGTTGAATATCTAAACCGCAACAAGGTAGCGATAAACAGCAAACCTATGTACTTCAAAGGTGAAAAAGGTGGGGTGGAGATGGAAGTCTCCATGCAGTACAACGACTCCTACGATGAAAAAATATTCGCCTTTGCAAACAATATAAACACACATGAGGGTGGTACGCACCTGGCTGGCTTTAAAGGTGCGCTGACGCGCACCATGAATGCATATGCCGCAGCCAACAACCTCCTTAAGAATGAAAAGGTTACAGTTTCAGGCGACGACCTCCGTGAAGGTCTCACCTGCGTAATTTCGGTCAAAATTCCACAACCTCAGTTTGAAGGTCAGACCAAAACCAAACTCGGTAACTCAGAGGTCAAAGGTTATGTAGAATCGCTGATGAACGAGCGTCTGGCGGTTTATCTCGAAGAAAACCCAAAAATTGCCAAAGACATTCTCAATAAGTCGATAGAAGCTGCAAGAGCCCGCGAAGCGGCTCGAAAAGCCCGTGATCTGACCCGCAGAAAAGGTGCGTTGGATATGGGGGGTCTGCCTGGTAAGCTTGCCGACTGCCAGGAGAAAGACCCTGCGCTCTGCGAACTGTACCTGGTCGAAGGTGATTCTGCGGGTGGTTCCGCAAAACAGGGTCGTGATAGAAAGAACATGGCAATTCTGCCTTTAAAGGGTAAAATTCTCAACGTTGAAAAGGCTCGTTTCGACAAAATGATCTCTTCGCAGGAGATCAGAACCCTGATAACAGCTCTTGGCACCGGTATAGGCAAGGATGACTTTAATATTGCCAAGCTCCGTTACCATCGTATTATTGTAATGACCGACGCAGACGTAGATGGTCAGCACATCCTTACGCTGCTCCTTACCTTCTTCTACCGCAACATGAGAGAACTGATTGAGCGCGGTCATCTCTATATCGCACAGCCACCGCTATACAAGGTCAAGCGTGGCAAGAGGGAGCAGTACCTCCGGGATGAACACGCAATGCAGGAGTTTCTGCTCGAAGAAGGATCAGAAGATCTTACGCTGCGCCTTGAAAAGGGTGATAGGACATACAACGGCAAGCAGATCATTCCGGTTATAAAGCAATTCATAGAAAACCGTTCAATCTTCAACAAAGTTGTAAAAAAAGGAATTTCTTCAGAACTTTTATCAATAGTCATTCGCAGTAACGTTCCGGCAGGAATGGAAGATTTTGAACAGATGAAGCAGTATCTTGAAACAATGAAATCATTGGCTCAGGGCTCGGATTATCAGATTGAAGAGCAGCGTATTACCTTCCGAATAGGAAATATCCGCTCCATTATAGATCAGCAGACTCTCTCAGTACTTTCAACCCGTGAATATGAGCTTCTGGTTGATAATCACCGCAGAATTGTAGATACAATGGCTGATGGACGTGCTTTTGTTGAGCAGGAGGGTGGAAAAGTTATATTTGAAACCAACAACCATCAGGAACTGCTCGGATTTTTCCTTGAAAATGCCAAAAAAGGTCTTACCATTCAGCGGTACAAAGGTCTTGGTGAGATGAACCCTGAACAGCTCTGGGAAACCACAATGAACCCGGAGAATCGTGTGCTTCTGCAGGTTAAAATTGAAGATGGAGTAGAATCCGACGAAATATTTACCATACTAATGGGTGATCAGGTAGAGCCGAGGAGGGATTTCATCGAAACCAATGCCCTCAACGTAGTGAATCTTGATATTTAAGGGAATCCGACTATAAGTGTATGGGCAAAAAGAGCAGTTTTTTTCTTAATAAAATGGAATAAGTTTGTGTTTACAATAAAAGGCTGACATTAATATGTTAGCCTTTTTGCGTATTAATCTACTACCAAACATACAAACTCCTGCAAGGATAAATCGTGAATTCACAACTAAGAGTTCTCCACACCTCAGACTGGCATATCGGTCGTACGCTGTATGGGCGAAAGCGTTACGAAGAATTTGAAGCTTTTTTCAACTGGCTTGCAGAGACCATAATAAGGGAGAGAGTGGATGTGCTCCTGGTTGCAGGTGATATATTTGACACAACTTCACCCAGCAACAGAGCGCAGGAGCTTTACTACCTTTTTCTATGCCGAATTGCCGCATCCCCATGCCGCCACGTTGTGGTAACAGCCGGTAATCACGATTCCCCCTCATTTCTTAATGCGCCAAAAGAGCTGCTTCGAGCTCTTGATGTTCATGTAACAGGCAGTATTCCGGTTAATGCCGAGGAGGAAGTTATTATCCTTAAAAATAGTGACGGTTATCCTGAGCTTATAGTCTGTGCGGTGCCGTATTTACGGGATCGTGATATCAGGATGGCGGAAGCAGGCGAGAGTATTCAGGATAAGGAGCAAAAATTAAACGAAGGGATTCGGTCGCATTACGCAGATATTGCAGCTATTGCGGAAAATAAACGTAATAAACTCGGTGTTGATATTCCGGTTATTGCGATGGGGCATCTCTTTGCAGCCGGCGGACAAACTGTAGATGATGACGGAGTTCGTGATCTTTATATAGGATCATTGGCTCACGTCTCGGCAGGGATCTTCCCGGACAGTATCGATTATGTCGCACTTGGGCATCTGCACGTTCCTCAAAAAGTAAATGCTTCGGACAGAATACGTTACAGTGGTTCCCCTCTGGCTATGGGATTCGGAGAGGCGAGAGGGAATAAGAGCGTCTGTCTTATAGATTTTGAATCGGGAAATGCAGCGGTAACTGTTGTTGCTGTACCGGTTTTTCAAAAACTTGAGCGCGTAAAAGGTTGCTGGAAAGAAATTGCCGACAGGATTAAGGAGCTTTCAGCGGCAGCCTCCGGAGCATGGCTTGAAGTCGTCTATGATGGAGAGGAGATTATCGGTGATCTGCGTGAGCGTCTCGACGAAGCTGTTAATGGCACTGCTCTGGAGATACTTCGTGTGAAGAACAACCTGAAAACCAATATTATTTTGAATCAGATTTGCGAAAACGAAAACCTTGATGACCTTAATGTAAATGACGTTTTTAATCGATGTCTCCTAAACCACAAAATACCGGATGAACAGAGGCAGGAACTTCTTCGTACGTATCAGGAAACCCTGACATCACTTTATGAAAGTGATAAAAAAGCAGAATAGAGGGATTGAATGCGGATACAAAAGGTACGTTTCAAAAATTTGAATTCATTGATTGGTGAGTGGGAAATTGATCTGACAGAACCGGCTTTCTCCTCTGATGGAATTTTCGCAATAACCGGTCCGACAGGGGCAGGTAAAACAACCATACTGGATGCTGTATGTCTGGCTCTTTACGGGAGAACCCCCCGCCTTAACAGAGTGACCAAAAGCGGAAACGAAATAATGTCGCGGCAAACCGGCGAATGTTTTGCCGAGGTAACATTTGAGACACAGGCAGGACGATTTCGATGCCATTGGAGCCAGCACAGGTCGCGCCGGAAATCAGATGGCGAATTACAGCTTCCCAGGCATGAAATTTCTGATGCCGATTCGGGTCAGATTTTTGAAGCGAAGATAAAAGGGGTTGCCGAACGTATTGAGTCAGCAACCGGTATGGATTTTGACCGTTTTACCCGCTCTATGCTTCTTGCCCAGGGGGGCTTTGCGGTATTCCTGCAAGCAGCCCCTGATGAACGGGCTCCTATTCTGGAACAGATAACAGGAACGGAAATTTACAGCCGGATTTCAGTTCGTGTTTATGAGCTGCGATCAGATGAGCGCAGAAAACTCGACATCCTTTTGGTTGAGCTTGCCGGGATGCAACTACTGAAGGAAGAAGATGAACTGCAACTGAACACTAACCTGGGACAGAAAACCCTGCTTGACATGGAAATAAGCCAGAAGGTTGTGCAAACAAATCAAGCTATCGCCTGGCTTGATGGAATTGTCCGACTTGAGCAGGAATTGAAGCTTGTTGATGAACAGAAACAGGATTGGCAGCTACGGCAAGTTGCCTTTGCTCCTGAGCAGGAAAAGCTTCAACGGGCTATCCACGCCTTGGAGCTGGCAGGCGATCATGCAGGTCTGAAATCAATACGAAGCATACAGGAGACAGATTCTCGTCTTCACAGAGAATGCCAGGAGCTTCTCCCGACACATACTGAAACCGTAAAAAATGCAGCAGAGGCAATGAAACTGGCTAATGAGCAACTTGATAAGAGGAAGTCGGAACAAAAAGAAGCGTCGCTTATTATCCGTAAAGCAAGAGAGCTTGACCTCAAGATTCAGGAAAAGGATGCTCCAGTCAAGACGGTTGGGGATAGGATCTCTGAACTGGAAAAGTCACTCAGCGTTCTTAATTCAAAGCAAGATGAAGATTTTGCGGTTCTCGATAGCAATACGAAAACTTTCGAAGATGTGCTGAAGCATTTAGCAACAACCAAGGCAGATGAAGCTCTGGTTGAAAATCTCGCCGGGATTCGTGGCAGTATAGATGGGCTGAATAATCTAATCACACTGCATAAGACGAAGCTCGAAGAGGTTACTTCAGCTAGATGTCAGGTAACCGATACCACTCGAATATGGAGTGAACTGTCCGAAAAATTGAACATTCTGAAAAGCAGCCTTGAGATCAGCAAAAATGCTTTTACTGAAAAACAGCTTGCACTTAACGACACCCTTGAAGATCAAGATCTGACAGAATGGCATACTCGGATGTCGTTTCTGGCGGAGAGAAAGTCACGCCTCGATATAGTCCTAGAAACTGCCGCCTCGCTTGCTGATACGAAATTATCACTCGTTGTATTAAGTAAGCAACATGATGAACTTGTATTAGAGAGATCAGCCCTTACGGAACAGATTCTAGCCCAAAACGAAAAGGCCACCAATCTGGAACGGGAGGTGAACCTACTTGAAACACAGCTCACCCTACTCAATAAAATCCAGAGTTACGAAGAAGCGCGACACCAGCTTCAGGACGGAGAGTCATGCCCACTGTGCGGTTCTCTTGAACACCCATTCGCTGAAGGTAACATTCCAATTCCCGATGAAACTACTTCTATGTTGGTTAAAGCCAAAGCCGAGCTGAAAACAGCAACTGAAACAGTTGCAAATCAAAAAATCAAGTTGGCAGAGGTAAATAAGGATCTTGAGCAAATCATATCAAAGCAGAAGGATTGTTCTGAAAATATTTCGGCTTCAGAAACACTGGCTAATCAAAACTACACGTTATTGAACATTGATGATGCTGCACATGATTTGATTGAAAGATTGCAGGAACTCCAGCAGGAGACTGATAGCGAGCTGAGCCAAGCTTCAAAAATCATGCAATCTGCCAACGAATTGGAAAAAGAGATATCCGCTTTACGTGAATCGCTTGAGAAATCCAAAGATGCTGCTGTGCTGGCAGAACAAAATGCTCAGACTGCTACACACAATATGGATTCAGCGGTTAAGCAGCTTGAACGTTTAACGAAAGAAGCTGAAGCCATCGAATATCAACAGAAGCAGTCTCTAGCTGAATTACAGCAAGAGCTTACAGGGTATGGAGTAGATAATCTATCGATTGATGCCCTGGATCAAATTCAGGCTGACCTGATCTGCAGACGTGATAAATGGCTTGCAAAGCAAAATGAAAAGTTGGAACTGAATCAGCAGATCACAGTATTGGGGCTACAAACAGTCCACCAGGCAGATCAAATTAAGCAATCGGGAATGGAGTTAACGAAGCAGCAAGAGCTTCTCTCTGTTCTTCTGAGTGACCAGGCTACCTTGCGTATTGAACGCAACGGACTTTTTGGCGAAAAGAACCCGGACGCTGAGGAAGCTCGACTGTCAGCGGCTATAGAAACCGCTGAAAAATTGCTTGAATCATCTCGTTTGAAATTGAACACGGCGAATCAAGAGTTTGGGAATCTGAAAAATAGAATCGAAGAGTTGAATAAAACAATCACCGCCCGCACAGAGCAGTTGAAGTCTGTCGAAAAAACATTCCTTACCCGGCTTAATGGACTTGATTTTAAAGATGAAGCCTCTTATGTGTCGGCGTGTCTGCCGGAAAGCGAACGTAACAATCTGACACAGCAAGCCCAGAAACTGTCTGACGAGCAAATAGAGCTTTCTTCACGTGAGCGAGAGAAATCCAAGCTGCTGGAAACTGAGAAACTGTTGCAGGTTACTGACCAACCTCCCGATCTTCTCAATCAAGCTCTGACATCTCTTCTTGCCGATCATAAAGATCTCCAGCAGGAGATCGGCAGTATTCGCCAGAAACTGAAGGATAATGAAACGCTTAAAGAGCAGAGCAAGGAAGTGGTTAAGGTGGTAGAGGCACAAAAGCGCGAATGCTCGAGATGGGATGCCCTGTATGAAATTATCGGATCAGCAGATGGTAAGAAATACCGCAACTTCGCTCAGGGTCTTACGTTTGAAGTGATGGTTGCACACGCCAACCGGCAGCTGCAGAAAATGACAGATCGCTATATTCTTATACGCGATGCTCAGCAGCCGCTGGATCTGAACGTAGTGGATAATTATCAGGCCGGTGAAATACGCTCAACAAAGAACCTCTCGGGGGGGGAAAGTTTTATTGTAAGCCTATCGTTGGCACTCGGGCTTTCTCAGATGGCGAGTAAAAATGTCCGTGTAGACTCACTTTTTCTGGACGAAGGATTCGGTACGCTGGACGAGGAGGCACTCGACACAGCACTTGAAACTCTTGCGAGCCTGCAGCAGGATGGCAAACTTATCGGTATCATCTCTCACGTTTCTGCTTTAAAGGAGCGAATCAGCACCCAGATACAGGTTACTCCTCAGGCGGGGGGCAGGAGTATTATGTCCGGTCCGGGGTGTAAGAAACTGAAATAAGAATCGGATTAAAGTCTATTATCAGGTGGGAGGTAGAGTATAAATGACAGATAAATCAACTGAACAGACTTTGGCACTGCCGCATAGTATTGAAAAAACGGAACTTCAGGAAGTTGCCGATAAAAATGATTTTGTATTTGATCTATCTATGTTTGATGCAAAAGCAGTCTCTGATCTCGAAGTGATCTGCAGAAACGCAGCTAATGAAAAAGCGGCTGAGGAGTTGCCAAAGAGTGCAAGTGTAAAGTTTATGATAACGGCGCAGGATGAAAAAGAACTTCGTGAAATAGGGTATAGTCAGGAACAGATAAACAGAATTACACCGCAAGAGGCTGAAAATATAATCCGTAAACACTCTTTAGAAAAACAGAGATAATAACTATATGGCATTACCATCGACAATCTATCGAACAAACATCCAACTTTCAGACGTTGATCGCGCTGTTTACGAAACACTTTCGGCAACTGTTGCACGACACCCGTCCGAGACTGAGGAGAGACTGGTCACGAGGCTTCTGGCATATTCACTATTTTACGAACCGGAGCTCTCATTTACCAAAGGGATTTGTGCTGTAGATGAACCTGACTTATGGCTGAAGGGACCCGATGACAGGGTACTTATCTGGGTTGAGGTCGGCCTGCCGGAATCGGATAGAATCGTTAAGGCGAGCCGTCATACAGAGCGGATAGTTCTTGTAGCCTGCGGTAAAACGTACATGAGTTGGGAGCAGCAGCACCTTCAGAAGCTTATGCGTGTTCCAAATCTTACGCTGATCAGTTTTGACCAGCAATTTATAAGCAGTCTTGTATCAGTGCTGCAGCGTTCAATAGATTGGGAGATAACGGTGACAGACGGCAACATTTACATAAATGCAGGCGGGGAGACTTTTGAGACCCCACTGAAAGTTCTTGTGGGGAGAAGATGATGATCAAATTATCCAGGTTACTTCCTGTAATTACACTTTTTGCATCTCTGCTTTTTATCTCCGCCTGCAGCAAAACTCCGCAGATCTCGTCATTAGACTCTGACGCAACAATCCTTGCGTTTGGCGACAGCCTTACTTACGGAACCGGAGCCGGGGAAGCTGAGAGCTATCCCGCAGAGCTGGCTCGTCTGACAGGGAGAAGAGTTGTAAATGCCGGTATACCGGGTGAAGTTTCCGCAGCAGGATTGAAGCGACTGCCCCAACTTCTTGATCGTGAAAATCCCTCTCTGCTGATCCTATGTCACGGCGGGAACGATCTGCTCGGTCGGCTGGACAGTGCTTCAATTGCGGATAATTTGCGAGCGATGATCCGTCTTGCTTTGGATAGAAAAATATCGGTTCTATTGGTTGCAGTGCCGTTACCGGAGCTGACGCTTAAGCCGCCTGTTTTCTACGAAGAGCTGTCAAAAGAGTTCAATATTCCGATAGAACTGAATGCTCTCTCCCGTATACTCGGGAAAGGTGCGCTAAAGTCGGACTATATTCACCCCAATGCCAAAGGTTACAGCATTCTTGCGGAAGCTATTGAAAAACAGTTGAAAAACAGCGGGGCTCTGAAGAGATAATGCTACACTGAAGAGAGGTCGGTTTTTTCAGTGTAAACGGACGGAAACAACCCTGGAAGCTCCGGGCTCCTCCATTGTAATTCCGTAAAGTGTATCAGCCACCTGCATAGTGGCTTTGTTGTGGGTAATAATAATAAACTGCGACATTGCGCTCATCTCTCTTACCATCTCATTGAAACGTCCGATATTTGCGTCATCCAGCGGTGCATCCACCTCATCAAGAAGACAGAACGGCGTAGGTTTTATCAGAAAAATCGAGAAGATAAGTGCGACTGCAGTCAAGGCTTTTTCGCCGCCCGACAGAAGTGTCACATTCTGCAGTTTTTTGCCCGGAGGCTGAACTATGATGTCAATGCCGGTCTCCAGCAGATCCTCTTCATCCGTAAGGCGGAGTTCAGCACGACCGCCGCAGAAGAGTCGTGGAAAGACCTCCTGGAATTTGGCATTGATAAGATTGTAGGTTTCCTGAAAACGCTGGCGTGTAGTACGGTTGATCCGTTGGATAGCCTGCTGCAGAGTTTTGAGCGAATCTTCAAGATCCTCCCTCTGGGCGGTAAGAAACGCCAATCGCTCCTCCATCCCGGCGCACTCTTCAATCGCCATAAGGTTCACTTCACCCAACTCATCCAGAAGGCGCTGCAGTTCCGTCTGTCTTACAGAGGCTGCTCCCCCGTCAAAATCGGTCGAGTTTAGCTTTGATACCGCATCAGTCATAGATATGCGGCTTCTCTCCTGAAGTGAGCGCTCCAGATTTTCCCCTTTCATTGCAAGGGTGGAGAAACGGAGGTTAAGTTCAGTCTGTGACGTTCTTATCTGATCACCCTCTTCGCGGCTCTTGCGTAGCTGAGTTTCCAACAGGTTCAGCGCCGCCCCGGTTTCGTCAAAACGCCCCCGTGCAACGGAAAAATGATTTTCGGATTCAATTTGCTGGTGAACAAGGGTCTCCAGCCGCTCTGTAGCGGCAGAAATTTCCTTCTGCAGTTTCTCTACGGCGGTTGAGCCCGAGTCTAGCTCCTGACGGTCGGCAGCAATTCGCCGCACAATCTCCTCTGTTCGCCGATCAAGTTCGGCAAGCGCGCGCAAACCGGAATCGTGCTGCTCTTTTATTGTCGCCGTCTGTACCCGTATAGAGGTGACTTTTTCGCGGACTTCGCGCAGCTCCCCACGTTTGGAATCAAGCCCCGCTTTCAATTCGGCAGTCTCCAGCTCCAGTAGTTTTGATGTATCATCGTTAAGAGCTGTCTTTTCTCCGGTAAGTTTAAGTTCTGCTTCAAGAGCCGCCTGTTCCTCTTGAAGATTATCAGATTCAAGCAGCTGCACTTCCAGACGCTCATCAATCCGCCTGCTCTCTTCAGCCGCCTGCTGACGATCTTTCAGCAGGCCGGTCTGCTTCAGTTCGGCACGATGAAGCTCCTGTCCGCTGCTCTTTAACTCTTCCAGCACCTCCTGATTCTGAAGACGGAGGAGATTGCGCTCGTTTTCAAGCGCTGCAGCTTTCTCCTCAAGCTCAGCCACGGCAGATTCAAGCTCTCTTATTTCCCTTTTTTTGTGGATAAGCCCCGAACCTGACTGCTCGGCGGAGCCACCGCTTATTATACCACCGGCAGTAACCATATCACCCGCAGTGGTAACTAAGGTCAGTTCGGGATGCAGGCGAGCCAGCTGGAGTGCATCGCTGATATTTTCAACCAGCATGACAGATGTAAGCATATTTCTGATCAAGGGGGTAAATGGTCCGTTTAGCAGCACCTTGTCAGCAAGCGGAGTTCCTCCGGGCAGTTCAGGCGGAGGGGCAGAACAGTTCTCTGTTATCAGCGGGAGCGCAATCCCAACCCTCCCCCCCCTGTTCATTTTCAGAAACTCAAGAGCATCAATGGCATCCTGATCATCAGAGCAGAGCAGAGAGTGGAGTCGCAGTTCCAAAGCGCTCTCAATGGCTGTTTCCAGTTCTGCCGGAGCTTGTATGGCATCCGCCAGAACCCCGCTAAATCTGGAGCGTAATCCGGCATCCTTCATAATAGTGCGAGTACCTTGACCAAATCCGGCAAACTGGGCTTCCAGCTCTTTGAGAGAGTGCAGACGTGAAGAGCTGCGGTTAAGCTCGTCGCGGCAGGATTGCCAGCTCTTCTCAATCTCAGGAAGAGAGCGTTTAAGCTCATCCTCCCTGATTCGCAGAGAAGAAACCTGAGCCTGCAGTGTCTCTTTATCCATTTGTCCTTCGGCAATTTCCCTGTCAAGATTTTCGGCTTTCAGAATCAGCAGCTGATGCCGTTCACCAAGCTGCAGGGCTTCACGTCCATGTCGGTCCAGCCGTTCACGAAGTGCAGCCAGCCGCTTCTCCGCATTTTCAGAGCGGCTTCTGAACTTCGCCGTTTCCGCCAGTGCTGTAAACAGATCTCTTCGGCGGCTTTCCAGATCTGAATTTAACCGCTCTTCTGCCAGCTGATGCTCAGATAACTGATGCTCTGCCTCTTCAAGTTCTTTCTGTATTTCTGCGGCATCAACCGAGCCTGTATCCCGCCGCAGCTCAAGAAGCGCTCTCTTATCACTGCACTCTTTAAGCATAATCTCAAGCTCTTTTGACTCTGCAGAAAGCTTGACTAGACGCCCATTCAGCCCCTCCAGCTCTTTGCGTTGAAATTCCAGCCCGTTAGTAGTCGTACTGAACTCACTTTTAAGGCGATAAATCTCCTCCTGCGCAACGGTAAGCCGCTTTTCAGCTTCCAGCAGCGTTACACGAGCCTCTTCCGCCTGAGTCTCCCCAACTGCGGATGCGGTAAAAACCTCACGGATCCGGTTGTTAAGCAGTTCAAGCTCTTTCTCAGCAATATTCCGCTGCCGCTGAGTCTCACAATATTCGCTTGCTGTAAAGAGAAGTTCAATCTCGCGCAGCTCATCCCGATACTCTCTGAACTTTTCAGCTTTCTTCGCCTGACGCTGTAATGAAGCAAGTTGACGCCTTATCTCTCCAAGTACATCAGCCAGACGGGCGAGGTTCTGGCGCGTCCCCTCGATCTTTTTAAGTGCAAGCTGTTTGCGTGACTTAAACTTTGTAACCCCGGCTGCCTCCTCAATCAGAAACCGCCGCTCTTCCGGTCTCGAATGGAGAATCTGCCCGATTTTACCCTGTTCAATAATTGAATAGGCACGGGTGCCGACACCTGTATCCATAAAAAGTTCGGTAATATCAAGAAGTCGGCATGGGGTTTTGTTGATAAGATAGTCACTTTCGCCATCGCGGTAGAGTCGGCGGGTAAGCTGTATTTCGGCATAGTCCAGATATTTGGCAGGTGCGCGACCATCCTCGGTGGAGAAAATCAGCGATACCTCTGCAACGCTTAGAGGTTTACGACTCTCGCTCCCCACAAAAATAACATCTTCCATAGCCTTGCCGCGCAGGTTTTTGGCAGACTGCTCCCCCATGCACCAGCGGATGGCATCAACAATATTGGATTTGCCGCAGCCGTTAGGACCAACAACGCCTGTAACATCCTGCTGGAAATCCAGCACAACCTTATCAGCGAATGATTTAAAGCCTGATATTTCGAGTCGTTTGATTTTCATAGTCTCATCATGTGCCTCAATGTTGTATTCACGGACTGATTTATCACTATAGTTTACCGCTGAATATACTTCAAGATTGTCCTTTCCTTGCCGGATTATTTTTTGAACAGATCTGATAAACGGTTATGCAAAAAGACACTATTACGTATTTTGTATACAATAAGAAGAGCTTGCAACTGTAAATTTATCAAGATATATAAGTTAGAATGAATAAACTGAGGATAATTATAGTTGAGGATGAGGAGGATCTACTGAATGTTCTGGTAGAGATCCTTTTGCGTCTTGGGCTTGACGTGCGTGGAGTTTCTGATGGAACATCACTTGATCTGGCACTTGCCGACTATCCGGCTGACATTGTAGTTCTCGATCTCAACCTGCCGGGTGAGGATGGAGTAGATATTGCCCTCCGTCTACGGCAGAAACACCATTGCGGCATTATAATGACCAGCAGTCGTGCCATGGTAAATGAACGGGTAAAAGGTTTTGAAAGCGGAGCCGATCTGTATTTTGTCAAACCGATCAATCCAATTGAACTTCATGCCGCACTTCTTAACCTTGGTCGCCGACTCAAGCAAACTGACTCACCTGTAAAAGCACCCTGGTGCTATGAATCATCAGCTTCCGTCTTGCGGACTCCCAACGGGGTCAGCATCAATCTGACTGCAAACGAATGTACAGCCATTAAGCTGCTGTTTGCTGCCCCAGGTGAAACTATCAGCACTATATCGCTCCTTTATGCTTTGGGGTATCCTGATGATCAATACGGCTTACAGCGACTCAAAACCCTGTTTAGCCGCCTCCGCTCAAAAATCCACGATCTTGACCCGGAATCCGAATTACCGGTTCGGGCACGCCACTCTCAGGGATACTCTTATTTAGCTGAATCATCACAATAGCCCACCGAACTTCCACACCCCTTTTTTAGAATTGTAACAAAGTGTTACCAACTTTTCTCCGGTAAGTCGTGTAGAATACTATCATTTCAATCATGCCGAATACTTACAGGGGGGGCATCTATGTATAACACCGCCAAAATACTGATTGTAGATGACAACCAGAATATCCATGACATTCTGGAGAGACTTTTCTCCCGGGGTGAAGATGGTTCGCCTCAATTAATCCTGCATGCCGATAA
The DNA here is from genome assembly GCA_028683855.1 of Desulfuromonadaceae bacterium. GTDB lineage: Bacteria > Desulfobacterota > Desulfuromonadia > Geobacterales > Pseudopelobacteraceae > JACRCG01. The sequence goes on from JAQUHA010000001.1 coordinate 126,496, forward strand.
TGGTCGAGTGGCGCTGGATATTCTCGCTAATAATCCTGACATTGATGTCATTGTTCTTGATCTGGATATGCCGGTTATGGACGGTTTTGAGGCACTGGCACTAATCAAAGCCGACCTCCGCTTGCAGACAATTCCTGTCTGTGTTTTCAGCAGCAGCAAGGATGACTCCACCAAAGCCCTGAAACTAGGCGCAGTTGACTATATCATTAAGCCTGGCGACTATCAGGAAATCAGAATACGTGTCCTGAACCTTATTGAGAGCAAACGCCGATCCGAAGCAGGTGAATTGGCTAAGACAAATTTTCTCGCCAATGTCAGCCATGAATTGCGGACACCGATGAACGGCATTCTTGGAATAGCGCAAATGCTAGAGGATACTGATCTGACGGCTGAACAAGCCGAATATGTTGATTTGCTTGAACAATCTGCAAACGATATGATGAATATCATCAATAATTGTCTCAACTTTTTGCAAAGCGAAAATCCGCTTCATGCCCTGCCTTCAGTATCTTTTTCAATTAAAACAGTTTTGCAGGAGTTGTTTGCTTCTCTGGTTAAAGAAGCGGAAATGAACGGGGTGACCATGGAACTGGATATTCAACCGAGCCTTCCGGAAAATCTTATCGGACTGCCGGATAAGATCCAGCTTATTTTCCGTCACCTGCTAAGCAACGCCATCAAATTTTCCCCGTCAGGAAAGGTAGTCGTGGCTATCGAGCGGGGGGTGCATGATGATACATCTGTGCAACTTGTCTGTTCGGTAAGCGATACCGGAGTCGGCATCCCAGAGGAAAAGATGACAGCTGTTTTTGAACCGTTTACCCAGGCTGACAACTCATCAACCCGTAAATTCGGTGGTTTGGGCATAGGAATTTCGATTGCTAACCGCATGGTTCAGATGATGGGTGGCGCAATTCACCTTGAGAACAATCCAGCCGGTGGGAGCAGGTTCAGCTTTGTTATCAGCTGCGGGGTAGGCAGGGGATAGATCAGCCTCAGCGGAGAGAAACAATATGCACTTCAATAACTTCAAATCTTCGTTCAATATACGGATAATCATCCTCATAATGGTTGTTTTCGTGAGCAGCATCTGGGCGCTGACGCACTATGGTCGCTATATTCTGAATGAGGATACACAGCGCCTGCTCGCAGAACAACAGCTCCTGACCGTTACAATGGTCGCGGCGAACATTGATGCAAAATTGCAAACCCGCTTACTAACGCTGGAAAGAATTGCCCAGACAATCTCGCCCCCACTTCTTGTCAATGCGGCCGAAATGCAGGAATTCCTCGAAAAACGTCCTCATCTTCAAATTATGTTTAATGCCGGAGTTTTCATTACGGATTCCAATGGAAACGTGATTGCCGATATTCCAGTTTCGGCGAATCGGATCGGCCTAAATATAATAAACAGTGATTACATGATCGCTGCCCTCAAGGAGGGGAAATCATCAATTGGACAACAGGAGCTGGGGAAGAATCTGAAGATTCCGGTTTTCTGTCTGGCTGCGCCAATTTGCAATGCACAGGGCAGGGTGATTGGTGTCATTGTCGGAGTAACCAATCTTGACAAATCTAATTTCCTGGATGATTTTTTGGAAAATAGCCTCGGCAAAATCGGCGGCTATCTGCTTGTAGCGCCGGCGCAGCGGCAAATTATAACTGCCACCGACAAAAAACGGATTATGGAATCTCTACCCCCCACTGGTGCCGACCCTTTTATTGACCGTGCCCTTCAAGGTTTTAAGGGCTCCGCTATTTCAACCACAGCGCAGGGCCTAAAGGCTCTGACCGCTGCTACTGTTGTCCCCGCCGCTGGTTGCTATGTGGTTGGATTTATTCCCATCAAAGAAGCTTTTGCCCCGATTGATTCCATGCAGTCGCATCTGATGCTGGCTGCATCGCTCATCACCCTGTTGGCGTTTTTTATGACCTTCTGGCTTCTTAAGATACAGCGGGTCAAGGATACACTCACGGTTCAGTTGGTGGAACGGGCGGAAGAGCTGCAGAGGAAAAACCACTTTGAACAATTTCGCAACCGGATTCTCGGACTTATCACCGAAGGTGAATCACTCTCGACTGTGCTTGAAGCAATTGTTCTTGGGGTTGAAGAAGATAATCCAGAGATTCTATGCAGCATTTTGCTGCTCGACAGTGAAGGTAGGTTTTTTGCTAAAGCCATCTCACCCAGTCTGCCTGATTTTTACAGCTCCGCGATTGAGGGGCTTGAAATCGGAATGGGCGTAGGTCCCTGCGGGACGGCTGCCTTCACCGGTCAGAGAGTCATAGTTGACGACATAACTACACATCAGTATTGCCTGCAATTCCAAGGGCTTGCGGCTCGTGCAGGATTAGGATCCTGCTGGTCGCAGCCCATTATTTCGTCCTCCAGGCAGGTTCTTGGTGCATTTGGCATCTATCACCGGGAAGCGTGTGAACCTACAGAAAGCGAAATAGCCAGTATTGAACAGATCGCCACTCTAGCCAGTATCGCAATCGATAAATTTACTACATCTAAAGCGCTGCAGGAGAGCGACGAGTTGCTTACGCAGTTTATGCTGCACTCGCCTATTCACGCTTATGTCCAGTCGGTCACGCCCACCGAAAGCCGTACAATCAAGTGCAGCGACAGTTTCCAGGATATGCTCGGAATGGAGAGTGAGGAAATGATCGGCAAGACTATGGACGAACTGTTTCCAGCCGACTTAGCCGCGAAGATTAACTCTGATAACTGGGCTGTCATAACCGGTGGAAAAGCAGTAGTGCTGGATGAGGAACTTAACGACCGCTACTATACTACTTTCAAGTTTCCGATTATTCAGGGGGACAGGACGCTGCTGGCCGGTTACACGATTGAAATAACTGAGCGTGTACAGGCGGAAGAGATGATGCAGCGGTTTAATGAAGAGTTGCAACAGAAGGTGTCAGAACAGACAAGGAGTTTGAAGGAGAGCCTTTACCGTATCGATCAGTTATCCGAGCAGAGTCATACTATGATTTGGGAGGTCGACGCCCAGGGGCTTTACACTTACGTTAACCTTATGTCTGAGCGTGTTTTCGGCTATCGCCCAGAGGAAATGGTTGGGAAAATGCACTGGTACGATGTTTTTCCTGAATCAGAGCGGGAGTCGATCAAAAATCTTATTGCACCTGTATTTGAAAGCAGGGTTCAAATCCTTAATATTGAAAACCAGACTACTACTAAAGATGGACGCAATATTTGGTGGTTAACCAACGGCATCCCCATTCTAAATGAAGATGGAAGTCTAAAGGGGTTATCGTGGCAGCGATACTGATATTACCGAGAGTAAAAAACTTAGAGAACAGCTGATTCAATCCCAAAAAATGGAAGCTGTCGGGCAGCTTGCCGGTGGTCTTGCCCATGATTTTAATAACGTACTCAGCATTATCAACGGCTATTGCTGTTTGTTGCAGATGGAGTTGTATCAGGATAAGAGCCTGAAAGAATATCTGGAGAAAATTATGGCAGCATCCGGGAGGGCGGGCGAGTTGACCCACAGTATGCTGGCCTTCAGCCGTACGCAAGTCATGAATCCGAAAAAATGTGACCTGAACGAGATCGTTTCCAGAACAGGAGCTTTTGTAGAAAAAATTATCGGGGAGAACATTCTTTTTAAAACAGTAATCAACGCATCTAATCTGCCGGTTTATGTTGATGGTGGACAGGTTGAGCAGATTATTATCAATCTGGCTAACAACGCACGGGATGCAATGCCGCACGGGGGTGAAGTGCAAATTGAGACAGATTGCATAACCTTTGATGATTCATTCATTTCACTTAATGGATTTGGAAAACCGGGAAGATATGCCGTTATCTCTTTATCAGATACCGGAATAGGGATGGATGAGGCAACCAGAAAGAGGATTTTTGAACCGTTCTTTACCACAAAGGATGTTGACAAGGGTACCGGACTCGGCTTGGCAATGGTGTACGGCATCGTAAAACAGCACAATGGATTTGTAGATGTCTCCAGTGAACCGGGTCAGGGAGCCTGCTTCAAAATATACCTGCCGATTGACGAAGAGAGAAGTACGGATCTTGACGTGAACATTCAGACCAGTCTGGCGTTTTCTGGCGGAACGGAGACTATCCTGATTGCCGAAGATAATCCTGCTTTACGGGAATTTCTGCGTAATATTCTGACTAAGCTGGGTTATCAAGTTATCTGTGCAGTCGACGGTCAGGATGCTGTTGAGAAGTTCAGCGAAAATGCTGACCGCATTCAGCTTATTATTATGGATATGGTCATGCCGAAAAAAAGTGGTAAAGTTGCTTATGATGAAATTAAACAGATCAATCCAAACGCCAGGGCGCTCTTCAGCAGCGGCTATAGTGCCAATATTGTTCAACAGCAGGGTGAACTTGGTGAATATGCCGAGTTTATATCTAAACCGGTACAACCGGCGGAATTGATGAAAAAGGTGAGGGAAATGCTGGATGGTTGAAGAGAGTTGTTAAGCTTATCTCTGCTAACGATACCGGCTGCTTGTATGGCATATAACTGTAACTAATGTTGCGTAATGTTAAAAGGAGAACTCAATGAAGAACGCACAGAATCTTACAGAAATGGGCTTCACCGAAGATAAGCATCCTGCAGGTACTCATATGTGTTTGATCTATTCCAGTGAAAAAGAGCGACGAAGAGTCATCGAGAGGTTCCTGCGGAGCGGCATACTCGGCAGAGAAAAGGTTTCATATTTTGCCGATGTAATGACTCCGGAGGAGGTTTGTGACTGGCTGTACGATATGGATATAGATATCCCGCTTGCATCCGGTTAAAGAGGAATTTATAAGTTGAGGATGTTTTTTAAAAATCTATGATTTCTTTATTACATCCTCACACTTCCTACTTCTTTAATATACCATCCAAATTTACATACGCAACTGCAATTAAAAATTAAAGATTCACATAGCCTATTTCAAAATATCCTGCTGGATCAAAAGGCAGTTTGGTTCTGCCCGTGGTTAAGCCGGAGTCAGATACTGCTCGAACTGTTTTTTGTCTACAGCGCAACGGTACGCCTCTTCCGGATTGACTTTCTTGGTTTTAAGCAGATCGAGCAGATGCTGATCCATCAGCTGCATTCCATCTTTCTTTGCTGTCTGCATGATGGAGGGGATCTGGAAGGTTTTCCCCTCACGGATTAGATTTCCTATCGCCGGTGTGCCGAGCATTATTTCAAGTGCGGCGACGCGCCCCTTGCCGTCGGCTGTTTTTAAGAGCTGTTGGCAGACGACCCCTTTTAATGATTCCGAAAGCATGGCGCGAACCTGCTCCTGCTGATCAGTCGGGAAGACGTCTATAATACGATCAACCGTTTTTGCGGCGGTACTTGTGTGCAGTGTTCCGAAGACAAGATGTCCGGTTTCAGCTGCGCTCATGGCGAGTTGTATGGTTATCAGGTCGCGCATCTCTCCGACAAGAATTACATCGGGATCTTCACGGAGTGCTGCTTTTAGGGCTGATGCGAAACTTTCGGTATGTTCGCCTATCTGACGCTGGTTCAGTAGTGATTGTTTGTTTTCGTGAATAAACTCCAGAGGGTCCTCAAATGTAAGAATATGCTCTTTACGGGTTGAATTTATAAGATCAATCATACCTGCAAGAGTTGTTGATTTTCCCGAACCGGTCGGACCTGTTACAAGTACCAGCCCCTTTTTAAAGGCGGTCATTCTGCGGACACCTTCGGGAAGTCCGAGGTCGTCGGCTGAAAGTATCTTGGTTGGAATTATCCTGAATACTGCTGCGATGCCGCGATACTGCATAAGAATATTTCCCCTGAAACGGGCAACGCCTGGAACTTCGTAGGCAAAATCGAGGTCTTTGGTTTCATTGAAGTGCGCCTTCTGTTTTTCGCTCAGAATTTCAAACAGAATCGCTTTAAGTTCATCATGTCCGAGAGGTTTGTAATTCAGGCGTACCATTTCGCCCCTGAGGCGGAAGATGGGGGGATTGCCGGTTGAAAGGTGCAGGTCTGAAGCACCCTGTTCCTTGAGCATATTAAAAAGTGCATCTATGCGTGCCATGAAATTTCTCCTCTCTTAGAGAACTACTGAAGCTATATATTCTTCGGGTGAGACTTCACCCGACATGAGTAGGCGAAGTCCTTCATCTTCAAGTCCGCGATAATTCATCAATCTGAGGTAATTTTCAATCGCGGAGACATCACTTGACTGCTCAAAGATCCGGATAAATTCATCATTAAAGATAATAATGTCGGTTAAATATTTTCTGGAGCTGAATCCGCTGTGGCTGCAGACCGGACATCCGGTTGTCCGGTAGAACTGCTTCGGCTGCTCTTTAAGGTTCATTGCGGCAAGCTCTTCGGCCGGCGGGGTATAGTCGGTGCGGCAGTCAGAGCAGAGCAGTTGCATCCCTTTGAAAGAGATAAGCCCGTTTACAAAGAACGGCAGAAAATAGTTCTTCTGCTGGTATAGAAGCAGGTGGCGCAGAGCATTCTGTGTTCCACGTATTTCCAGTCCGGCAAGGACAAGTTTGCCGCGCATGGCTGCTCTGCAGGCAGCTGTGAACGGCATACCTTCGGTTGCATCCTCAACTACGAGGATGTCGGGAGAGTGGTCAAGCGCTCTCATTATGGTTGCCGCGCGTTCAGTTTCGTTGCGTGGCAGAACTATGCGTGGAAACTGGCGGGTGGTTTTTCCCGGCCCTTCGCCGAGAATTATCACGTTTTTATCGGTTGTATCAATCTCGCCCAGCATCAGGTCGATAAAACGGTCACGCTCCTGTGTATTCCTTGAGTTAAAGAAGGTAATCCCCTGCTTTTTGCGAGAAAGTTCAATGAAATCGGTTTCCTGTGCCGGAGGGAGGTGCAGGTCTGAGAGGCGTGCAGGCACGCTTGCTGCGACAAACGGGCGGATGGTGATGTATTCCCCTCCGTAACCGGACATTCCGTTAATCTGGAAGGTAGTCGGATTAGAGCGGTAGTTGAATGTCAGCAGTCCGTTGAAATCCGGTTTTGGTGAAACGTGGCTGCCGGTACTTTTCCGTATTTTCATAGTGAGATCGGGGTAGTAGGTTGAAGCTAATGTGCCGACCGGGCGGGATATTCCACCGCGTCTGCCGCTTATAACTACCGTTTCACCCATTGGTTGAAGCGAGGTTGATGAGAGTCGGTTCTGAAGCATAAAAACAAGCAGATATTCAAGAAATTTCCCCCCGCTCAGGTCGCTGTTAACAGCATCCAGAACCTTGTCTGAAAATGCTCCGGAGTCAAAACCGAGTCTTTCACGCCCGCTGTCGCCGTAGCAAATCTGAATCATTTCACGGATCTCACGGATTAATGCGACCGAAATATTCACCTGGCAGCCGCTATGTTCTTCTACTGTTTTTATTGCAGATTTGTTGAGGGGGTCTGATATAGCGATGTTCAGCTCATTGCCGGCTTTTATAAGCGGAATAAGGTTGAATTTTCTGGCTATTGCCGCCGGTACTAGCTCCACCGCTTCCGGGTCGATCATATCAGCTTTGAGCCGGATGTAAGGGATATCAAGCTGATTTGACAGCGCCCAGTCAATATCTTCCTGTGTTACGATTCCCAGACTTATGAGGGCTTCTCCGAAGCGGACGCCGTTTTTTTCCTGAAGTTCGAGAGCCGCGCTTATATCGGCCTCGGTTATTATGTTGCATTTAGAGAGGATAGTGCCCAGTGACTCTTTTTTTGCCTCTTCTGTCATAATGACCCTCCATTCTTAATGCTGATAGATGAAATCTATTCAGTACGCTCACTCAGGTTTTCAAATCTCGTATGTTCGCCGAAGAAGGCGAGAGGTACTGTTCCTATTGCACCGTTTCGCTGTTTTCCAATAATAAGTTCTGCTGTACGGGCATGACCCTGTGTGCATGATCCGTCTCTTTTGCGACACTGCTCGCAGTATACAGCTTCGCGGTAGACGAACATTATCACGTCGGCATCCTGCTCTATTGCCCCCGATTCTCGAAGGTCACTCATCATGGGGCGTTTGTCGCCACGTTTTTCAAGTTCGCGATTGAGCTGTGAGAGGGCTACGACCGGGACATTAAGCTCTTTTGCAAGTGCTTTAAGCGATTGGGATATCTCTGAAATCTCCTGCTGACGGGATTCAACCCTTGTGCCTGCCTTCATAAGCTGCAGGTAGTCGACTATTATAAGCCCTATATCATGTTCGCTCTTCAGACGTCTGGCTTTGGAGCGCAACTCCAGAACCGATATTGCCGGTGTGTCGTCAATAAATATTTTCGCATCATGGAGAATCCCGGCTGCTTTCATAAGTCTCGGCCAGTCGGTGTCCTGAAAGTGACCGGTACGCATTCTTGCGGCATCTACGCGTGAAATAGCTGCAAGAAAACGCATTACCAGATCTTCCTTCCCCATCTCCAGAGAGAAGATGACGGAGCCGGTTTTATTCTTGCTCTCGGCGCTGGCGTGTTGAGCTATGTTAAGTGCCAGTGTCGTTTTACCCATAGATGGTCTGGCGGCTATTATTATCAGATTGCCCGGCTGGAAACCTGCGGTCATCTGATCCAGGTCTGTATAGCCGGTAGGGACTCCGGTGATATGCTCTTTTCGGTTGTGAAGATCTTTCAGAATTTTAAAGGCATCTTTTATGAGGGGTTGAATAGGGAAATACTGTGGTCGCAGCTTGTTTTCACCAATTTCAAACAGATCTTTCTGCGCCATATCCAGCAGTTCATTTACATCTGTCTGGTCTTCATAACTGCGGGTCACTATTCCCGTTGCGATTGTGATCAGTTTGCGGTTTACAGATTTCTCTTTTACAATTTTACAGTAGTAGGAGATGTTGGCAGCGGTCGGAACGTAGTCAACCAGCATCAGCAGGTACGGCGCTCCCCCTACTTCATCAAGTTCCCCCTTCTTTTTCAGGGTTTCTGTAAGTGTAACCAGATCGCACGGTTCCCGTTTGTCAGAGAGCTGCATCATCGCGAGAAAAATTTTGCGATGCACCTCTCTGTAGAAGTCTTCCGGCACGATGCTTTCCAGTACACGGTTGATTGCATCGTTATCAATAAGAATTCCGCCAAGGATAGACATTTCGGCATCAAGGTTCTGCGGCGGTAGTTTTGGGTCGATCATACTTTATAGTTCCTTGCTGTTACGGATTTTTTAGCATTATGCCGGCACAGATTTCTCACGGCGCAACAGATCTCCTGCTGCCGCCGGAAATGGCAGTTTAAGCAGGATTACTGAGTTTGGGTTTGCAACTTCCGCCTGAATTGGCGCACCTCTTTCGGGGATAATGTAAAATGGTTCAACGATGAGAGATTCGCTTCGCATACCAGGTCCAATGAATTCGATACAGTCACCGGTTCTGATCCGCCCACGGATCTTTATTCGCGATACTCCGTCATCATTTACATCGTCTATAATTCCGATGAAGTCGTGACTCCGGATGTATGCAGATTCATACTCCTGACCTACGTTGCGTGGCTCGCCAAAAAGGAATCCGGTCGTATAGCCGCGATGGCTAAGTTTGGCGAGTTCATCAAGCCATTCCGCTCTGCAGTGCCAATTTTCAGGGTCGGTGAGGTATTCATCAAGAGCCTTCCGGTAAACCCGGAGTACAGAGGCTACATAGTTTATACCTTTCATCCTCCCCTCTATTTTGAGTGAATGAGCACCGCTTGCGACAATGGACGGGATCTGTTCGAGCAGGCAGAGGTCGCGGGAATTGAAAATAAATGTCCCCCCCTGATCCTCAACAACCGGAAAATATTCTCCCGGTCTCGACTCTTCAACAAGGTGATAGCTCCAACGGCATGGGTGAGTGCACTCACCCTGATTGGCATCCCTTCCGGTGAGCATACTTGAAATAAGGCAGCGTCCGGAGTAGGAGATGCAGAGCGCTCCATGTACGAAGACCTCAAACTCCATTCCAGGGACTTTTGCTACGGTTTCAACTATGTTGTTCAGAGTCATCTCTCTGGCAAGGTTTATCCGGCTTATGCCCTGTTGTTCCCAGAATGCGGCGGAGCGCCAGTTTATGGTGTTTGCCTGCGTCGAGAGGTGCAGTTCACGGTCCGGCGAGATCTCTCTTACTGCGTTGATTACACCCGGATCGGCTACTATGTAAGCATCGAACGGTAGCGGTGCGATGGCAGTCAGATACTCTTCAAGTGAATTAAGTGCTTCGTTGCGTGGGTAGCTGTTGATGGTCAGATAAACTTTAACCCCTTTTGCATGGCAGAAATCCAGGGCGATCTTCATCTCGTCAATAGAAAAATTGTCTGCCATGTTGCGGAGTCCGAATGCTTCTCCCCCTAGATATACTGCGTCGGCACCGTAATGTACCGCAATTTTCAGTTTTTCCATATTGCCGGCGGGTGCCAGCAGTTCAAGCCTGCGCATAAGTGCTTCCATTTTTTATTGGTTGGATTGTTCAGCCGGATTAGTGAAGTCTGGATGCTATCATAATCATTCTGCCAATAAAACTTAAAACCACCTTTCGCTTGACAAAGCCGCCTATATCGCTTTAATTATGAAAAACGTACGTTAAATGGGGGTATTATGCCGTCAGTCAGTCGAATGGTCGCCTGCCTTTTCATTTCATTTTTACTCTCCGGTTGCGCCGCGAATGACATAATAGTCAAACGTCAGGCGGAAGCGGAGGCTAAAATAGAATTTCTTATCCAGACATCAAAAAAAAGCGAGCAGCGTCAGAACGAACTTGCCGGTCTGTTGCAGTCGGAACGGGAGAAGTTTCAGGCTGTTGACGATGAGATAAAGGTGCTGAAGGATGAAAACCGGAGTTTAAAGGCTTTCCGCGATGAATTCTCGGTCAAAGTTGCGTGGCTCGTACAGCAGGCGCAGACGCCGAAGGTGGAGATTGTTAATCAGCCCTCTGCAGTTAAAACCACTACAGAGTCAGATCCGCCTGAAGAGTATCTGAAATCTTTCGGCCTCTATAGCGCCAACAACTTCGCGGATGCCATTGAAGCTTTTAAACTCTTCCTTAAAAACAATCCTGAAAGTTCCTATGCTGCAAATGCGCTGTACTGGATCGGAGAGTGTCATTACACGCTTTCAGATCTGGTGAACGCAAAAGAGGCTTTTCTTCGCGTGACAGAGCTGTATCCTAAGAGCAGTAAGGCTCCTGATGCATTTCTTAAGCTTGGTTATACGCTTTCGGGTCTGAATCAGAAGGAAGAGTCTGCTGCTGTTTTTGAAAAAATAATTACTATGTACCCGAGCAGTCATGCAGCAAAAAAGGCGCGTGAACGTTTGAACGCAAGGTGAAGCCGGACGGTTTGATAGAATAGTACCGAGAGGTGTCTAAAATGAGAATGAAATTACTGGTTCTGCTGATTATGTTTGTCATGCCGTCTCTCCTGTCTGCTGCCGAGCAGGAGGAGCCCACAGTTTATGTTATAAAACAGGGGGATACTTTATGGGGGCTTTCAGAGCGCTTTATAAAGGATCCGAATTACTGGCCGAATATGTGGTCAAAAAATTCACAGATAACCAATCCGCACTTTATTTATCCGGGGCAGAAAGTAAGAATTTTCCCAGACCGTCTGGAGTTTATTCCAAAGGAGCCTGCGGCGGCTGTTAAGGCGCAGAAGGTTGCTGCAGCGGATTCTGTAGCCGAAACAGTTCAGGAGGTCGCTTCTGAAAAGAGCTATACAGTTTACGGTTCGGAAGGTTTTATCGCTGAAGATGATTTTAAACCCTACGGTCTGTTGTTGGCTGCTCAGCACAACAGGGTCATAGTCGGAGTTGATGATATTGTTTATACCGATATCGGTACAGATAACGGCAGTGCCAGCGGTGATAAATTCTCCATATTTTTTAAGGACGCATTAGTTCGTCATCCGGTTACAAATGAGAAACTTGGTAACAAGATAATTCCGCTCGGCACTCTTCAGCTTACAGATGTTGAGCAGAAGTCGTCGCGGGCGATTGTTACCAGGGGGACAAGAGAAATCAGCCCGGGTGCATACCTGTTGCCGTACAGAGAGAGTCGTCGGCGGGAAATCTCCCTGAAGAACAGTAACGCGGAACTGAAGGGGGTTATAGTTGAGAGCCGCAGCGGTATAGGCATAATTGCAGCGGGTGATATTGTTTATATTGATCTTGGCAGCAATCATGGCGCTGAAGCAGGAAATATGCTTTATATCGTTCGTGATGTGACTATTGACAAGAGTTATGTAAAGGGCGAAATAGGGGCACTCCCGCAGGAGCTCCTTGGGGCGCTCGTTATTCTTGAAGCCGGCAAAAATACTTCAACAGCATTGGTTGTAAAGAGTATCGATACGATTTACAAGGGTGACAGTATCGTTTCACAGACAAAGTAATCTGTGAGAAACCTGCAGTTTAAAAACCGGCTTAGTGCCGGTTTTTTTATCCGCAATAAATGGGCATGAAATGGATAATTTATACTGGATAGGTCTTAAAGCGGTTTCAGGGGTCGGGAATGTTGCCTTTCGTAGGCTTCTGGAGTGTTTTGATACACCGGAGGCTGTTCTTAAGGCGTCTTCGGACTCCCTTGAAGTTGTCAGAGGGATAACTCCTGCAATTATTGATGGAATTAAAAAGGGTGAGTGGCGGCGTTTTGCTGAGGAGGAGTGCAGACGACTCAACTCAACCTCCGTAAAGTTGGTAACGTATCTTTCTTCTGATTATCCGAAGTCACTTTTTGAGATACACGACCCTCCCCCGTTTCTGTACGTTAAGGGCAAAATCCGTTCTCGCGAACTATCGATAGCAATAGTCGGCTCACGTCGGGCAACATCGTATGGACTTATGACGACAGGCAAACTGGCAGAGGCGCTCGCTGCAAATGGTGTATGCATAGTTTCTGGATTGGCTCGCGGTGTTGATACGGCTGCTCATAAGGGGGCAATCAATGCTGGCGGCAGGACAATCGGTGTTCTGGGGTGCGGAGTTGATAACGTATATCCGCCGGAAAACCGATTGTTGTTTGAACAGATGGAGGAGAGTGGGTGTGTTGTGTCTGAGTTTCCTCTTGGCACCCAGCCGCTTGCAGAAAATTTCCCTCGACGAAACCGCATTATCAGCGGTCTTTCACGTGCGGTTCTGGTTGTTGAGGCGGCAGAAAAGAGCGGCTCGCTTATTACGGCTAAGTATGCTTTGGAGCATGGCAGAGATGTATATGCAGTCCCCGGCAACATATCATTTGCTACAAGTCGCGGCTGCAACCGCTTGATAAAAGAGGGTGCAAAGCTGGTTGACTGTGTTGAGGATATTCTTGAAGATCTCCCGGGGGGCGAACTATCCTTTCTTGATTCTCCGCTTTTTCAGCCGCAATCGCGATCATTCTCGTTAACTCCGAAAGAGGCTGCCATATACGAACTGCTTGCGCGGTCGCCACTGCATATCGACGATATAATTTCCCAAACTGAATTGACAGCCGGAGAGGTTTCCTCTATGTTACTGCACCTTGAACTCAAGGGGGCGGTAACGTCGCTGCCGGGAACACACTACGCGGTAGTGTGAAAGTACTGATTACAGGTTGAATTTGCAGCAAATTCCAGATCAAGGATACCTTTAGATATCATGTCAAAAAACCTAGTTATTGTAGAATCCCCCGCCAAGGGGAAAACCATTGAAAAGTTTCTGGGGCCGGATTATAAGGTTTTGGCTTCTTTCGGTCATGTAAGAGCTTTGCCGAGTAAGCAGGGGTCTGTCGATATTGAAAATGGTTTTGAGCCTAAATACCACGTTCTTCCCGAAAGCAAAAAGCATCTTGATGCAATAAAGGCTGCGATGAAGGGGGCGGATCGATTGCTTCTGGCAACTGACCCCGACCGTGAAGGTGAAGCCATATCCTGGCATCTTCTGGCTGCTCTGGGTCTTGATAAAAAGAATCCCGGCATAAAGATCCAGCGTGTTGAATTTCACGAAATAACAAAAGATGCCATTTTGTATGCCGTTGATCACCCTCGTGATATTGCCGGTGAGCTGGTTGATGCACAGCAGGCCCGTTCGATCCTCGATTATCTGGTAGGCTTTAACCTCTCCCCTTTCCTCTGGAAAAAAATCCGTTACGGTCTGTCAGCCGGTCGTGTTCAATCTGTTGCCCTGCGTCTGGTCTGTGAGCGTGAGAAGGAGATTCTGGCTTTCAAGGATCAGGAGTACTGGACTATAGCAGCCCGTCTTTGTGTCGCGCCAGGGCAGGAGTTTAAGGCAGGTCTGGTGGATGTGGGTGGTAAAAAACTTGGTAAATTCGACATCCCTTCCGAAGAGATTGCCACTGCTCTTAAAACGTCCCTTCAATCAGGCAGTTATAAGGTTTCACGGATTACCAGAACGGAAAAGAAGCGGAATCCTTCTCCCCCCTTTACAACCTCTACCCTTCAGCAGGAGGCTTCCCGCAAACTCGGTTTTTCGGCTAGAAAAACCATGTCAACCGCACAGAAACTCTATGAAGGTATAGATATTGGCGAAGAGGGTTCTGTCGGTCTTATAACCTATATGCGTACGGATAGCGTTAATCTCTCTGCAGTTGCTCTCAAAGATGCACATGATGTCATATCGGCTGCCTACGGAGCTGAGTATGCACTTGCAAAACCGAGAATATTCAAAACAAAATCCAAAAATGCCCAGGAGGCACATGAAGCGGTTCGTCCGACTTACATCGCAAAAACTCCTCTGGAGCTGAAAAAATATCTGACTCCTGACCTGTTTAAGCTGTACGAGCTGATATGGAAGCGTACGGTCGCCTGCCAGATGGCGGAAGCCCTGCTTGATCAGACTTCGGTAGATATCACAGCAGAACTCTCTCTGCCATTGACGACGTCACAGTTTGCCGGTTCATCGAGGGCTGGTCTGCGTGCCGCCGGGACAGTTATACGTTTCCCCGGTTTTATGAAGTTGTATATCGAGGGGCTTGACGATCAGGATGAGGAAAAAGAGGGGCTGCTCCCGGTTATGTCCGAAGGTGCAGCGCTGAAACTGCACGAACTTCTCCCTGAACAGCATTTTACGCAGCCCCCCCCACGCTATACGGAAGCTACTCTTGTAAAAACACTTGAGGAGTATGGGATTGGTCGCCCATCAACATTCGCCTCCATTATGAACACGCTGGTTGAGAGGAAGTACGCCAGACTCGAGAAGAAGCGTTTTTTCCCGGAAGATGTGGGTATGATTGTCAGTGACCTTCTGACTGCTCATTTCCAGAAATACGTTGATTATAACTTCACCGCCGGTCTGGAAGAAGAGCTGGATCAGGTTTCCAGGGGAGAAAAAGAGTGGAAGCCTCTTCTCAAGGAGTTCTGGGAACCTTTTATCTCGCTGCTGAAACAGAAAGAGGGGGAGGTTAACAAGTCCGACCTCACTACTGAGGCTACCGACGAACTCTGTCCTGAGTGCGGCAAACCGTTAGTTGTTAAGCTCGGTAAGCGAGGGAAATTCATAGCCTGCTCCGGTTTTCAGGAGGGGTGTAAATACACGCGTAATGTGGATCAGGATGGTGAAGTTGTTGAGCCTGTCGTTTCTGACGAAAAGTGTGAAAAGTGCGGTCTGCCGATGTTGATAAAGGATGGGCGGTTTGGGAAATATCTCGCCTGTTCCGGTTATCCCGCCTGCAAAAATATACAGCCGCTTGTTAAGCCGGCGAGTACAGGTGTTGTCTGTCCAGAGTGTAAGCAGGGGGAGCTTATCGAGAAAAAATCCCGTTTCGGGAAGCTCTTTTACTCGTGCAATCAATATCCCAAATGTAAGTTTGCGCTATGGGATCTCCCTGTGGAAACCCCCTGCCCAAAGTGTGGTTTTCCGCTGCTTATCAAAAAGATTTACAAGCGGAAGGGTGAGTTTTTAAAATGCCCCAAAGAGGGATGCGATTATAACAGCAGCGAATAGTTGTTAAATATCCAATTTAAAAAGGCACGGGATCGGAAAATTCGGATATTTTCACGATTTCGTGCCTTATCAGTTTTAAAGGAATGACGTATGTCTGAACAGCAGATAACAATAATAGGCGGAGGTCTTGCGGGGTGTGAAGCAGCCTGGCAGGCTGCGCAGCGCGGAGTCTCCGTTGTCCTCCACGAAATGAAGCCGGTTAAATATTCTCCAGCTCATGAGTTGCACTCTCTGGCGGAACTGGTCTGCTCTAACTCCCTTCGAGGGATATCGCTGGATAACGCCGTTGGTCTATTGAAAGAGGAGTTGCGGCGCTGCGGCTCTCTTGTTATGGAGGGGGCGGAGGCTACTTCCGTTCCTGCCGGCGGCGCGCTCGCAGTTGATCGCTCTCTCTTCTCGACTTATATAACAGAGAAAATCGAGGCGCATCCACTTATTCGGATCGAACGGGGCGAGGTTTTAAATATCCCTGAGAGTGGTGTCGTTGTTATAGCATCCGGTCCTCTTACGAGTGATGCCCTGGCTGCCGCTCTAGCCGCTGTAACCGGAGACCGCCTCTACTTTTACGATGCTATCGCACCGATCGTTTATGCCGACTCACTCGATATGACGAAGGTCTTTGCTGCATCAAGGTACGGTAAAGGTGACGGTGACGACTATCTTAACTGCCCGTTGAACGAGGAAGAGTACATCCGTTTTATAGACGAGCTGAATCGGGGAGAAAAAGTCCCTGCTCGTGATTTTGAGAAGGTTGTTCATTTTGAAGGGTGTATGCCTGTGGAGGAGCTTGCATCACGAGGGATTGAAACACTCCGCTTCGGGCCGATGAAACCGGTCGGACTGCTGAATCCGCATACCGGACATGAAGCCCATGCGGTTATACAGCTACGGGCGGAAAACCGCGAGAAATCGATGTATAATCTGGTCGGATTTCAGACAAAGCTGACTTATGGCGAGCAGAAGCGTGTATTCAGAATGATTCCCGGACTTGAAAGTGCAGAATTTGTAAGGCTCGGATCGATGCATCGCAATACATTCATTAACTCCCCTCAGCTATTGGAAGTAACGCAGCAGCTTAAGAGCGATCCACGAATCTTCTTTGCAGGACAGATAACCGGAGTTGAAGGTTATGTGGAGTCTGCCGCAAGCGGTTTTCTGGCTGGAATCGCTGCTGCTTCGATGCTGGAATCAAAAAGCATTCCGGTTCCACCGCCTGAAACAGCTATGGGCGCACTGATGGCGCATATAACAAATACTGACGCAAAGCATTTTCAGCCGATGAATGTTAATTATGGATTATTCCCTGAATTGCCGGGGAGGATAAAAAAGAAGGAGCGTCGTCAGAAACTTGCCGAACGCGCGCTCCTGGCGCTCGTGGAGTGGAGATCTGCTGTCATTAATGCGTGTTGAAATAAACGATGAAAAAGCTGTAGATTAAACCTCTTGTAAAGCTTCAGCCAGTTTGTTTATTATAAAGGTCGGGTTCATTTTTTTGATTTACCGCCTGGCTTTAAAAGGATTTTTTATGTCGAACAACGAAAATACAGATCCTCTGGACAGGGTTCAGGATCAACTGAAAAAGTGTGTTAAATGCGGAGCCTGCCGACAGAACTGTCCGGCTTTTAACGCTTTCCAGCGGGAGCCGGCGGTTGCACGCGGTAAGATTGCGCTTGCTCAACACGTCCTCGCAGATGATATCGAACTTGATGATCAGACCTATACTGCTATGTCAAAATGTCTGCTCTGCGGCAGTTGTGTTGAAAAATGCCCAAATAGTGTGCCGACCGATGAGATAGTTATTGCCGCACGTGAATCTCTGGCTAAAAAACGAGGATTAACAACATTCCATTCTGCGGTTGGTCAGGTGATTAAGAGCAGGGCTCGAATGAAGATGGGTGCAAAAATGGCATCTCTTCTAGGTCCGATGTTTTTTAAAAAAGTGCCGGAAAATTCCGGTCTGCGACTACGTTTCCCGATGCCTTTTGTTGGAAACCAGCGATTTATTCCTCAGGTGGCAAAAAATAATTTCATAGACCGGCATCCGGAGGTTATTCCCGGTGAGCCGGGTAAACCTCGAATAGCTTTCTTTGTAGGATGTATGACCAATTTCGTTTACACCGAAGTCGGCGAAGCTGCACTGAAGCTCTTTAAGCATCTCGGCTGTACAGTTATAATCCCCAAAGAGCAGCAGTGCTGCGGCTTGCCCGGTATGTCGGGGGGGGATATCGGTACGGTTCGTGAGCTTGCCGAGAAGAATCTGGTTGAGTTTGAAAAATATGAAGTAGATTATGTTATGAGCGCCTGTGCGACCTGCGGCGGAGCACTGCATCGTCTCTACCCTCTTGTGGTCGGCAAACGCAACCCGGAACTGCGCGAACGTCTGGAGTCTCTGGCAAAGAAAACCGTAGATGCAGCACAACTGCTTTATCAGTTAGGGCTTAACCCGGCTGAAACCGGGAGCGGCGAAAAGCTCCGCATAACATATCACGACCCATGTCATTTGCGGACAAGGGGGCTTTCGAAGCAACCACGCGAACTCCTTAAATCGACTCCGGGGATCGAGTTGGTTGAGATGGAGGGGGCTGACAGGTGTTGCGGGCTTGGAGGTACTTTCAACGTCTATCACTATGAGTCGTCCATGAATATTAATGATGCCAAGAGTGAGGCGATAATAGCAACCGGCGGCGGGGCTGTTGCCACAGGGTGTCCGGGCTGTATGATGCAGCTGTCTGACGGGCTTAAACAGCATGAATCCGATGTTGAAGTTATGCACACTCTGCAGCTTCTCGCTCGTACTATCAAACCCTGATCTATTATTTTATTTTCAATAAACTATTATTTATTGAGGCTGTTATTATTTGTTGTAACTGAAGGAATTTTTATTGACATTGTAAAGTAAATTGTATACAAAATTCGCACTGAAACTGAGTTCTACTTTTATTGTCAGGGGTTTGAATGCGAGAGTTCAACATCGGGGCTAAAATAAAGAAGCTCCGCCTTTCAAAGAAACTTACCCTCCAGGCTGTTGCCAAAGAGACCGGTTTTTCTCCGGCTCTTATATCCCAGATTGAAAATAATAACGTCTCCCCCCCAATTGCCACACTATCCAGAATTGCAAAATTCTTTGATGTAAAAATCGGTCTTTTCTTTACAGAAGACGAGGAAGAGTGCCGTTATGAAGTTGTCCGTGCTAATGAACGGAAAGCTATACCCCGTGTAATATCAAAAGCCGGCACGACACAGGGGTACTCATACGAATCGCTCTCGTTTCACAAACAGAATAAAAAAATGGAGCCGTTTCTCCTTTCAATTACTGAAAAGGCGTTGGAGGAGAATACCTACAGTCATGATGGAGAAGAGTTTCTCTTCGTTATGAGCGGTACCGCAGAACTCGTTCTTGACGAGAAGCGGATTATGCTTGAAGAGGGGGATTGTGTCTATTTTGATTCTTCTCTGAAGCATAGACTCCTCTCTAAAGACGGTAGTGAAGTGAAAGTGCTGGCAGTAGTAACCCGATAATTATCTATAAACTTAAAATAAGTCGACTGAGTTAAATCAAACTGGAAGGATGGCGAAGATGTCAAAAACTGCAATAACACCATCACTGAACAATCCGTTTGCCCCTCATAACGAGGTGGAGTTCACTATTCCGGGGGAGATCCCCGGTAAAAAAGGTGGCTACGAAGAGGTAATGAAGGTTGGTCACGAACTGATTGAGCGACCTATCAAATCGGTCAGCATTGGTCAGATCGAGAAACAGCACTTCAAGAAACGTATGACCGTATGGGAACGCATCAAGGTTCTGACAGAGAAAGAGCCTAACATTCTCTTTCAGAACTGGGGCAAGAATCTTGACGGCGCATCTCTTGTTACCGGCATTTTGAATGTCAACGGTCGTGATGTTGCGCTTTACGGTCATGATTTTACCGTTAGAGCCGGATCAATAGATGCGACAAACGGTCGCAAGCTTGCGCTTCTTTTTCAGATGGCTGCGGAGAAGGGGATTCCGGTAATCGGAATGAATGACTCGGCTGGAGCTTTCGTGCCGGCGGGTGTCGGCGGACTGGATGGATATGCCGAGGCTTTCACTGCGTTGCGTAAAATGAGCGGTGTTGTCCCTTCAATTATGTGTATGTTCGGTTTTAATGCGGGTGGAGGCAGCTACCTGCCGCGTCAGGGTAGTTTTGTTATTCAGCCCAAAGATACGTTTTTCGGACTCACAGGGCCCGGTGTTGTTAAGTCGGTTCTTGGTGAGGACGTTACTCCGGAAGATCTCGGCGGTCCAAAGGTTCACGGAGCTACCGGTGTTGCAGATCTCACGGTTGAAGATGAAGTGGGAGCGTTACGCGCAGCACTTCAACTCCTTTCATATCTGCCGGACAATAACAGTGTAATGGCTCCTTTCCAGAAGACGAGTGATCCGCTGGATCGCAAAACCTGGGAGATAAATACACTGCTGAAGAAAGCCTTTAACTCCCCTACGGGGTTCAATACACCGTTTGATGTATCTATTATGATTCAGCAGATATGCGATCATGGTGACTATTTTGAGCTGCAGCCTGACAGGGCAAGAGAGGCTGTTACAGCTTTTGGTCGGGTAGGCGGAAATGTTGTCGGCTTTGTCGCCAACAACAGTGCTGTCGCATCAGGTCAGATTTCGGTTGACTCAGCGTACAAAATTGCAAGATTCAACCGCTTCTGCAACATATACAACATTCCGATGATTTTTATGGAAGATACGACAGGTTTCCTCCCCGGTCGTGAGCAGGAGGGTCGAGGTATAGTTCAGGCAGGGCGTGCAATGCTTGATTCGATAGTTGATATTCGTACTCCGCGCATTCTGCTTATTATCCGCAACGCCTACGGCGGAGCGTACGCCTCCTACAACAACTATCCAACAGGGGCAGACCTGGTTCTTGCTCTCCCTACGACACGTCTGGCGGTTATGGGGCCTGCGGGTAAAGAGTTTGTTTACAAGGATGAACTCCGAAAGGCTCGCGGTGCTGTTGCCGGACGAATTGCTCAAGGCACTCAGGACAGAATCGACGCAGGTATGGAGCCTGGGGAGGCAAAGCTTGATGCCGAACGTGAAGCGGCGGAATGGCTCCGTCTTGAGGATCTTGCCCTTAATCAGCGATACGAAAAAGAGTTGATGAATCCAAAAGAGGGTCTGGCTCTCGGTTCGATCTCTTCGCTCGTTATGCCGACAGACCTTCGCAAGGTTCTGGGAGAAAATATCAACTTTTTCCTCCGTCATTACAAGGCTTGTCCAATGCAGGCTGTACAGCGTGAGTTCCATTAATAAATTTATTCTGATATCCGACTTTTAGACTGGGAGATAGTGACAGATGAAACAACTTACAGCCAACTATACTAAAAACCCATTGGTTCACCGGGATCGCCGTTTGAGCCAGTCCGCCTCTCCATGGGTGCAGTCCTTTTCCTGTGAAGATCTGAAGCCTTTGATTGTCTGCCGTGGTCCTATCAGAAAAGAGGCTATGGATGTTTATCACGAGATGGGAATTCTGCATTACGGCATTCTGGTCTCTGAAAAAGATTCAATAGTTTATCCGAACGCACTGGCTCCAGAGCTGCGCACAATGACTGACTCGCGCCGGGTTCATCGTGTACCCGATTACAGCGGTGCTACAAAGGAAGAGCGTGTCGAGCGAATCAACCAGATTATCGGCATTGCAAAAGATAACGGTTATGACTCCATATTTGCCGGTTATGGGTTTATGGCTGAAGATGAAGAGTTCGTTGCGGCAATTGAGGGAGCCGGTCTTAAATTTATCGGTCCATGTGCCGGAACACAGGCGCGTGCCGGTAAAAAGGATGAAGCCAAACGTACTGCTCTCTCCGTAAATGTGAGCGTTACCCCCGGCATCGACAACGTAACAGCCCGGACACTTGTCGCAAAATACCCTGATCGCACAAAGCTCCTGCACGTTGTTAAAGCCGAAGAGCTGTCATGCGAAGAGGCGGTGCTGTCTGATACATCTCTTACACTTGAAGCGCTGGCAGATCATATTCTTATGGCTTCATATCAGAAAGGGATCGATCTGTTCTCGATCGAAGAGCTATGCGCTCAGGTTCAGAAGGAGGTTGCCGGTCTTTTTAAGGCTTATCCGCGCAGCCGTTTCCGTCTTAAGGCGATCGGCGGCGGCGGTGGCAAAGGGCAGCGTATTCTAGGTGCATCTCTCCTCTCGACTAAAACTGCAGATGACAAGGCAATTGCAAAAGCTGCTGCAGAAGCTCCTGCTATGGTGCGTGAGGTACTGAACGAGATAAAGGCAAATGGTGTCGGTGATAATAAGAACGTTCTTATTGAGCTTAACATTGAACAGACGCGTCACAATGAAATCCAGCTGTTAGGGAACGGCGAGTGGTGTATAGCTCTTGGCGGCAGGGACTGCTCTCTTCAGATGCATGAGCAGAAACTGCTTGAAGTTTCTGTCACGCAGGAGGGGTTGACTGCAGCTATCGCATCTGCAAAAGCGGCTGGTCGCAAAGCAGAAGTCAAGGCGCTGGAAAGTGACTTGAAAGTACTGAAAAAAATGGAAGAGGAGTCGGAACGGTTCGGACTGGCGGTAGGGCTGGATTCAGCATCCACATTTGAATGCATTGTGGACCGTGACCGTTACTACTTCATGGAAGTAAATACACGTATACAGGTTGAACACCGCGTTACCGAACTCTGCTACAGCCTCAAATTTACCAATCCAAAGGATAAGAAGGACTTCTTTATAGTTGAATCTCTGGTTGAAGCAATGGCTCTGCTGGCTCGCCATAAGAAGAATCTTCCAAAGCCGGAACGTGTTGTCCGTTTTAACGCTTCGGTTGAAGCCAGACTTAATGCTACAGATGCTTCCCTTTCGCCGAGTGCCGGTGGCATGATCAGGTACTGGTCAAAACCTATAAGCGGTGAGATCAGAGACGATCAGGGTATAAGTATGGTAAATCCTGATACCGGCTTATTCGTTAAGTATAAAGTTGCCGGTGCGTATGATTCGAACATAGCTCTGCTTCTTACAAAGGGGGAGCATCGTCTTGAGAGTTATGAGGCGCTTTCTGAAGTACTTAGGAGCGCTACGCTTAGAGGCACAGCCTTGGCGACAAATCTGGAGTTCCACTACGGACTCGTCAACTGGTTTCTCGGTCGTAATGTAATGGCAAAGCCGACAACCAGATTTGTTGTTCCGTATCTTGCTCTGGTTGGTACGCTGAAGGAAGAGGCAAACAGACTCGATCCTGTTTACGCTTTTATGCAGATGAAGAAACATTATGACAAGCACGTTCAGGCAACTTATGCGGATCAGCCCGCAAACCTCGCCAAAGAGCGTAAAAATATGTCAGCACTGCTGGACCGCAAGGGGACATTGATCACACGACCGATGGAACGCCTGTTGGCGGATCCGCATCTTCTCTCAGGCTGGCTCAGTATAAATACCAAAAATTTCCGCATTGAAAACGGCAAGGTTGTCTGGCTCAGGAATCCGCTTGGTGTATTAAATGAAACATACCAGTATCTCCACATGGATTACAGACCTCATAAGCCGGCAGCAGAGGTTATATGGGAACATGACAACGAACTGCTAAAGCAGGCTATACATTTCTATCGCACGCTGAGAAAACATTTCGGTCTGCCAAGAGAAGAGTACTTCAAGTTAAACGATATACTGAAAAAGGAAAAACCGCAGGGTGGATATGACACCGAGATGTGGGGACAGATACGTTCCGCACATTACGGTTATGAGGCAGGTCTCGAACTCCTTGCAATGCTGTTCCTTATCGGTGGCAATACACGTTTCTGGGAAATGACGGTTCAGGATGATCTTGAAGTTGTGATTCCTGATTTCCTCACAGATCCGGAGCTGCAGGCTCGTGTCAAAAAGATTCTTGTCCCTCCACCGGCAACAAAGGCAGACGAAATTGTTTCTGTCTGCGGGGGAATGTATTATGGGCAGGAGGCTCCCGGACTCCCGCCGTTTGTAACGGAAGGTATGCATTTTGAAAAAGATCAGCCGCTCTATATCATTGAAGTAATGAAGATGTTTAATACGATCAGGGCACCGTTTTCAGGCACGATTGACAAAATTATCATGGAGGGTGCTGACGGTACTGTTGTTCAGAAGGGGCAGCCGCTTTTCAAGATCACACCGGATGAAAAGTTCGTTGAGATCGATCAGAAAGAGGTGGACAAGGCAATCCGTAAGAGAACAGATGAATATCTGAAAGCAGTCCTGCACAGCACATTATAAACATCATAATAATCAGGACAGCATATTTTTAAGGAAATGAAAGCCAGGGCGGGGAGTGCTACTTCTCCCCTGGCTTTTTAATAGAAAGAACAAAATAAATAACTAGGGGTCTAAAACTATGAGCATTCAGGACAAAAAACAGAAATGGAGTGAAAAAGTCGCCAAGAGTGTTGCAAGGTCACCTGAGCGTATGGATCCATTCCTTACCTCATCCAATATCGAAATGGAACGCTGCTTTACTCCAGGCTTTGATTACCCCGGTTATGAAGAGCAGTTGGGCTTTCCCGGAGAATATCCTTATACCAGGGGAGTTCAGCCGACCATGTACCGGGGTCGTTTCTGGACAATGCGTCAGTATGCAGGTTTCGGCACAGCAAAAGAGTCAAACGAACGTTACAAATATCTCCTTTCTGCAGGACAGACCGGTCTTTCTATAGCTTTTGACCTGCCGACACAGATGGGTTATGACTCCGATGCCGGCATGAGTCTGGGTGAAGTCGGTAAAGTCGGCGTTGCAATAGACTCTCTTGCAGATATGGAGATCCTCTTCGACGGTATTCCGCTCGACAAGGTATCCACCTCTATGACAATTAACTCCACCGCTGCAATTCTACTCTGTATGTATATCGCCGTTGCAGAAAAGCAGGGCGTTTCTGCTGACAAAATATCCGGCACAATCCAGAATGACATTCTTAAAGAGTATATGGCGCGTGGCACATATATATATCCGCCTAAGGAGTCGATGAGGATAATTACGGATATATTTGCTTACTGCAAAGACAATGTACCTAAGTGGAACACAATATCAATTTCGGGGTACCACATTCGTGAGGCCGGATCGAGTGCAGTTCAGGAGGTTGCTTTCACGCTCGCAGACGGCATTGCATACGTAGAGGCTGCAATCAAGGCAGGGATGGATGTAGATGAGTTTGCGCCACGCCTGGCTTTTTTCTTCAACGCCCACAACAACCTTTTTGAGGAGGTTGCAAAGTTTAGAGCTGCTCGTCGTATATGGGCAAAAATAATGAGAGAACGGTTCGGGGCAAAGGATCCAAAGTCGCAGATGCTCCGTTTTCACACTCAAACTGCAGGTTGTACTCTAACCGCTCAGCAGCCTGATAACAACATAATGCGAGTTACTATTCAGGCTCTTTCGGCAGTTTTGGGTGGAACTCAATCGCTGCACACAAACTCCCGTGATGAAGCATTGGCACTCCCCACAGAAGATTCGGTTCGTATTGCTCTGCGGACACAGCAGGTAATTGCATACGAGTCAGGTGCAGCAGACAGTATAGATCCACTTGCCGGATCTTTCCTCGTTGAATCCCTGACAGATCAGATAGAGGCAGCCGCACTCGAATATATTGATAAGATCGATAAACTGGGTGGCGCTGTTGAGGCTATATCACGCGGTTTTCAGCAGAAAGAAATTCAGGACTCTGCGTATGCGTATCAGAAGGCGATTGAAAAGGAGCAGTTGATTATTGTTGGTGTAAATAAGTTTACTGTTCAGGAGCCACCTCCAACCGGTCTTTTAAAAGTCAAGGAAGAGGTTGAGATATCTCAGAAGTCATCCCTTGCCGCAATGAAAGGGAGTCGTAATGAGGATGAGGTGAAATCAGCGCTCTCAAAATTAGAGGCTGCAGCTAAAAGCACCGATAATCTGATGCCGCACATTCTTGCAGCAGTCAAAACATACGCAACCCTCGGCGAAATTGCTGATGTATTCAGAGGTGTATTTGGAAAACATACTGAAACAGTAGTGTTGTAGAGATATCAGACTCTCTTAAAATCTGAATGTGTATTTTAAATAATACGACATTATAAATACAGGAAATATTATGCTGACAAAAATAGATCATATAGGTATTGCCGTAACTTCTCTTGAAGCTGCGATTCCTTTCTACCGTGACAATTTAGGGATGGAGTTCAGGGGGACAGAAGAAGTTTCCGAGCAGAAAGTTCGTGTTGCCATGTTGCAAATCGGGGAATCCAAGATAGAGTTGCTGGAGCCGATTGCTGAAGATAGCCCTGTTGCAAAGTTTATTGAAAAAAATGGTGCAGGAATACACCACATCGCATACGAAGTTGACGACATTCAGGCTTCGATCGATAAACTGCTTGCCGAAGGGGTCAGGATGATTGATACCCAGCCGAGATCAGGTGCGCATGGAGCAAGCATCTGTTTTATTCATCCAAAGAGCAGTATGGGTGTGTTGACAGAGTTGTGTCAGCATTTAGCTTGAGTTACAGCGACTTGCAAAAATGATATATCGTTCTGTTTTATCGTTTAAAATGTCATAAATTTAAAATTGCTGTTGACATTCGTTTGATTTGTAGTATATTTCAACGACCTTAATAGAACAAGGTGTGAAAAAATAGATCTGTTATTAGCTAACAAGCTGTTTTTATTTATTTTTGCTATTTCCGCAAAAAGAGCCTCAATGGGTGTTTGAGTAAATAAAATTTCTGAATTACAGCTCTTTTATTTACTCGGACAGCTGTACAGGTAAATGGAGAAAATTTTAACGCAATGATTGGATGTGTTTCGTAAATAAGTTATGAAAGGTGGTGAGTAACGGAATCGGATTAATCTTAATTCAAGTAATGTTCAAATCTGCCGTGTAAGCAACTAACTATAAAATTGGAGGAACACACACATGAATATTAAAAAAACAGTAGCAATCGCAACTGCAGTAGGAGCACTTGGCGCTTTATCAGTACCGGCTATGGCTTTGGAAAATGAGTTTCATGGTATGTATCGTCTTCGCGGTATGATGACAAACTTTGAAAATGCCGGAGTAGCGAATACAGCTGTAGTGCCGGCAACTTCAGTTCCGGTAGTTGATGCAAATGGTAACATCGTCGTGAAAAATACTGCTGCAAAGGCTGCTACAACAGCCCTGAAACAGGATGCACGCACAACAACTCTGCTTGAGCAGCGTCTGCGTCTGCAGTACACAGCGAAAGCAAGCGATGATCTGAAACTTGTTACACATTTCGAGGTTGATTCAACCTGGGGCGATGCAGCTTATGCAAATGGTAGAGGCGTAGGTGGCGGTATGGCTGCTGATAGCGTAAACCTTGAAACAAAGAACGTGTATCTGGATTATAACTGCCCACTGACCGGTGCTAATGTAAAAGTAGGTATTCAGGGAGCATCAGATACTTATAAGGGAATTTTCTTTACTGACGACGTTGCCGGTATTTTTGCCAGCAAAAAAATTGGCGAAGTAAAAGCCACTGCCGGTTTCTCCCGTTTGTATGATTACGCAGGCGCAGCTCCCCTTGGACAGAATAAATCCGATCTTTACCTGCTTGATGCCAAGTTGTCAGTCTCAAAAGACATTACTGTTGGAGGTGCGTATTACTTCCTTCGTGATAACCAGGCTAATGTTGCAGCCAGCAATGCAATAAACATTCACGTAATTGGCGCAAATGCTGCTGTTAAAGCTGGAATAGTTAGTGCGGATGCTTTCTTAGCATATCAGGATGGTACAGAATTCACTCTAGCAGGCAGAGACCTTTCCGCATGGGCAGGTCAGTTTGCTGTAAAGGCTAATCTTGACAAAGCCGGTACTGTACACGCTAATGTTCTTTATACATCCGGTGGCAAGGCTACGGATAAAGATGCCAAAGCATGGCAGAGTCTTAACAGCAGTAGCGTAAGCAATGCCAATCATAATGTTTCGTCAAATGCATACTATGACGCCAATATGCTGCTCCTTATGAGAAGCAAGTGGAATATGGATTCTGATAAGAGTGTTATTTCTACCACTAACAATAGCAATCATGGCGTTACGCTTTTGGCAGCAGGTTATGATGCAAAGATTAGCGACAAGCTTGGTGCATCGGCAAATATTGGGTATGCAATGGCATCTCAAAAAGATGGCGCTGATTCCGGTTCAATTGGAACAGAGCTTAATATTCAGGTTGACTATAAATTGTTCAGCAACCTTACAGCAAGCTTTCAGGGAGCATTTGTTGTGCTTGGTGATGGTATGAATGATGATTCTGCTACAGCAAGGCTTCTGGCTGGCATGGGCGCTGCTAAAAGCGCTGATAACCCATACCTTGCCGGTTTCATGATGAATTACACGTTCTAAAAAATAGAACAAAGATTTTGTGTATTGAAGGGCGGGAGAGATCCCGCCCTTTCTTTTTGACTTGTTTAACGGAGTTTGTGATAATCCCCGAATTGATTCTAAGAGCGGAGGGAAAATGAGAAAAATAACTGTTACTGCAGTTTTAATGCTTCTGTCACTTTTTGCTGCACCAGCTTTTGCCGCACCGTTTAAAGTATTTGTCGCTAAAATAAACTCTACCGGAGTTAAAAATAGCGATGAGATGCAAACAACGATACAAACTCTGCTCGCATCGAGACTGAGCAGTGAGAAAATTCAGGTAGTTGAGAAAGCTTCTGATGCTGATGCTGTAATTCACGGGACATACATTTCAATAGGTAAAATTTTCAGTCTGGATGCAATAGCCAAAACTGCAGAAGGGGAAGTTATTGCCCGTACTTTTGTGCAGGGCAAAAATGAGGATGAACTGATACCGGCAGTTGGCTCTCTTGCAGAGAAACTGACTGCAGAGCTGCTTAATCTGTCAGTAAGCATGACAACAGCATTAACCTCTAAAAAAGAGAATAAAGAGGAAACTCCAAAAACCGATTTAATCATAAATAATGAAATTAAAAAGGCTGCTGTCGGGGAGTTCATTAAACCTGAGATCCCGGTTGCTACCGCTAACATTGGGTGGTTGAGCCAGAGACTTGACGGCGCTTCCAATCTTATGGCAAGCGGCAGAAAGTTTTCAGATGGGAGTAGAGAAATGTTTTTGGCGGATGCACATCGCCTGACGTGCTACAAACTGGAACAGGGAAAGGATTTGAAACTTGTTAACAGCACAATCCTCGAAAATACGGAGAAAATTATTTCTCTAGATACAATGGAGCGTGATGGCGGGGTGGATATATATCTGACGGTTATCCGGTCTGGTGAGCTTGCTTCGCAGGTCTGGTTTCTGAAGGATGATAAGCTTACTCAGTCAGCCAGAGGGCTTGGTTACTATTTCCGGACAAACAGAATAAACGGTGGAGAGAAAAAACTTTACATCCAGGCAATGGGGCGTACTGAAGATTTTTACGGTGAGGTAGCGGAGGCGGCTAGAAATGGCGCAGATATTATCCCTGGTAAAAAAATAAGGATGCCACGACATGGCAATATCTATAGTTTCAGTCAATTCAAAGACTTAAGCGGAAATGTTTTTACGGTAGTAATTAACCCAGATGGATACCTGGTTGTGTACGACCAGAATCTGAGTGAAATTTGGCGAAGCAATGACAAGTTTGGTGGCTCCGAGCTGTATTTTAAAAAAGATGATGATGCAAATATGAGGATTACCGGTGAAACATCGCGCTGGATATTCATGAATCAGCGTATTCAAATAACAGCCAAGGGTGAGCTTCTTGTCGGTAAAAATGATGGATTCTGGGTTCTCGGCAACTCAAGATCATATAAAAGCGGAGCTGTCTACTGTCTTGTCTGGAATGGATCGAGTCTGGAAGAAAAATGGCATACAAGGGCAACACAGAACTATATGCCTGATTACTATCTGGATGAGTCAGAAAATGAGTTGTTTCTTCTGCAAACAGTTCAACGTCCTGGTATAAAAACTGAGGGTGCCTCCTCCTTGTCAATCAAAAAAGTTGAGTAGAAAGAGCAAAACAGAGAAAAGGCAGGAAGGTATCTGCCTTTTCTTGTCTTTTCTTTGACGATTCACGTTGCCTGTGTTACATTCCCGCCTCGCAGAATTTTGAATGATTTACAAAATCAGAGCCGATACAGAAACGAGTGAAACTCTCCTTGAAATCACAAACTAAAATAATCTGTATAGCAAATCAGAAAGGCGGAGTTGGTAAAACAACTACCGCAGTCAATCTGGCTGCCAGTTTAGCTGCAGCAGAGCGACTTACTCTCTTGATTGATTTTGACCCGCAGGGGAATGCTACAAGCGGAGTGGGGATCGATAAAGCCGGCTTGAAACAGACAGTTTATGACACGCTGATTAATGAAACCGATCCGAACGGGGTTGTTGTTGAAACAGGACACCCATTTCTTCATATATTGCCTGCTAATTCAGATCTGGCTGGTGCTGAGCTGGAACTGGCGTCAGAAATCGGGCGTGAGCAGAGATTGAAATTTGTGCTTGCGTCACTTACCGAAAAATACAGATATATCATAATAGACTGTCCTCCATCCTTAAACCTTCTGACAATTAACGCTTTAACTGCCGCAGAATCGGTGCTGATACCACTTCAATGCGAATTTTACGCAATGGAGGGTCTTTCACAGATACTTAAGACAATTAAACTTATTCAGAAAATAATTAATCCGCTCCTGCGTATTGAAGGAATACTCTTAACCATGTTTGATGCTCGTGGCAATCTGGGTAAAGAGGTGGCGGCTGAAATCCGTACACATTTTGACGGACAGGTCTTTGAAGCCGTAATTCCGAGAAATGTTCGCCTCGCAGAGGCACCGAGTCATGGTAAGCCGGTAATATATTACGATATTACATCACGCGGGGCAGCAAGCTATCTGCAGCTGGCACGTGAGATAATTCAGAGGGAGAATAATAATGGCTAAAATAGGCGGCCTCGGCAAAGGGATGGCTGCGCTTTTGCAGGTTACGGAAACTGTTGACGAATCAAAAAACTACTTTGTCTGTCCAGTTGAAAAGATAACTCCTAATCGTAATCAGCCTCGCAAGCATTTCTCGGCAGAAAAACTTGATGAGTTGGCTGCATCCATACGTGAAAAGGGGATAATTCAGCCGATAGTAGTCACAAAAAAAGATGATGGTTACGAAATAATTGCCGGTGAGCGCCGCTGGCGTGCTGCACAGAAAGCCGGGTTGTACGAGATTCCGGTAGTTATTCGTGAGGCTTCATCCGATGCGGTGATGGAGTTAGCTCTGATAGAAAATATACAGAGGCAGGATCTTAACGCCATAGAAGAGGCTCATGCTTACCGTTCGCTCGTCGAGCAGTTTGAAATATCGCAGGAAGAGGTGGCAAAAAGAGTCGGTAAAAATCGAACTACAGTTACAAATGCATTACGTCTGCTTAAACTGCCCGATGATATCCAGAGAGATATTGTCGAAGAGCGTTTAAGTATGGGGCACGCACGAGCGCTGTTATCGCTTGAAAGTGCTGATCTGATAGAAAAAGCAAGACACGAAATACTGCAGCGTCAACTGAGCGTACGCGCTACAGAAGATCTGGTGCGCAGGTTAAAGATCAATCCTCAACAGACCAAGGTTAAGCGTATGCAGCAACCCGACCTTCTTATGACCGCTTTAGAGGAGCAGCTTCAAAAACGATTTCAGTCGCGAGTTGCAATTCGCAAAGTCGGAGCAAAAGCCGGCAGACTCGAAATTCATTTCAGCGATTCTGATGAGTTAACCCGCATAATAGACCTGCTTGATGTATAAAATTACAAAATAAATTTATCGGAATACTCATTAATCCTTGACACCAATCAATTGCTTATGATACTTAGCCTCTGTTTTGCACCGGTTTTGCCGGCAATAATTTTATAAAATCAGCATACCTGCAAGGGGTAGGTCGTGATAGAACTAAACATTTCATTTGTAATTCAGGTAATAAATTTCGGCATTCTTGTATTTATTCTTAACGCATTCCTCTACAAGCCGATTCGCAAAGTTTTAGCGGATCGTCGACAGGTTATCGATGCCGCTAGAGACAAAACAGTTTCTGTAGATGCTGAAGTAGAGAACAAGATGGCTCAGTACGAAGCACGTCTTCACGCGGCAAAAGCCGAAGCCGGTTCACATAGGGCTGATGCTTTGAAAGTTGCCCAGGCGGAAGAGGCTGCAGTTCTGGATAAAGCTCGTAAGCAGGCAGCGGAATCACTGGCTTCGATTAAGGTTAAAGTTGCTGCTGAAGCTGCTGAAGCGCGGGAGTTGTTAAAAAAGCAGGCCGAGGAACTGTCCGGTGATATCTGCGAGAAAATCCTCGGGAGGACTCTGTAGTTATGGGCATTATAAATAGCCGCTCAAAAAAAATAATATTAACTGCAGCATATATAGCCGCTGTTGTAATGGTTGCATCAATAGGGTTTGCATCAGAAGGTGGCGGCGGTACTCACCATCCTGATTCAGGGGCTCAACTGAAAGATTTTGGCTGGAGAGTGCTGAACTTCGCAGTTCTTGCCGGAATAATCGTATGGGCACTTAAAAAAGCAGATCTCAAGGGGTCGCTTGCAGCCAGACGATCGGATATTGAGAAAAGTCTTAAAGATGCGGAGTCTGCTCGTGATGCAGCAGAGGCTAAACTTGTTGAGTACAGTCAGAAATTGGATCAGGCGTCGAAAGAGATAGATGAGCTTCACGCAGCAATCATTCGTGAAGGTGAGCAGGAAAAAAATCGTATAATAGCTGAGGCAAAAGCAGCTGCAGAAAAGATAATTGCTCAGGCAGCACAGTCTGCAGAGCAGGAAACGCTAAAGGCTCGTAATGTTTTGCGTGTTGAAGCTGCGAAGCTTGCTGTTGAAATAGCAACCGGAAAGTTGACGGGAGCCATTCAGAAGAACGACCACGACAGATTTGTCGGTGAATATCTTGACAAGGTGGTACAGATCCAGTGATTAATAACGGGCTTGCAAAACGATATGCCAAAGCGCTAGTGCAGCTTGGCTCAGAAAATGGCCTGATAGACCGCTTCCGTAGTGAACTCGGCGTTGTTGACGGTATTTTTAGTTCAAGTAATGAATTGCGGGCTGCTTTTTCGAATCCGGCGTTAACTCAGGATCAGAAACGATCAATGATGTCTGATCTGGTTGCCAAAGCAGGTTGTTCTGAGTTGGTAGGAAATTTTCTTCTCCTGCTTGTAGATAAGAATCGGGTGGCTTTTCTTGGGCAGATTGTTCAGACGTACGAAAAGCTTGCAGATGAATTTTCCGGAGTGGTAAGACCGGTTATAACCACAGCCTTGCCGCTTGACGACACTCAGGTTGCTGCTATTCAGAATGCACTTGAGAAGAAGACAGGTAAAAAAGTGATTCCGCAGATGTCGGTTGATGCATCGTTACTGGGTGGTGTGGTGACGCAGATTGGCGATATCGCTTATGACAACAGTATCAAAACTCAGCTTAAACGGATTAAAGATATATTACAGAAGGGGTAGGAGCATCCATGGAAATCAGAGCCGAAGAGATCAGCGAGATCATTAAAAAACAGATCAAAGAGTATGGCAAGGAAGTTGAAGTATCCGAAACCGGCACAATCATCTCAATCGGTGACGGTATTGCGCGTATTCATGGCTTGGCTGGTGCCATGGCAGGCGAGTTGCTGGAATTCCCTGGTGGAGTTACCGGAATGGTTCTCAACCTTGAAGAAGATAACGTCGGTTCCGCAATTTTGGGTGAGTTCTCTGAAATTAAAGAGGGCGATACTGTTAAGCGTACCGGACGTATTACTGAAGTTCCTGTAGGTGATGCGCTTATAGGACGTGTTGTTAATGCGATTGGTCAACCAATTGACGGTAAAGGCGCAATCAACACAAACAGCTTCAGTAAGGTCGAAATAAAGGCACCTGGTATTGTTGATCGTAAATCAGTACATCAACCGATGGCAACCGGTCTTAAAGCTATCGACTCAATGGTTCCAATCGGGCGTGGGCAGCGAGAGCTTATAATCGGCGATCGTCAGACAGGTAAAACAGCCGTTGCAGTAGATACCATCATTAACCAGAAGGGTGGCGATGTTATCTGTATTTACGTTGCTATCGGACAGAAGCGTTCAACTGTTGCCCAGGTTGTTTCCAAGCTTACCGAGCATGGCGCAATGGACTACACAATAGTTGTTGCCGCCACAGCGTCAGAATCTGCACCGCTCCAGTTTATTGCGCCTTATACCGGTGTAACTATGGGTGAGTACTTCCGTGACAACGGCAAGCACGCACTCATTATTTACGATGATCTTTCCAAGCAGGCTGTAGCTTATCGTCAGCTTTCACTTCTTCTCCGTCGTCCGCCAGGACGTGAAGCTTATCCGGGTGACGTTTTCTATCTGCACAGCCGTCTGCTCGAGCGAGCCTGTAAACTCTCCGATGCTCGTGGTGCCGGTTCCCTGACGGCTCTCCCTATTATTGAGACACAGGCAGGTGACGTTTCCGCATATATTCCTACTAACGTAATTTCAATTACTGATGGTCAGATATATCTTGAATCAGATCTTTTCTTCTCTGGTGTCCGTCCGGCTATTAACGTAGGCCTCTCGGTATCTCGTGTTGGTGGTTCGGCACAGACCAAGTCGATGAAACAGGTTGCAGGTACTCTTCGCCTTGACCTTGCACAGTATCGTGAGATGGCAGCTTTTGCACAGTTCGGCTCGGATCTTGACAAAGCGACTCAGATGCAGCTTGAACGCGGTGTGCGTCTTGTAGAGATTCTTAAGCAGCCCCAGTACCGGCCAATTCCGAATGAAAAACAGGTACTTGTTATTTTTGCTGCAAATAACGGCTTCCTCGATGAATATCCTGTTTCAGCGCTTAGAAAGTATGAGACGGAATTGTATGCTTTCTTTGATAATCGTCAGGCGGAACTGGTTGCTGAACTTCGCGAGAAGAAGGCAATTGACGATTCTTTAAAGGCTAAAATAATTGCGGCTATGGAACAGTTCAAGAAGGAATTCACAGAGTAAACAAGGACGGTTTGAGATATGGCAAGCCTTAAAAGCATTAAAAAACGGATAGTATCCGTAAAAAATACTCGCCAGATCACCAAAGCCATGAAGATGGTTTCGGCTGCGAAGCTGCGCCGTGCTCAGGAGAATGTTGTAGCTGCACGCCCGTATGCCAAAAAGCTGGGCGAGGTGCTTCAAAACTTATCGGCAAGTCTGGAAGGTGATTTGCATCCACTTCTTGAAAAGCGTGATGCAAAAAATCTTCTGCTTATTGTTCTGACATCTGATCGCGGATTGTGCGGCGGATTCAATACAAATCTTTGCAAGGCTGCCGACCGTTATCTGAAGGAGAAAGAGTCTTCGTTTGATCAGATTAGCGTAATGACGATAGGTCGTAAGGGTTATGAGTTCCTTAAAAGCCGTTATACTGTCTATAAAAATTATTCAAATGTCCTTGCAAAGCCTAACTATCAGACCGCTGCAATGATGGCGCAGGAAGTGATAGATGGTTTTGTTGCAGGTGAATATGATCAGGTAGAACTGTTGTATAATTCATTCAGAACAGTAATGAGTCAGGATATAACTTTTGAACCGATGCTTCCGGTCGTTCCTGATAAATCAGCTGAAACTGATGCAACGCCGGTTGAGTATATTTACGAACCATCAGTCGACGAATTGCTTGCGGAGATTCTGCCCAAAAATATTGAAGTTCAGATTTTTACAGCAATGCTGGAGACGGTAGCGGGTGAGCACGGGGCGCGAATGACGGCAATGGATAGCGCATCAAAGAACGCCAATGAAATGATCGGCAAGCTCACACTTCAGTACAACAGGGCAAGACAGGCAGCAATTACTACGGAATTAATGGAAATTATCTCCGGTTCCGAATCGATTAAAGGCTAAAACTAATAAAGTAATACTATATGAGGCTTCAGAGCCGCAGGAGGACACCGTTCCATGAGTCAGAATACAGGTAAAATTTCGCAGGTCATCGGCGCCGTTATCGACGTTGAATTTGAGCCCGGCAAACTGCCGGAGATCTACCACGCACTTCGCGTGACAAATCCGGCCATTGATGACCGTGAAAACAATCTGGTACTGGAAGTTGCCCAGCATCTTGGTGAGAACTCAGTTCGTACAATTGCAATGGATTCTACGGATGGTTTAAAACGTGGGCAGGTTGTTATCGATACCGGCAAACAGATTTGCGCTCCGGTTGGAGTTAAAACTCTCGGTCGTATTATGAATGTTATCGGTGAACCTGTTGACGAAATGGGTCCAATCGGTAACGAGAAGGAATATGCTATTCACCGTGAGGCTCCCTCTTTCGAGAACCAGTCAACAAAAGTTGAAGCGTTCACAACAGGAATCAAGGTTGTTGATCTGCTTGCACCATACGCACGAGGCGGTAAAATCGGTCTTTTCGGCGGAGCCGGTGTTGGTAAGACGGTTCTTATTATGGAACTTATTAACAATATCGCCAAGCAGCATGGTGGTTATTCCGTATTCGCCGGTGTTGGCGAGCGTACCCGTGAAGGCAACGATCTCTGGATGGAGATGAAAGAGTCAGGCGTTCTCGATAAGGCAGCGCTTGTGTACGGACAGATGAACGAGCCTCCAGGGGCGCGTGCCCGTGTTGCTCTTACAGCACTCTCTGTTGCTGAATATTTCCGTGACGAAGAGGGTCAGGACGTTCTTCTCTTTATCGATAATATTTTCCGTTTTACGCAGGCAGGTTCTGAGGTTTCTGCGCTTCTTGGGCGTATTCCTTCAGCTGTTGGTTACCAACCGACTCTGGCTACTGAAATGGGTGAGTTGCAGGAACGAATCACTTCAACAAACAAAGGTTCTATTACGTCTGTTCAGGCAATCTATGTCCCTGCAGACGACCTGACAGATCCTGCGCCTGCTACTGCATTTGCTCACCTGGATGCAACTACGGTTCTTTCACGTCAGATTGCCGAGCTTGGTATTTATCCTGCTGTTGATCCTCTGGATTCAACTTCAAGAATTCTGGATCCTCAGGTAATTGGTGAGGAGCATTATGCTGTTGCACGTTCAGTGCAGTACGTTCTTCAGAAGTACAAGGATCTTCAGGATATTATCGCAATTCTTGGTATGGATGAGCTTTCAGAAGAGGATAAGCTGGTTGTTGCGCGAGCACGAAAAATTCAACGTTTCCTTTCACAGCCATTCCATGTTGCAGAGGCATTCACCGGTGCTCCTGGAAAGTATGTTGAACTTAAGGATACTATAAAAGGTTTTCAGGAAATAGTTGCAGGCAAGCACGATAGTATGCCTGAGCAGGCGTTCTACATGGTTGGATCAATAGAAGAGGCAATAGAAAAGGCTGCTAAGCTGGCCGCAGTTTAATTTATTCGTAGGGGTGGCTTTCTTTAGCCTACTGTGAAAAAGGACAAACTTATCAGGTTGTCTCCTACAAGGAATGATATATGGCTGAAAAGATGAAACTTGAAATTGTTACACCTTATAAAAAAGTTGTTGATACCGAGGTAGAGGAAGTTACAGCGACCGGAAGTCTGGGTGAGTTCGGCGTTCTCCCCGGTCACGCTCCGTTTCTTACTTCTCTAAGAATTGGTGAACTTGCTTATAAGCTGAATGGTGTTTATGAACATATGTCTCTTAACTGGGGCTATTTTGAAATCTGCGATGATAAAATAATAGTTCTTGTTGAAACAGCTGAACTTGCAGCCGATATTGATCTGGAACGAGCAAAGGCAGCACTTAGCCGTGCAGAAGAAAAACTTAAAAAGCTTACTTCTGAGGATAAGCAGTTTAAGGTTTATGAGGCTGCGCTACAGAGGGCGTTGATTAGAATGCAGGTTGCCGGTAAAGGTGTTCGTAAATAAATAAATCAGTCAATCAGAATAGTTACAAAAAAAAGAGCGGCAGCGATGCCGCTCTTTTTTTTGTCTAATTCAACATAATTACATTTCGGTATAAAGAGTCATTGCAATTTGATACTATTTTCAGACGAAATGTCCAATTAGGTAACACAAAGGCAGAGCATTATCTTGTTATTAAGGAACATTATCTATGATTAAAACTGAAACAGTTAACAGTCTTGAATTCAATAAAATATTAACAGAAATTGCAACTCATGCTCACTCAGCGGCTACAGTTGAGAAGATAACTGCAATTAAGCCGGAAAACAGCATTGCAAAAATTGAGCAGATATCTGGAAGAGTAAGTGAAATATGTAAGCTTAAAGAGAGTGGAATAACACTTGCTCTTGAAAATTTTGAGGATATACGGCAGTCATTTGAAGTTTTGAAGCCGAACGGTGCGATACTTCCAACCGTGGAACTGCTGAAATTCATTCCTGTCCTACGCAGTTGCGGTTCTTTAAGCCGTCAGTTGAATTATCGACATGATCTTCCCCTGTTAAAAAGTATAGAGCCGATGTTGCGGAGTTTTCCTGAGATTCTTGAACCGTTGGAAAATTCAATTGATATTGATGGAAGTATAAAGGATACCGCATCGGAACTCCTAAAAGAGACTCGCTGCGCAAAACGTACTCTTGCCGCACGAATTCGGAAAAAAATTGATGAAATAATAAGAAACAGTGACATTGAAAAATTCTTGCAGGAAAACTTCATTACCCAGCGATCTGGTAGATGGGTAATTCCCGTGAGAATGGACTCCAAGGGTATGGTTAAGGGTGTAGTGCACGACGTATCCTCTTCTGGTGAAACGGCTTTTATGGAACCTCTGGAGATAATCCCGTTTACCAATGAGCTTGAAAATCTTAATGCCGAAGAGAAAGCCGAAGAG
Source organism: Desulfuromonadaceae bacterium (assembly GCA_028683855.1). Lineage (GTDB taxonomy): Bacteria > Desulfobacterota > Desulfuromonadia > Geobacterales > Pseudopelobacteraceae > JACRCG01. The sequence goes on from JAQUHA010000001.1 coordinate 165,120, forward strand.
ATACGCATTCTACGCCAGCTATCAAGCTGGGTTAGAGAGGATCTGGAAATACTTACAGGTTGTTTTGATACGCTGCTGGAAATTGACAGATTAAACTCTATTTCAATGTTTTCAGCAGATTACAATCTTAATAAGCCAAAAATAAATGAAAACGGGGAATTCAGACTTGTAAATGCACGTCATCCGATACTAATTCAGATGCATAAACAGAATTTACTTGAGAAAATTGAGCCGTTGGAAATTAGATTGGGTGGGGAAGCAGAAGAGTCAGTAATGATTATTACGGGACCAAACGCCGGTGGAAAAACAATAGCTATCAAAACTGCTGGAATATTGATGCTGATGGCTCTCTCAGGGATTCCGGTTCCTGCTGATAGCGAATCACAGTTTCCAATTATAGACTCTCTCTTGGTGGATATAGGTGACGAGCAGTCAATAGAGCAGAAACATTCAACTTTCTCGGCACATATCGCTAGAATCACATCAATTATTCAACAGAGCAGTATGCGGTCAATGATCCTTCTGGATGAGCTTGGAGCTGGCACCGACCCTTTGCAGGGGGCAGCAATAGCTTGTGGTGTCCTGCGAGAATTGCAGTTGAGGGGCAGCCTTGTAATAGCTACTACGCATTTAAGTGATATAATAAGCTTTGTGCATAAAACCACTGGAATGATCAACGCCGGTATGGCATTTGACGATAACAGTTTTACTCCGCTTTACCGCCTGGTTATTGGAGTGCCCGGTGAGTCTCATGCTCTTGAAGTCGCACGCCGTTTCGGACTTCCGGAAAAAATTATAAGCTTTGCACGTCAAATGATTGGTACTGACGGAAGTGAAATTTCGGAAATGCTGAAAGATTTGCGTCAGAAGCGTACTGAATTTGAAAACTTATTATCTGATTTAGAAGAACAGAAACGAATTGTTGATCTTCGTAACATTGAGTTGAACATCAGAGTCGACGAAATTGAGCAAATTCGTAAAGAGACAGCTGAAAAAGGGTATAGCGAAGCAAAAATGCTTATTTCGACTACCAGGCGTAGAATGAATATTATTCTGGAAGAGCTTAAGCGGGATAATAGATCGGAAATTATAAACAAAATAAGAGAGGCGGAAAAAGATCTGCTTACGCAGATTAAACAGGAAGCAAACATCAATGAAAATAAGGGCATTACTTCTGTCAAAGCGGGTGACAGCGTATTTGTTGATTCAATAGGTTGCATCGGTCAGGTTCTTTCCTCTGAAAACCGTAACGGTAAAGTTAGAATAAGAGCGGGGCGTATGGAGTTGGAAGTCCGGTTGTCAGACCTTTCCCGTTCAGAGAAATCAGAATCGATAAAACTTATGAAAGCAGCTTCGATAGTCTGGAAGTCAGACATCGATGAAAATGCAAGTAATGAAGTTAAACTTATCGGATTGCGTGTTGACGATGCATTGTCAGAGTTGGATACATTTATAAATCGGATGTTTTCAGCCGGTATAAAAGATATTCGAATAATTCATGGATTAGGAAGCGGTCGGTTGCGCGACGCAGTAAGAGAAGAGCTTAAAAGACATACTCTTGTAGAATGTTTTCGATCAGGAGAAGCACATGAGGGGCGTGACGGAGCCACATTCGCTACATTAAAAGTGTAATTTATGTCTTCAAAGAGGTGAGAACCCATGTCAGAAAAAAAAATTGGTGAACTACTGATTGAGAATAAATTGATCACCTCCGAACAGTTTAACGAAGCGCTGGAGTTGCAGCAGATGAACCCTAAAGAGCCTATTGGGCAGATACTTTGTCAGATGGGATTTTTAAAGATAAATGATCTGGAATACATTCTGGATCACAACAAAAAGCGTCGGAAGCTGGGCGACATTCTTATCTCGCAAAAACTGATAGATGAAGAGAGGCTCAACAATGCCCTTAAACTCAGCAAGGTTGACAATATACCTCTTGGGAGGGCATTGATTAGACAGCATCTGATTGAGGAAGAGCAGATGTCACGAGCTATAGCTTCACAGTACGACATGAAATATGTAAATCTTGCAGGGGTTCGCTTTGATCAGGAAATGTCCGGTTTCATCAACGCCTCTTTTGCTCAGAGACACAGAATAGTCCCTATAAGGTGCAGAGATAATGTTCTGACAATTGCCATGGCATATCCGGTAGAGAGAAATGAACTTGATCAGATCGAAAACTGGTCAAAAATGAAGATTGATCCGGTTATTGCTAAAGAGAGTGACATTCTGATAGCTCAGCAGAAAATATTTAATTTACGCGGAGAATCAAAACGTGAAGAGCTTAGTTTCGAGCTTTCCGAAGACCAATTGCGCGATGTCGGTAAATCGAAATATGTAACTGACTTTATTAGCGCAGACGTAGATTTTCTGGTAAAGCGTATTATCACAACCGGTATCAGAGACGGGGCTAGCGATATTCATCTTGAGTCGACAGAAGATGGTATGCAGATCAGATACCGCATTGACGGAATTCTCCAGGCCGTCGAATTGGGTGCGGATGAATCACTGATAAGCCCTCACTCACGGCAGATTGTATCCAAAATTAAAATAATGAGTGATATGGATATTGCTGAGCGTAGACGACCGCAAGACAGCAGTTTCAAAATGAAAGTATCGAAAGGGGGCACTGTCCGCGGGGTAGATTTTCGGGTCTCAACTGTTCCAACGCAGTACGGAGAGAATGTTGTAATCAGAATTCTTGATAAGCGAAGTGATGCCATTTCTTTGGAATCACTTGGATATGCCCCGGAGGAGGTTTCAGCATTAAATCAGGCATTAGATAAACCGACTGGTATTTTTCTGGTAACCGGCCCAACCGGTTCCGGGAAATCTTCGACTCTATACGCAATCCTATCCCGGATTAATACTCCAGGAGTTAAGACTCTTACAATTGAAGACCCGATTGAGTACGCTATTGATGGAATTACACAATCTGAAGTAAACGATGTTATCGGTAATACATTTGCGCGTCTTCTACGGGCATTTCTACGCCAGGATCCCGATAATATAATGGTTGGTGAAATCCGTGATTTAGAAACTGCAACCATATCAATGCGAGCTGCCCTTACTGGGCATACGGTTTTATCAACTCTGCACACAAATGATGCTACAAGCGCTGTTACCAGATTGATGGATATAGGGGTGGAGCCAAGTCTTATTACTGCTACATTGCGCTGTGTACTTGCACAGCGATTGGTACGCAGAATATGTAGTAACTGCTCCATTCAATATACTCCCGCAGAAAAGATTCTGGCTGAATTTGATCTTCCGTTGGGGAGTGACATCAGATTTATGCAGGGGAAAGGTTGTTCAAAGTGTAATTATACAGGCTTCAATGGTCGTATTCCGATAGTCGAGCTATGGATTCCAACGCGCGATGAACTTTTGATGATTAATAAACAGCCGGATAATCAGACATTGAGAAATGTAGTTTTTGCGACATCGCAGAGGCTCACAATGATTGAAAACGGATTTCGTCAGGTACAGGCAGGTAAAACCACATTGGAGGAGCTGTTGAGGGTTGTCCCGTTTGAACAGATTGAAGCGGGTAGAGAAAAAATCTCCGAAATGTTTAAAAGGCAATCCGGCAAATGAAACAAAATTACAAAACTATTACATTTTTACAAGTAGACTCCTGTTAAGATGCTGAGCAATTAATTTATTGGAGGCTACAATGACACAGCCGCTTACAATTGGTAAACATACGGTTCGATATCCGCTTATTCAGGGTGGTATGGGTGTTAGAGTCTCAGCCGGAAGACTTGCCGGTCATATAGCGAAAAACGGTGGAATAGGTCTGGTTGCTGCTGCAGGCATTGCACTCAACAGCGGACTTTATGACGGCAAAAATTATTTTCAGGCAGAAGCGGAGGCTTTTAAGGCTGAGCTGAAAAAAGCATACGAGATTGCGCCTGACGGTGTTGTAGGGGTAAACGTAATGGTTGCCCTCTCAGATTTCGAGACCCTCGTAAAGGCAGCGATTGAAGGGGGTGCTAAAGTTATAGTTTGCGGTGCGGGACTCCCTATGGGGCTGCCTGAACTGACAGCTGATTATCCTGATGTAGCTCTTGTGCCGATAGTCTCCTCTCTACGTGCGGCACAGCTGATAGTTCGTAAATGGCAGAAAGCTTATAACAGGCTGCCGGACGCAATTGTTGTTGAGGATCCTGATACCGCTGGTGGTCATCTGGGAGAAAAGATGGAAAATATCGGCACCGGTGAGTATGACCAGTACGCCACAGTGCGCGCCATAAAAGCGTTTTTCAAGGACGAGTGCGGTGTCGAAGTTCCGGTTATCGCTGCCGGCGGAGTATGGGATAGAGCCGATCTGGAATATGCAATTGCACAGGGAGCAGATGGAGTTCAAATGGCAAGCCGTTTTGTCTGTACTGAAGAGTGTGATGCGGAAGATTCCTTCAAGCAGCTCTATATTAAATGTACGAAGGAAGATATAGGTCTTATAATGAGCCCGGCTGGTCTGCCTGGTAGGGCAATATTGAACAATAAAGAAAAAATCCGGCAATATGATGTAGATAACCAGACACCTTGTCGTATGGGCTGTCTTAAAAAATGCTCCTACAAAGAGTCGAGAGAACGATTCTGTATTGTATCTTCTCTTGACAGGGCGCAACGTGGAGATGTAGAAACCGGCCTTGTTTTTTGTGGAACCAACGCATGGAAGGCTGACAGAATTACAACCGTCAAAGCGATATTTGATGAACTGTTTGCCGATGAATCAACCAATTAATCAGTACTATAATTTGCGGGCTACAGCCGGGTCTGTAAATATTCAATGTGTCGATGTATTTTATACTTGACTTGTTTATCCTAAGTATCTATATTCCAAAACTCTTTAAAAATCAGAAGCGGATGGAGATGGCATATGTACGCAGTTATTAAAACAGGTGGCAAGCAGTACAAAGTTAGCGAAGGCGAATTTCTCAAAGTTGAAAAGCTTGAGGGAGAAATTGGCGATAGTGTAGAGTTTGCAGAGATTCTTATGGTTGGTGGTGAAAAGACCGTAGTTGGTGCTCCACTGGTCGCCGGTGCATCTGTTACAGCAAAGATTGCTGTTCAGGGTAAAGGGAAGAAAGTTCTCGTCTTCAAATCAAAGAGACGTAAAGATTCAAGAAAACTGCGCGGTCATCGTCAGCATCTGACTGTTCTTAAGATCGAAAAGATTACGGCGTAATCCTAGTATAACTATTTTTTCCCAGGAGATACGGAAATGGCACATAAGAAAGCTGGTGGTAGTTCAAGAAACGGCAGAGACTCTTCAGGACAGCGTTTGGGCTGTAAAAAATTCGGTGGCGAAGCTGTAAAGGCTGGTAATATAATCTATCGTCAGCGTGGTACGCAGATTCATCCGGGTAACAATGTAGGTTGCGGTAAAGACTATACTCTTTTCGCCTTGATTGAAGGCGTTGTTGCTTTTGAGCGTCTCGGTAAGGATCGTAAAAAAGTTTCGGTGTATCCGAACTGATTTTTTTAAAACAGAAGAAGCTATTGTAAAAGGCTCTGAAGAATTTCTTCAGAGCCTTTTTTACGGACTGCGGTTTGCGCATACAACGATGGGTCACAGATATTATTTCTGTGACCCATCGTTGTCCTGGTTTAAAAACCTGCTAACCCTTGTTTGAACGTTTACGGCGCGTAGGGTCGAGTTCTTTCTTCCGGAGACGGACTGAGCCTGGAGTGACTTCGACAAGTTCATCATCTTCTATAAACTCGAGAGCCTGCTCAAGAGTCATTACCTTCGGTGGTGTAAGCTTTATAGCATCGTCTGTGCCGGAGGCTCTGACGTTGGTTAGCTTTTTACCCTTGCATGGATTCACTTCCAGATCATTATCCTTGTTGTTCTGCCCAATTATCATACCCCCGTACACTTCGACGCCGGCACCTATGAACAGAATTCCGCGAGGCTGCAGAGCGTCGAGCGAGTAGGCAGTTGTTTCGCCATGATCCATAGCCAGCAGCGCGCCGTTTTTGCGACCAGGAATATCTCCCCTGTAAGGTGCATATTCGTGGAAAGTATGAGTCATAACAGCTGTTCCTCTGGTGTCAGTCAAGACTTCTCCACGAAGTCCGATCAAGCCACGAGCCGGTATAACGAACTCAAGTCGTACCATTTCACCCATTGGTGCCATTGCAACCATTTCACCCTTGCGTGGTCCCATTTTTTCTATGATTGCCCCCTGAAACTCTGATGCTACATCTACAACCAGATATTCCATCGGCTCCATTTTTACACCATCTTTAATGCGTACAATGACTTCAGGTTTTGAAACTGCAAGCTCAAAACCCTCTCGACGCATCGTTTCGATCAAAATTGACAAATGAAGTTCGCCACGTCCTGAAACTTTGAATGTGTCTGCACTGTCGGTATCCTCTACGCGCAGAGAAACGTTTGTACGAAGCTCTTTTGTAAGGCGCTCGCGGATATTACGGGAGGTTACCCATTTCCCTTCACGTCCGGCGAAGGGGGAGGTGTTTACTATGAAGTTCATTGAGAGAGTCGGTTCGTCTATGGAAACATAAGGGACTGCGATGGGGGTTTCAGCAGAAGCGAGAGTTTCGCCGATGCTTACCTCCTCAAAGCCGGCTACTGTCACAATATCGCCTGTTCCCGCCTCTTCGATCTCTATCTGCTTTAACCCCTCGTAGCCGAGCAGTTTTGTAATGCGCGAACGAGTTACTGATCCATCCTGTTTTATCATCGCAACAGTTTCTCCGGCTTTTACCTTACCGTTAAAAATACGTCCTGTTGCCATTCGGCCGATATAATCGTTGTAATCGATATTGGCGATAAGCATCTGGAACGGGGCGTTCGAATCGCCTTTGGGGGGGCGTACATTTGACTCTATAACCGCAAATAGCGGTTCCATGTTGTTTGAATCAACCGATATATCCATTTTTGCATATCCCATTTTTGCACTTGTATAAACAACAGGGAAATCAAGCTGGTCATCCGAGGCATTCAACTCGCAGAATAGGTCTATAACCATGTTGAGTACTTCATCGGGGCGAGAACCGGGGCGGTCAATTTTATTGATTACAACAATCGGCTTAAGTCCAAGATCCAGAGACTTTTTAAGTACGAATCGCGTCTGTGGCATAGGTCCATCAAGTGCATCCACCAGCAGAAGAACCGAATCAACCATTTTTAAAACTCGTTCAACTTCACCGCCAAAGTCGGCATGGCCGGGGGTGTCGACAATATTTATCTTATAAGGTCCGTGGTGGATCGAGAGACTTTTGGCAAGAATAGTTATGCCGCGCTCTTTTTCAAGGTCATTGGAGTCCATGACACGTTCGGTAATGGCTTCGTTGGCGCGGTAAACACCGGCGTGTTTGAGCATGGCATCAACCAGGGTTGTTTTCCCGTGGTCTACATGGGCAATTATGGCAATATTTCTGATTCTTTCCTGCATTTTAAAGCTCCTCATATAAAGCAAAATAAAACGACGGGCATTACTGCCCGTCGAAGGTTTGACAATATGTCAGGTTTTCATTTATATAGCAAGCATTTAAGCAGCAATGTCCGAACATATCTATGTAAAAACAGCGATTTTTCAATATCTCCTGACTTTTCCATTGACGCAACCTTTTCCGGAGTCTAAAAACAAACCATGAATTCTCTGAAAAACCTCAATACTCCACAACGTGAAGCGGTGCTTCATGGCGAAGGGGCTCTTCTTATTTTGGCCGGAGCCGGATCTGGTAAGACGCGCGTCATAACAAACCGGATAGCCTATCTTATTCGTGAACGGGGTGTGTCACCCTGGAATATACTTGCGGTGACATTTACAAACAAGGCGGCGAAGGAGATGGCCGAACGAGTGGGCAGATTGCTGGATGGAGGCGATCTCCCTTTAATATCAACCTTTCATGCGGCTTGTGGTCGAATACTCCGGCGCGATATTCATCATCTAGGTTTTCAATCATCTTTTGCGATATACGATGATCGTGATAGCGAAAGACTATTGAAAGACGTTATCTCTGAGATGGATCTTGATGAAAAGCGTTTTGCGGTTAAAGCTGTTTCGGGCAGAATTGATGATTTCAAAAATCGTGGTCTTTTTCCCGATGACATTAAATATATAGCAGAGGGGGATCTCTATAATAAAAAAGTTCTTGAGATTTATGCAAGATATCAAGAACGCCTTAAAAAATGTAATGCTCTCGATTTTGGAGACCTGATGATTCAGGTTGTAAGGCTTTTAAGAAATTTTCCGGAAGTATGTAGCTACTATTGTGAACGATTTCGGTGGCTGCTGGTTGATGAATATCAGGATACAAATCCTGTTCAGTACCAATTAATTTGTTTGCTTGCCGGAGAACGAAAAAATCTTTGTGTAGTTGGTGACGACGATCAGTCAATTTATTCATGGCGTGGTGCAGATATCCGCAACATTCTAGAATTTGAAAAGGATTTTCCAGGAGTAAAAATAGTAAAGTTGGAACAGAATTATCGATCAACAGCAAATATTCTCGCTGCTGCAGGTGAAGTTGTAAAACAGAACTTCGGGCGGAAGGAGAAGGAACTCTGGACAGAAAATCCAAAAGGTGCCCCAATCCGTTATGAGAGGCTGGAATCGGATCGCGAAGAGGCTCGTTTTGTAAGTCGCGAAATTTTGTACTTAAAAGATAGAGGCGTTCCGATGGAGGAGATTGCGGTCTTTTATCGTACAAATGCACAGTCCAGGCTTGTTGAAGAAGCGTTGGTCGGGAGTGCGCTGGCTTATCATATAGTCGGTGGCGTACGCTTCTATTCGCGCCTTGAAATCAAGGACATACTGGCTTATATGCGTGTTCTTGATAATCCTGCAGACGAAGTTTCCCTTAAGAGAATTATTAATGTCCCTGCAAGGGGGATTGGAAATACGACGGTAGATAAAATTTCTCAGTATGCTTTCCGGCAGGGTATAACTTTTTTCGATGCTTTAAACGGTGCAACCGCAGACGGCTTGTTGGCTGCCAATACTCGCGGCAGGGTAGCATCTTTTATAAAAATGATGGATGGATTCAGAGCAGAGGCAGCAAATGTTTCTCTGGCTGAATTGACACGATTTGTAATGGACGAAAGCGGTTATGTTGACCGGTTAAAGTGTAGCAGCGACAAGGATGATTCTGAACGACTCGAGAATCTTGAACAGCTTCTTGCTGCAATGGAAGAGTTTAGTGAAAAGAACCCTGATGCCGGTTTGTCAGAGTTTTTGGAACAGGTGGCGCTGGTTTCTGATCTTGAGCGGGGTGAAGCGGGGCAGCCGTCTGTTACGCTTATGACCCTCCACGCAGCCAAAGGGCTTGAATTCAAAGTTGTATTTATGGTCGGGATGGAAGAGCGCCTCTTTCCACACGTTCGTTCATTGGATGATCTGGATGGTATGGAGGAGGAGCGCCGACTCTGTTATGTCGGTATGACTAGAGCCAGAGAAAGTCTCTACCTGCTGAATGCACATCGCAGATATCTGTTTGGTCAGGAACAGTGCAATCCTCCATCAAGATTCTTGAAAGATATTCCACCGGAACTGATTTCTGAAGAGAGTAAAGTGCGGGGGTGGAGTCAAAGTCATCGGCGCGAAGAGTTTCTCCAACTCTCAAAAAAAGATGGTAATCACATTTTGGACAACGAAACTGGGAGACCACCAATACACAACCTCTCTTCGATTGCGGATGCTTTCTCAAACGATATTGAGGTAGTGCCTGACCCTCCTGAAAACGAGGATGGCGTCTACATAGGTATGAAAGTGCGACACGCTAAATTTGGAATTGGAACGATACGAAAGGTTGAGGGGGAGGATGACTCTCAAAAAGTCGTAGTCTGGTTTAACTCTGTAGGGCCCAAAAAACTGCTGCTTCGGTTTGCAGGATTGGAAAGAGCCTGATTTCCTCACAGAATTTCTGGAGGGTAAAAAACTTTTGCAGTAGTCTTAGAAAATAAGCAATGAAAAAGGGAAAGCCTTTCGGATTTCCCTTTGAAGTATGCTCTGTATGAAGAACGAACTCTTAACGCTTTGAAAACTGGAATCTTGCGCGAGCCGCTTTTTTACCGTACTTCTTACGTTCCTTGATGCGTGAGTCGCGTGTGATAAATCCTGCTTTTTTCAGAACACCGCGAAGCTCAGGGTCGTGCAGAAGGAGCGCCTTGGTTATTCCGTGCTTGATAGCGCCTGCCTGACCGGTATCTCCACCGCCTGAGACAGTTACATAAACATCAAAAATACCAACTTTTTCAACCAGCTCAAACGGCTGACGGACAACCATTTTCGATGTCTCACGACCAAAGTACTGATCGAGTGTTTTGTGGTTAACGGTAAATTTACCATCACCCGGCTTAAGCCATACGCGAGCTATTGAGCTCTTTCGTTTGCCTGTTCCGTAAAATGTGACTGCAGCCATATAAGTTTCTCCTTAAAGTATTAAATTGCCAGGCTCTTGGGTTGCTGAGCAGCGTGTGGGTGATTTGGTCCTGCATAAATCTTAAGCTTGCTGAGCATGGCACTGGCAAGTTTATTCTTTGGGAGCATACCTTTTACGGCTCTTTTAATAAGCTCCTCAGGTTTTTTCGCAAGGAGTTTCTCTGCAGTAATTTCTTTCAGGCCGCCAACATAGCCGGAGTGGTTGTAATAAACCTTTTTAGCTGATTTAAGCCCTGACAGAGCAATTTTTTCCGCATTTATCACAATAACAAAATCACCTGTATCAACACTTGGTGTAAAAAGGGTTTTGTTCTTACCGCGCAAAACATTTGCAATCTGTGTGGAGAGACGACCAAGGACTAAATCCTGAGCATCAACAATGTACCAGTCACGCTTTACATTTTCTGCTTTTGCAACTTCTGTTTTCATATAATTCCCCGCCCGCAGTACAACCTGTAGATTTATTACAAGCCATTATTTTTTTGAAGAGGTGTAACTTACTGAAAGTGTGTTGTCGTGTCAAGCAAAAAATTTCATCATATTGAATAACCTGCTTTATTCGTGAGTGCTTTTAGTTTGACAAAACGGTGTCTGCAAAATTATTATCACAACGATTTATTATATGTGAACTTAGAATGGGGGAATTTATGGGAAAGTCGTATAAAATTGCAGTTCTGGCTGGTGATGGAATAGGGCCTGAGGTTATGGTTGAGGCTCTTAATGTTCTTGATGCGATAGAGAAAAAATATGATGTGACATTTACGCGTACCTCCGCCAATGTTGGTGGTGCGGGAATTGACAATGAAGGGAAGGCGCTGCCGCAGAGCACTATTGATATATGTAAAGCTTCAGATGCAATTCTCTTCGGATCTGTCGGAGGGCCAAAGTGGGAAACTCTTCCGCCCGACGAACAGCCTGAGCGTGGTGCTCTGCTGCCTCTCCGCAAAATCTTCGGTCTTTACGCAAATCTTCGCCCTGCAATCATATTTCCATCGTTAACAGGGGCTTCTTCACTGAAGGAAGAGGTAATAGGTGGCGGATTCAATATTCTGGTTATTCGTGAGCTGACCGGAGGTATCTACTTCTCTCAGCCTAAAGGGATTGAAGGGGTCGGACGCGAAAGGGTTGGAATAGATACGCTTCGCTACTCCGTAGCTGAAATTGAGCGCATTGCCCATGTTGCTTTTCAGGCAGCCCAAAAGCGAGACCGGAAGGTCTGTTCGATTGACAAGGCGAATGTACTCTCTTCATCTGTTCTTTGGCGTGAAATAGTTATTGGAGTTGCTAAAGAGTATCCTGAAGTTGAACTGACCCATATGTATGTCGATAATGCTGCTATGCAGCTTGTAAAGTGGCCGAAACAGTTTGATGTAATTCTCGCTGAAAATATGTTTGGCGATATTCTCTCGGATGAGGCGGCTATGCTGACCGGATCACTCGGAATGCTCCCCTCCGCCTCGCTTGCAGAGGGGACTTTCGGTATGTACGAGCCATCAGGAGGGTCAGCGCCCGACATCGCAGGACAGGGGATTGCAAATCCGATTGCACAGATTCTGTCAACTGCCATGATGCTCAAATTCTCGTTTGGTATGCTTGAAGCTGCGGATGCTATTGACAAGGCTGTTGAAAAGGTGCTTGATCAGGGGTACAGGACAGCTGATATTTTCCAGAAGAAACAGGGTGAAAAGCTAGTTAATACAAAGGAAATAGGCGCTGCTATAATCGCAAACCTTTAGAAATAATTTTACTGGGAAAGGGAAAACTACAATGAAAGTTGGAATCGTCGGCTGGCGCGGTATGGTTGGTTCTGTTCTTATGCAGAGGATGCAGGAAGAGAATGATTTTGCACTTGGCTTTGAACCGGTATTTTTCACCACTTCACAGGCTGGACAGCCAGCCCCGATGAATGCTGGTACACTGAAGAGTGCGTCGGATATAAACGAATTAAAAAAACTGGATGTAATTATCACCTGTCAGGGTGGAGATTACACGAAAGCGGTTCACCCGGAACTCCGCAGTCAGGGGTGGAATGGATACTGGATTGATGCAGCTTCTACTCTCCGTATGGAGGACAATGCCGTTATTATACTGGATCCGGTTAACCGTGATGTTATCGATGCCGCTCTTGCCAAAGGGGGGAAGGACTTTATAGGTGGCAACTGTACGGTAAGCCTTATGCTTATGGCGCTTGGCGGTCTGTTCCGTGCCGGTGTGGTGGAGTGGCTATCATCTATGACCTATCAGGCTGCCTCCGGTGCAGGAGCACCGAATATGCGGGAACTGTTATCTCAGATGGGGGTCTTGAACGGAGTTGTTGCAGAAGAGCTTAAAAATCCCGGCTCTGCAATTCTTGAAATCGACAGGAAGGTAACTGCCACTCTGCGTGACGGTTCTCTCCCTACTAAAGAGTTCGGTTTTCCTCTTGCCGGCAGTGTTCTCCCGTGGATTGACCGCGAAGTTGAGGATGGTCAGAGCCGCGAAGAGTTGAAAGGATTTCAGGAGACCAACAAAATACTAGGCACTACAAATCCTATTCCTGTAGACGGAATCTGTGTCAGAGTCGGTGCAATGCGATGTCACAGTCAGGCGATCACCATGAAGCTGAACAGGGATCTCCCTATTGAGGAGATTGAAAACCTGATAAAAAATGATAATCAGTGGGTTAAGCTCATACCTAATAACAAGGCTGATTCTCTTGCAGGACTCACTCCGACTGCAGTCTCCGGAACTTTGACGGTTCCGGTTGGGCGCGTTCGGAAGATGAAAATGGGGCCGCAGTATATTTCGGCTTTTACCTGCGGTGATCAGCTCCTCTGGGGTGCTGCAGAACCGCTCCGCAGGATGCTACGTATTCTGCTTGAAAAGTAGCAGTGAACTTATGGATCTGTATGTATTTTAGTCTGCGCCCCGAAAGGGGCGCTTTCTGTTTTAGGAGATATAATGACTGCTGTTTCAATATTTAAACCGGAACTACTCGCTCCAGCAGGTTCGCTGGAGGCATTCTTTGCCGCTATGGAAAAAGGCGCTGATGCTGTGTATGCCGGGCTGCAGGAATTTTCAGCCAGAGCACGCGCCAAAAACTTCACTCTGCAGCAGATGGAGCGAATGCTCTCATTCGCTCATGGGCAGGAGCGGAAGATTTACATTACTCTTAACACTCTGGTTAAGGAGAAGGAGTTGCCACAGCTCGTTGATACGCTTGCTGCTCTTGCCGGAATGCGTGTTGACGGAGTGATACTTCAGGACATGGGTGTTGCACGACTGATTCGCAATCATTTTCCTTCAATACCCCTTCATGCTTCGACACAGATGACGATCCATAATACTCCAGGTGTAAAAATGCTGGAAAGGCTTGGCTTCCAGAGGGGGGTTCTTGCCAGGGAGCTGGCTATAGATGAAATCTCTAAAATTGCCTCTTCAACAGAGGTTGAAATTGAATGTTTTGTTCATGGAGCCCTCTGTTTCTCGATATCCGGTCAATGTTTCTTCTCCTCGCTGCTTGGCGGTCACAGTGGTAACAGGGGGCGCTGCGCTCAACCGTGTCGCCGACTTTACAGTCATAGAGGGAAAGATGGTCACTATTTTTCCACAAGTGACCTCTCTGCAATTGATATGATTCCTGAACTGGTGAAGGCGGGTGTAAAATCACTTAAAATTGAAGGGCGTATGAAATCAGCTGAGTACGTTGCCTCGGTTGTTGAAGCCTATCGTACTGTTCTTGATGCTCCGGCAAAATCAGAGAGAGAGGCGCTTGCGGCAGCAAAGCAGATTCTGAAATACTCCTTCGGCAGAACACCAACCAAAGGATTTATTGCATCACAACAGCCTGACGACATCGCCAACCCATGGCAGAAGGGGGGAACCGGGCGCTTTGTCGGTAAAATAAAGTCACTTGGGGGGAAGAGTCTGACTTTTGAAACAAGAGACCCGATCTATGTCGGAGACCGTCTTCGAGTTCAGCCGAAAAGCGATATGGCCGGACAGGCATGGACGGTACGCTCTCTCTCTGTAAACCGTAAAAAATGTATGGAATCAGCCGCAGGTTCTACGGTTGAGGTTGAAACTCCATTCCGTTTTTCCGTCGGTGATTCAATATATAAGGTGTCGTCCAGAGAGGCTTATACGCTGAGTGACAATGCCTGCCTAAGGAGACTTGAGGGGGGGCATGGAGAAAAGATACCGTGCTCTCTCTCTGTATCTCTTAAAAACGGTCAGCTGAATATATCCGCCTTTATCAAGGGATTTCAGCAGGAATTCACCTTTCAGTTGGGTGATATGGAAGCGTCGCGAAGTTCTGATATGCAGGCTGTTTTAAGCGGGCAGTTCTCTAAATGCGGTGAAACTCCATTCAGGCTGGAGTCACTTACAGCCCCAGACTTTCCGCAGGTGCTGATTCCATCGGCACTGTTCAAGGATCTGCGTCGTCGGTTCTATCAGCAGCTGTTCGAGGCTTTTTCGGCTGTTTTCACAGAGCAGATAAAGAGTGCACACAAGGGTGCTTTAAAGGACGTGTCTCAGGTTCGTGCCGGAACAAGCAGAAATTCGGGCAGAGAGATGGTTACTGTTGCCGTAAACGAGCCTAAAGAGTGGCGTTTTCCGCTTCAGAATGGCGCGGACTTTACTCAGCTGCAGCTTACAAAAGCGGTGATTCATAGCCTTGCCTCAACTGTACCGCGTATGCGCGGCTCTGAAGAGAGCATTATCTGGCAGCTCCCCTTTATAATATTTGACCGTGATATTGCACTCTATCGCAACACTCTTGAAAGTTTGTACAGTTCCGGTTTCCGCCATTTTGAGGCATCCAACCTGTCTCATTTTGAACTTTTCGTAGCTTTAAAAAATATTGTTATTTCAACAGGTTATAGATGTTTTTCTCTGAACAGTCAGGCGCTGCTGCATTGGAATGAACTTGGCGCTGCTTCTGCGACGCTCTACCTGGAGGATGATAGTGCCAATCTAGGCGATCTGCTGGTGACTGATCTTGCTATCGAACGTAAAGTGATTGTTCATTCCCCGCTTCCGGTTATGACAACAAAAATACGTCTCAAAGATGTTCATGGCAATACCCCGCTTCGCTCAGACCGGGGTGAAATCTACCGTGTTACAAGTCAGGATGGTCTACAGACTATCAGCTCATCGCTGCCGTTTTCGTTAAGTCGAAGAGGGGGGGAACTGCGTCAAAAGGCTTGCAGATCCTTCTTTATCGATCTAAGTGATGAGACGAGGGAAAGGTGGGGGGATATTATTGCCTCGTTCAGAACCGGCAGAGAGCTGCCAGGTACAACAGAGTTCAATTATCCGGCTGAGCTGATCTGAATGAGAGTATATCTTCTTGTAATATTACATATACTGTTTCTTGCGTCTAATGCAGATGCGGGTAGAGTGATTGAAGGGGTTGTAAAGATTGTCTATGATGGTGACACCGTTCAGCTTCTAACCCGCTCCAACAGCCGGCTTAAGATGCGTCTGTACGGCATTGATGCCCCGGAAATCAGAAAGCCTGATAAGCCGGGGCAGTCTTATGCCGACAGATCAAAAGTTGTACTAAAATCCAAGATTATGGGGCGGCGTGTTTCGGCGGAAGTTGTTGATGTAGACCAGTACGAGCGGGCGGTTGCTATAGTTCGTTACTCGGGAAGAGATGTTAATAGGGAGATGCTTGAAGAGGGGATGGCGTGGGCTTATCGTAAATATCTTCAGTCGCCATACGAATCAAAATATATCGACAGCGAGAACAGAGCCCGTCTCCGGCGGGCTGGACTATGGAGGGATGCAAATCCCAAAGCACCATGGGATTTCAGGCATGAAGTTAAAAGGAAAAAACAGAAAAGATATTGGTATTAGACGGTTTGTGGTAGTTATCTGCGGTATTTTTTAGTCATATCCAGAATATGTTTTACGCGGGAAACCACTCGCAACGGCTGAACCGGTTTGGGGATAAAGTCGCTGAAACCGAACTCCAGAGCTTTCTGCTCGTCTTCAGTTGATGCTTTTGAAGTCAGCATGATAATAGGGGTTTCCGATGTCATCGGATTAGCCCTTACCGCACGCAATAAGCCGTAACCATCCATTCGCGGCATGACCGAATCTGTTATGATAAGTTTCGGACGTTCAGATATTGCTATTTTCAAAGCTTCCAACCCGTCAGAAGCCAGCAAAACCTTGTACCCCTCTTTGACGAGAGCAATCTGTATAAGCGTTGCTATCGGCTTTGAATCCTCAACCACAAGAATTGCATCGCCACCCTCCGGACTGCTTTTCAGATAGTGAACTGATATGGCATCCAGAATTTCTCTGCGTGTTGCAAGAACCGGAATAACCTGAAGTCCTGTCATTCTGCTGAGCATCTCCATTGTTTCAAGATCAAACGGGTCGGTTATTGCGACTGCCAGCATGGAGTCCTTCTGGCGGAGAGGGAAAGCAAGTTTCTTCATAGCGAAATCAGATGGGAGCATATCAAGCAGCTCCTGCGGATATTCGTGGTCAACGAAATTTTTTATTGTTTTAAAATTAAACTGTTTGGAGAGAGCCCCTACCAGCTCTTCTTCTGTGATGACCCCCATCTCCTCCAGAACAATCCCCAAACGTTTTTTTTCAGATTTTTGACGTTCCAGTGCCCGTTCCAGCGTCTTTTTGCTGATTATATCTGCTTCAACTAATATGTCACCCAAGTGCTTCATAAAACCTCGCCACTATCTTATTTCGGTGCGATGTACCCGATGCGAATGCCACCCCAATGTCTGTTATTAATAAAGACCGGTTTTGACATATCATTCAGGATTTCTCCTGTATCCCGCCTATAGGTCTGGAGGAGAAAACCATCGGTGTTACGGGCGCAGCGAAGTCCCGTTCTATCATTGAACATCCGTTTGGTGCGGTTATTATTCTTGTCAGTTTCCGGATCACCAGTTAACGGTTTGGTGTAGCGCAGATTATGAGTCGGTACATAACCATTGTTGTCAATAAACAGTGTAAACAGTATGCTGCTGTCGCCACGATTAATAATTGATTCCTGTATCGGTGATATCTCTCTGTCAAAAAAAGCATCGAACTTAGTCGTGAATTTTTGAGGATTCGTATTAGCTATCGGCAGATAGTTTCTGTCAAAAAGACTTTCGATAGAAATTGTGTTGTTTCGGAGAGCTTTTTCTATAACTTCATGGAATTGTGACTCCATATCACGTAAGCAACTCTTTATAGTGTCGTGATAATTGCCAACCGAAAATTTGCCGACAGAGCTGTAAATCTGCTCAACAACATCAGCAAAAGTGGCAAAACCCTCACTTGTGCGCTGCATCATATTGTATGTCTCTTCAGCGCTGTTGGAAACCAGATGAATCATCTCTGAAATATGATTTGTGGTAGCATTCTGCTCCTCTGACGCAGTAGCAATCTGCTCAATCATCACCCGAGACTCGTTAGCATGGTTCTTTATGTTTTCAAGGCTGTTACGAGCTTCCTCAGCTTTGCAGAGACCCGTCTGCACCAGAGAGCTTTCCGTTTCAATCATATTTGCGGCGCTGCTGCTGGTTTTCTGTATATTCGCCACCACTTTTTTAATCTCGCGAGTAGATGCAGTTGTTTTCTCCGCAAGTCCCTTTACTTCACTCGCAACGACGGCAAATCCCTTGCCGGCATCACCGGCTCTTGCCGCTTCAATAGAGGCGTTAAGTGCCAGCAGGTTGGTCTGGTCAGCGATATCTTCAATAAGAACAACCATCTCTCCGATATGTGTGGAAGCTGCTTCAAGCTCGCGAATTATAAGCAACGTATCATTTACACTGCCGCTTATCTGCTGCATACAGTTCCACGTCTCCTCAACAACCGCCATGCCGCTGTTTGCAGCATCATCAACCGCATTGGAGAGTGATGCCGCGCGATGAGTGTTCAGTGTTACGTCGTGGATTGTCTGTGCCATCTCTTCTGTAGAGGTGGCAACGGTCAGGGTCTGATCCTTCTGATCCTTTGTCATTTTTAGAGTTCGCTCGGTACCTGCAGCAAGTTCACATACGTTTGTCCCTATCAGGCAGGTTTGTGAATACAGATCCGAAAAGGTGACGCGTATTTTTTCGGTGAGGTGATTCACCTCTTCACCGAGTCGACCTATTTCACAGGTTGTCCTGATATCCATCACTTTTGTCAGATCGCCTTCGCTTCCTGCTAGATCACCCAGCTGTTTGTACAGCTCTGTTATCTGCTGGACAACCGTGCGATTGAAGAAAATGTACAGAGTTGCGAGCATTGCAAAAAAGAAGAACAGACCGACTGAAGACATCACAAGAGTTAGATGCAGAGCGGCGGCGAAACCATCTTCCAGAGAGGTGGTCAGAATTACCCCCCCTAAATATTTTGCCTCGCTTTTGTGACAGGTTCTGCATCGCTGCTCATTCTCCAAAGGGAGTGCCAGATCAAGAAACCGTTTCCCGCCGCTGCTTGCAGAGAGCTCCTTAGGTTCTCCCGAAGATATGGCGGAGCGTATCTCATCATTTGTTTCACTGCCGCCCCACTCTTTCCCTTCTGCATTATAAAGCCTTATTCCGGCAACGCCCCCTTTAGCTTTTATTTCGGAAACGTATCCAGAAAAGTCCTTCATATCACCTTTAGCCATCTGATTAAGGATGTCGTGGGTAACTGTAGAGGCAAGCTGGCGGGCATTTTTTTTCTGAAGCTCAATTGTCGCGGTATATTCAAGGTAAATTGAAAGAATGCCGAGACCGGCAAAGCCGACAATCAGTGTTGCGGCAATAATGAGTACAATTTTTCGGGAAAGACTGGATTTAATCATAACCATCCCCATCATGGCGTAATTAACGATAGTGCAGTGTGGAAAAGAACTTTACACCAGGAAGCTCGAGAATGCTAAAACTTTTTTTATACGGTCAGCTAAACAGTTGCGTTAAAAACCTCCGTTGCATGAAATTTACAGGTTTAAAACAGGCTGCTCGCCGAGCCCTTTAAAGGTGTAGTCAAAGGATAAGTGTAATCCATTTTTAATACATAACAACCACTCATATACTGCAGGTTAGCAGATGAAAAATAAGGTATTCATCTGTGTCTTTTTGATTCTAATGTGCTATTGTGACTCCCAAATGGAAACTCAATTTACCTCTGACTGCCGCGCTCTCATGCGCCATGAAATTGACTCTGCAAACGGGAACGAAGTGTTCTTCATTGGTCGCACCAATGTTGATGGTATCGTCTTTGAGACGGAAACTATTGCTCGTGGCAGTAAAGTCGCAGTGCCTGCCATAATAACACGTGCGTCTGAAGGTGATGTTGTGATTCATAACCACCCTACCGGCGACTTGACACCATCTTCTGCCGATATGGATATTGCCTCCGTTTGCGGCAATCAGGGGATTGGATTCAGCATTATCGACAACACCGCCTCCCGTTGTTATCAGGTTGTTTCTCCGCATACCGAAAAAAAGGGGGAGTTGCTCTCTCTCGAAGAGATCGGGCGGGTTTTTGCTGGCGACGGAATGATGGCTCACCTGAAAGGGTATGAGCAGCGAGATGAACAGGTCAGGATGGCGTTTTCTGTCGCCGAAGCTTTTAACAGGGATCGGGTTGTACTTGTAGAGGCCGGTACCGGCACAGGTAAATCTCTGGCATATCTGATCCCCTCAATTCTCTGGGCAACCCGTAATAATGAACGAATTGTTGTATCAACGAACACAATAAACCTTCAGGAACAGTTAATCAGAAAAGATCTCCCCTTTCTCGCACGCAACTCAAAAATTGATTTTAAAGCCGTTCTGGTTAAAGGTCGTAGCAATTATGCGTGTCAGCGCAAACTTGAACACGCAGAGGCAGAACCCTCACTTTTCCCTGATGAATCGTCTGCTGAACTGACAACCATCATCGAGTGGAGTCATAGCAGCAAAGATGGGTGCCGGAGCGATCTGGCTTTTACACCTCAAACCGGCACCTGGGAGGAGATATGCTGTGAGGCGGATCAGTGTGCCAGATCCCACTGCAAATATTTCGGAAGTTGTTTTTTTTATCGTGCAAGGCGTGAATCATCTGCAGCAAGAGTTCTGGTTGTCAATCACGCTCTTCTCCTTTCAGATATAGTTCTTAGAAAAGAGACAGGTTATGATGCTACCGCAATTCTTCCCCCGTTCACCCGTCTTATTTTCGATGAAGGTCATCACCTTGAAAATGTGGCAACCAGTCATCTCTCGCTCACCATTACCCGCAGCGGGATAGTCAAACAGCTGCAGCGACTTGTTCCGCAAAAGAGCAATAGAGCAGGTCTGCTCACCATAATATCCTCCATGATTACACGATTCCTGCCGGAATCTCAGGAGGGGCTTTATGCCGAGCTTTCAGGCCTGCTTGAAATGCATCTCTTTCCCAAGGCGCTTGATTTAACAGGCATAACAGATCAGACCATGGATTGGCTGGCTTTTTCCATTGACCACCACGGTAAAGGGGATCGCGGTCGCGAACAGAAACTGAGAATAACTTCAGAAGTCGAAAAAACCTCGTTCTGGCTGGAATGCCGTCAAAAACTTCACCTGCTGGCTGACGCTATCGGTGACTATGCCTCTGCACTCCGAACTCTTGTTCAGCGTTCTAAAGATCTTCCTGAGAGGCTGCAGGAGAAACTTGCAGATCAGCTGCTGGATACCTGTGGAATAGAGGGGCGTTTGCAGTCCATGGCGGACTCGCTGCTTTTTTTTACAACCGAAGCAGAGGGGTACTGCCGATGGATTGAGATAAGAAAAAACATTCGTGGAGTTCAGGCGCGACTCAGCGCCGCCCCGCTGGACATCTCCTCTCAGATGAAGGAGGCAGTCTTTGATAAAATAAAAACCATAATCGTAACATCCGCAACCCTGACAGTAGGTGGAGATTTTGGTTACCTTAAAAAGCGGACCGGTTTCTCTCTGCTCCCTAAAGCGCGGCTTGATGAACTGCAACTGGAGTCACCGTTCAATTATGCGAAACAGGTGTTTGTAGCTGTGCCGGAAGATATGCCCGAGCCTACAGGAGAGGGGTACAGAGACGCTCTGGAGAACCATATTCTGACGGCGGTAACACTATCGCAGGGGGGGGCTTTTATCCTCTTTACCTCATACGATTTACTCAATAGAGTCTATCAGGCGCTGCAGCCGAAGCTTACCCGTTTAGGTCTGGCTGCCCTGAAACAGGGGGAGACCGGACGTCATGCCCTTCTTACCAGGTTCCGTAATGAGGGTAATGCCGTGCTGTTCGGGACTGACTCGTTCTGGGAGGGTGTAGATGTTAAAGGGGAGGCGCTGCGTCTTGTAATAATCGCAAGACTCCCTTTTCAGGTTCCGACGGAACCTGTGCAGCAGGCTCGTGCCGAGAAGATAAAGAGTGATGGAGGGGATCCTTTTCGTGATTTTTCTGTGCCGCAGGCGGTCATAAAATTCCGTCAGGGTTTTGGTCGTCTGATTCGCAGCCGTGATGACAGGGGGGCGGTTCTCATCCTCGATAAACGTGTACTCAACAAAAGTTACGGGAGAATATTTCTTCGCTCACTTCCGGATACTGAGATTGTAAGAGGCGGATCGGATGAAGTTTTCGGCAGGATGGAGAAATTTTTCAACCCTGCCTGATCTTTTTTTTCGCAATAAAATTGAAACATTGAAAATACATAAGGCAGGTCAGTAGAAACGAGAAGATTGTTCCTGCAAGAACCAGCAACGCTCCGGGAGCTTTTTTTGAATCCGGAATAAGTGTTGCGAAGACCAGAAAGAAGGCAACACCACAGAACTTCCAAAGATCGCTTATCATCCTTTTTTTTCGCAGAGCAGCGAGTTCTGCTGTGGTGAGTCCTGAACGACTCCCTTCTATTTCAATGCCGGCATCGCGTCCCGCCAATCGGTAAACCGGATAAAGCAGCAGCAACTGCACAACGACCGCCGAAATTATACTGCTGTAGAACATTTCCGTTCTGCCGACTGAATCGAAGCGCCCCTGTAATGCAATCGCGACAACAACCAGCAATCCTGTCAGGATGGTTTGTACTATGCGGTAGATCATCATCTGCCGGTTTAGTCTCTTGAAATCCGCACTCGCCATTGACATACACTCCAGAAGATATTTATAACGTAATCCGGCGCGCAAGATATCAGAACACCTTTAAATGTACAAGGATTCAAAAAGGGGAGAAGTACTTAAATATGAATATAATGCGCCGCATATTTAATCCTGTTATTGCATTGATTGCAATTCAGCTCGTCTGGATAACTGTAGTTGTTTTCTGGATATACTGGTTTATCGGTAAAAACCGAGAATTTAGGCAGCTGGCTGAAAAATACCGCCCTGAACTTCTTGGGCAGAGTGCGAACTGGCCGATCATGGTTGAAGGTCTGGTCATGATGGTAGTCATACTTATTGGTGTTTATGTAATTTTCGTTTACTGGAACCGCCAGTCAAATCTTTATCTGCAGCAGCGCAATATAATTTCCCAGGTTACCCATGAACTGAAATCGCCACTTGCATCCATACAGCTTCATCTTGAGACAATCCGTCTCCGCAAACCATCGGAAGAGAGACTTGATTCATTTGTCGATACAATGCTGGGTGATACAGACCGTCTCCACTATCTTATCAATAACCTTTTAATGGCAGCACGACTTGAACAGAGGCGCAAACATTCTGAAAGGAGATTGACCGATCTTACTCAACTTTTAACTGAATATGTCGCGCGTGAGCGAAACACACTTCCGCAGGGTGGGAGTATTTCATTTGAAGGGGAACCTGGAATGAAGGCGATGATAGACCCGGAAGAGATGGGTATGGTAATAAGAAATCTCTTTGAGAATGCGGTGTTATACTCTCCTCAATCACCCGAAATCTCGGTAAAACTGATCAGAACGGGAACCTGGCTGCAGCTGACTGTTCAGGATCGTGGTCGAGGTCTTGACGGGAAGGAGCTTAAAAAAGTATTCGACCGTTTCTACAGAGCTCAACCCCCCGGCGATAATGTGCGAGGCACCGGACTTGGACTTTATATAGTACAGTCTGTTATCAACGGATATGGCGGGACAGTAAAAGTTTCAAGCGACGGTTCTGGCAAAGGGTGTACTTTTACACTCAAATTTCCTGCTGCACAGGTGAATAAATGACAGATGACAAGCCACATATAATGTTGGTTGAAGATGAAAATCATCTGGCTCGCGGGATATGTTTTAATCTTGAAGAAGAGGGGAACCGTGTCAGCCACTTTGAAACAGCTGAACGTGCCATTGAAGCTCTTGAGATTGAGCGGTTCGACCTTGTCATACTGGATGTTATGCTGCCGGGCATGGATGGCTTCCATGCGTGTCGAGCCATCAGAAACCTTGATCCGCGCGTTCCTGTTCTAATGCTTACCGCACGCTCTGAAGATGCCGATCGTGTGGAGGGGCTTGAAAACGGTGCTGACGATTATCTTGCCAAGCCGTTCAATCTGGTGGAATTTCTACTGCGCGTTAAAGGTATGCTGCGAAGATCTTCATGGTATCGCCCCGAACCGGTGGAGGAGGGGTATCAGTTTGGAGATAATGTGGTATTCCTTCTCTCATACAGGGCAAAAACGGCTCAAGGAGAGATTGATCTAACGGAGATGGAAGTGCGTGTGCTATCACTGTTTTTTCAGAAAGAGGGGAGACCGGTTCAGCGGGGAGAACTCCTTCAATCTGTCTGGGGGTACAGCAGCGATACAGAAACCAGAACGCTGGACAACTTTATAGTACGTCTGCGAAAATATTTTGAACCCGACCCTTCTCACCCAAGACATTTTCAGACAGTCCGTGGTGTGGGGTATCGCTTCAGCAGGTTTGGCGGGTAGAATCCGGGCTTTTTCATCAGGATATTCTGCCCCCTTCAAGTATCATCGCTTTGAATGCCTGCAGATACTCCTTGTTGAAGATATTAGCTTCGCTCTCCATAATTTCCAGAGAATGGCGCGGTGATGATGCTTTGCGGAACGGTCTCTCCGTTGTTAACGAGCTATAGACATCGCAGATGGAAACGATCTGTGCGCTCCGTGGAGTGCTCTCGCCACCCAAACCAAAAGGGTATCCGGTACCATTAAATTTCTCATGGTGGTATCTGACAATATCGAGAGCAACCTGATATTTTTCACCCCACAATGTTAACAGAAGGTTGTATCCCATCTGCGGATGCAGCTTAACTCTCGAATAATCAATATCAGTACAGGGATAAGGACCATCAAGCGAGTTACTGGTGAGATAAATTATCCCTACATCGTGGAACATTGCCCCCACCCCCACCTCAAGCACCTCATCGCTGGCGAGATTAAGAATTGACTCATGGGCGAGCATTGAAAGAATTGTCACATCTATGCTATGTGCAAATATCTGATAGTTGCCGTCAAGTACCTTGGCAAGAGCCTGCATCAAACACTCTTTGCTGACGATGTTTTTCATAAGCGCTTTGAGAAGCTTTTTGCAGCGCTTTACGTCTTCTATACGTTCCGGGGTTTTGAACACTTCACTCAGGTAGTTGAATGTGACGACTGAAAGAATCAATTCCTTTGTTTCCGAAGTTACATCATCACGCTCGAAGATCTGGCGGATCTGATCCTCAAGAAAATTTGCCACTATCTCCGCATCACCGGCTCGTACATACACAAACTCAACATTATTTGATGAGAATCGCTGCAGATCTTTTTCTGTCAACTCGACATCATCAGGTTTGTAGAGGATAAAATTTCTGTGTCCTCTCCGAAGATAGAGTGCAATCGGCGGGAATTGCCCAACCAGCAGGCACTCGACAGCTACCGGTCGGTAGTAGTCTATCATACCTTAAATCCTAAAAATGCCAGTTGATCAATCAACTGCTGAGGGTCGAAAGGTTTGATCATATAAGCCTCGCACCTCGAATCAAAAGACATCATAATGTGTTCCAGGTCGCTCATAGAAGAGACCATTATAACGCGGACGGAATCGGGAAAAGAGATGCCGTTTTCAGATTCAATTGATCTTATATGCCTGAGAACCTGCAGCCCATCCATTCCGGGCATTATTATATCAAGGCATATCAGATCGTACTGCGCCCCTTCGAGAGCGGCTTTCATGTAAGCGTCTACAGCCTGATATCCGTCGGCAGCCTGATCGCACTGCCCAAAAGTCTTGAGCATTTCTGAAAGCACTGATCTGCTGAATCCGTCATCATCCACAATAAGAATCTTCATTCTTTAGCTCCAATATGTAAAACATTCATAAAACTGCTTCGAGGGTAACCTTATCTTCTGAAACATCACGCAGTCGGTCTCTTATAGCCAGAAAATTGTCAATATTGTTTAAAAAGATGTCGAGGATATCCGGGGCAAAGAACTCGCCCCTTCCCTCCTGCATTATGCCGACGGTTTTTTCAATGGAAAAAAGCTTTTTTGTATGGGCGTTCTGAGAGAAGTGCGTCAAAAACATCAACAATAGAAACAACCCTTGCGAACGGATGAATTTCAAAGCCCTTCAGACCATCAGGGTAGCCGCTGCCATCCCATTTTTCATGATGCTGAAGAGCTATGATTCCGCCTGCCTGGATGACAGGAAGGTTCTCTGCGTCGGAGAGAATCTTGCCTCCGATAGTAGTGTGCTGTTTCATAATCTCAAATTCAAACGCCTCAAGCTTCCCCGGTTTCAGCAGGATTTTATCAGGTATACCTATTTTGCCGACATCATGGAGCGGAGAGGCAAATTTAAGTACTTCAGACTCCTCCAGAGTCATTCCGGCAAAAACAGCAAGTTGTCTCGAAAGCTCACTAATGCGGCGGGTATGCATTCCGGTCTCCTGATCTCTGAAGTCGGAAGCCTTGCCGAGACGGAGTGATATCTCATATTCTGCCTTCTGAGACTGGCTGAGAGCTGTCTGCAGCGCCGCTGTTTTTTTAACGACCTCTGCTTCAAGAACGCGATTCATGTTTTTTGCCAGATCAGAAAGCTTTTTGCTCCGCACATGATTCATTACCCGCAGGCGGAGCTCCTCGGAGTTGTAGGGTTTTGCAATAAAATCATTTGCTCCAAGTGCAAGCGTATGCGTTACCTCATGCGTTCCGGCAGTAACAACAATTACCGGAATTTCACGCCACTCGGCACTCTGCTTGATTATCTGTATGGTTTCGTAACCGTTCATTACAGGCATTTCCAGATCAAGCAGAATAACATCAATATCAGGCTCTGATCTAAGTAGATCCAGCGCCATCTGTCCATTTTCTGCCTTAACCAGCCTGTTATTATTATCGGAAAGCATTACTTCAAGAATGTCCAGATTCATTGTGTCGTCATCAACCGCGAGTATCTTCACATCATCAAACATTGCTGCTCTCCGTTTCTTCCCTGAACCTGTCTAGATCCTCTTCAAGTAGGGGGGTCATTTTTGCAGCTTCTTCAAATTTACCTTCACGTGTTAAAAGCTCCATAGCCGCAGCGGTTGCCCGCATCTGTTTTGCGGAAATATTCCCCGCAGCCCCCTTGATGGTGTGCGCCTGAATGCGGAATTTTTCGACATCGGCGGAATCTTTTGCAGAGTGCAGTTTTTCCATATACCCCGCGACATTCTTGAAAAACATCCCCAGGAACTTTGGTAACATTTCAACACGCCCGCCAATACGCTCAAGAAACTCCTCTCTGTCAAAAACCGGCAGCGTCTCCTCGGAATTGGATTTCTCCGGTTCAGGTGGATTCTGTGCGGCTATCCGAGAATCATGCAAAATATGCTCGTTGTTTTGCATCAGTTTTGAGATTGTGGAGAGAATTTCCGCCTGTTTTGCCGGTTTTGAAAGGTATGCGTCCATCCCTGCGGCAAGACATTTTTCACGATCACCCTGGAGCGCGTAAGCGGTCATAGCTATTATCGGGATTCCAGGCAGCTCCCGCTCTTTCTCCAACTCCCGTATTTTACGAACAGCAGCATAGCCGTCAAGTACCGGCATCTGCATATCCATGAAGATTAAATCGAATTTCCCCTCAGAGAAAAGCTCTACAGCCTCCTGTCCGTTTTCCGCTGTCTTTATCCTGTGTCCACGTTTTTCAAGGGTAACTCTCAGCAGCTCCCTGTTTATCTCAACATCATCAACTACCATGATATCGTAACTGGAATGCTGTTCCCTTACGGTATGTCTTGTCACAAGGTCAGAGTGTTTTGTGTTGCCGCTGAGAATTGCTATCAGAGTATCGTACAGCTCCTCCATTACAATAGGTTTTGTAAGATAGCCACTGATTCCAAGCTCACGGCATCTGTTAGCATCCCCTCTCATTCCGGCGCTCGGCATGATGAGAATCTGCATATTATCAAAATCGCTATTCTGCCGCACTTTTGCGGAAAGCTCCCAGCCGTCCATTACAGGCATATTTACATCTGTTAAAAGGAGAGTGGGGAGTTTACCATTAGCAAGCATCTGATTCAGAACAGCTATTGCCTCGCCGGCACTCGAAGCGAGAAGCACCGGAATATTCCAGCGGCTGAGAAATCCTGACAGCAGCTGCAGATTAATCGCGTTGTTATCAACCGCCAGAAGAGAGATCCCTTCAAGGAGTTTAGCATCTGGAGCGGTTGTGGCGGATATGTTCTGTTGTAAGGCGAACTTAGCAGTAAAGCTGAAACAGCTCCCTTCCCCCAGGGAGCTGGTAACAGATATCTCGCCCCCCATCAGCGATACAAGGCGTTTTGAAATAGCCAACCCCAGACCGGTTCCCCCAAACTGCTTGGTAGTAGAAATATCTGCCTGTTCAAACGCCTCAAATATTCTTGTCTGCTGTTCCGGAGAAATGCCGATCCCTTTGTCGTTTACCTCGAACCTTACAACAGCACTCTCTGGAGATGCGCTTATCAGGCTGACAACAACGCTGATTTCCCCCATATCGCTAAACTTCAGCGCATTGCCGGTAAGATTAATAATAATCTGTCGTAGACGGCCGGGGTCTCCGATCAATCCATCCGGCACATCCTGTTCGACATTGAAAACAATCTCCAACCCCTTTTGGTTCGCCCTTGACGAGAGAGTCCGTAATGTCTGACCTATCATACTTCTAAGCAGAAACGGTGTTGAATCCAGTTCAACCTTACCCGATTCTATCTTTGAAAAATCCAGAATATCATTGATGATTGATAGAAGGTTGTCGCCGGATAACTTTATCGAACGGAGATATTCCATCTGATCCCTATTAAGTTCAGTGTCGATCAGAAGATCTGTCATACCGATAATGCCATTCATCGGTGTCCGTATTTCATGGCTCATGTTTGCCAGAAACTCGCTTTTTGCGCGGCTTGCGTTCTCCGCCGTCTCCTTAGCAGCCTGTAGCAGGATATTCTGCTCTGCTATGGCTTTCTCACGAATACTTATCTCCTGAAGACGAGTATTTAGAGTGGCGTTACGCATATTGCTTCTCGATATAGCAAGACCGCCGAAAAGGATAAGGAAGCCTATGCCCGAGGTGACTATCAGCAGACGTCGCGGTGAGGCATCATAAACCTCATTTGCAGGGACAAAAAGCGCCAGCGCAAAGGGGGTGTTTCTTACTGAAACCCGGAATGCTGTCATCTCCAGCGTATCTTTTTGTGGAACCGGAACAAGAAAATAAATCGGGTCGCGCTCTCTTAAATTTTCAGCCAGCGGCAGACGTTCAATAGTGAGGAGATTATTTGGGTCAGGCGGGTTATAGAGGTAAGTTTTGTTAAATAGCAGGCTCGTACTGTTTAACTCTTTACTCTTTGCAGCGAGAAAATGCCTGTGAATTTCCGCTGCAGAGAGCCACGCAATTACATGACCCTTCTTATACCCTTTAAAAAAGTAGGGTATCGAAATCACTATACTGGCAGTTTCCCCCTCTCCTTCTGCGAAGAAGCTGATTTTCTCCATATTCTGTCCGGTATACTGCTTCCAGGCACGGTTTTCTCCCCTTTTTGACTTTATGCTTTTGTCATGCTCATCAATCAGTTTCTGCCCGGCAGAGTCTATAAAAACTATTCTTTTGTAGGTGGTTAAATCTCCAAGCCGTTTTTTAGTTTGAAAGGATTTAAAAACAGCTCTTGCCTCCTCAAGGCTTGCCGAGAGGCCATACTCCATTGACATTCCAAGCGCCTGATTTTCAAAGTAGGCAGACAGCTCCCTGTTGATTGACAGATCCTGCAGATTATTCAGCCGCTCAGAAAAAAAATAGTTTAAAGTCTCTGAGCGTTTATCAGTATCCTCAAGGAGTTGTGTTCTGCTTGTCTCCTGAAGCTCGCTTCTGGAGCGATAGAGATCTGTAAGTAGAAAACTCAGATAGGCGACAAGAGACAAGCCTATTAACAGCGTGGAAATACGCTGTATGCGCGAAAGAAGAGTTGACATATAAAATTAGAAACCGAAGGGGGAGCAGGGTTTTGTATGTCTTCCCCCTACTCAGTCTACTTCATCCCTTTGAAGAACTCAGGGAAATACCCTGTTGCTGTAGGGTAATATTTTTTTATCAGTTTAAGATATGTACCGTCGTGTTGTGCCTTTTTTATAAAAGCATTGTATGCGGCGAGCAGTTTCGGGGCATCCTTCGGAAAAGCTGCAGCCATCTGCTGTTTGCCGGAAACCGGACCTATAATCTTCAGTTTCCCTTTCCACTTTTCAAGTGCAATAAGGGCATCTGGAACGTCAAGAATTGTAAAGTCACCCTCATTGTTCAAAACTGCGGGAGCCATTTCGTTAAGATTGCCCGTGCGGCATATAACTTTCGCACCTGTTTCTGATAATTTGTAAAGTGCCGGATCAAGGCAGGTCTTCTCCATGGAAAGGACTGATTTCCCCTTCATCAGAGCCTTTGTAAGCTGAATGTCCTTTTCAATATTGTGTGTAGGTTTGATAGGTTTTACAGGGGAGTCTGATCTTGCAATCAACCATATCTGGTTAGGGAAGGTAGGGGTGGCAAATTCAACAACCTGCTTACGCCACGGAATAATGGTGAAACCGTTGGCGATAATATCCCCCTTTACGGGAGCTTCCTCCAGTATTTCAGCTTTACCGGCAGCCACCTTAACTTTTCTGCCGATCACGTCCTGAACTATCACCCCCCAGTCGCTCTGTACAAACTCGTACTTAACGCCCAGAGATTTTGCAAACAGCATCGTAAGTTCAACCTCCATCCCGTCGCCTGTTCCCGATACAAAGTTTGCGTACGGAATCCCGACGTGACGAAGCACTCCGCTCTTTTTGACATCATCAAGTTCTGTCGCGAAAGCCGCACTTGAAAACATACAGGTCAAAAGGAGAACTGATACTACAGATTTTAGTCGCTTCATGGTTATTACCTCCAATTTTTTATATTCAGGGACAGAATATACCGGTTTTTAATTTTTTTTGAACCTACTTTTAATTACAGTCACCCTTTATTATATTGCCGTATTCCCCTTCCAGCGTTTTTTCATCCAGCTGCTGAGATCGTCCATTAAAGTGTACATAACCGGAACAACAAGCAGAGTCAGCAGAGTTGATGTGAGCAGTCCGCCGACCACCGCACGAGCCATCGGTGCGCGCCCCTCAGCACCCGCTCCCAGGGCGAGAAACAGCGGCATCATACCGAAGATCATCGCCAGAGTTGTCATTACAATCGGTCTGAGTCGTGTGCGCCCCGCGAGGATTACAGCATCCCGCCGCTTCATGCCGTCCCGTCGTTGCAGTACCTTGGCGTAGTCAACAAGCAGAATTGCATTTTTGGTAACAAGCCCCATCAGCATTATAAGCCCGATAAGTGACATTATGTTTATCGTATCCCCGGTTATCTTAAGCATACCTGCCATACCTACGATTGAGAGCGGCAGGGAGAGCATTATCGCCAGCGGCTCGAAGAACGACTCAAACTGAGCAGCCAGAATCAGGTAAACAAACAGCACAGCAAGGAGAAGCGACTCCCCCATATATCCGAACGATTCAGCCATATCCTCTGCTTCACCAGACAGATTAATGAAATAGCCCGGTGGCATATTGATTTTTTTTGAAGCACTCTCAACATATTTTGTAGCGGTGCCAATCGGCAGTTGGTCGAGATTTGCACTGATTGTCACCTGACGGGCAAGGTCGCGACGGTTAATTTCGGTTGGAGATGCGGCAACTATCGTGTTGGTAATGCTTGAGAGCGGTATCAGGTTTATTCCGCCGTTTCCGTCCGGCACGGAGATGTTAAGATCCAGCACCTGTGCAGCATTCTGCCTTAAATCAGCAGGCATACGGACGCGGAGATTAACAGCATCACCATCCTCATCCTCAAAAGTCGAGATTGCCTCCCCCCCTACCAGTCGACTGATCGCAGCAACAATAGCATTAGTTGTAACGCCGGCAGATTGAGCCTTGTCGCGATCTACACGCAGACGGTACTCGGGGATATCATTCTCCAGAGTCATGGAAATATCGACTATTCCAGGTACTTTGTATAACTCCTCCTTAAGCTTTGCCCCAAGTTTTTTTAATACTTCCAGGTCATCACCCTTCAGGTTTACATTCAGAGGCTTCTGCGCCCCCCCTATCTGTCCCACCTCTTCAATCGAGAATGTTATTCCCGCAATTTTTCTAAGCCGCTCCCGGACTTCACGCTGCAAGGCAAACTGATTCCGCTTCCGCTCCTTCCGCTCTTTCAGCTTCACATACAAAAGTGCATCGCGCACGGTTCCGCTGTCACCTGCACCAATTGTCGAGTATGTATGGTCAACCTCAGGAAGCTCTTTTACCGCAGCGAGAACCAGCTCCATGCGCTGTTCAGTCTCAGCAACTGACGCGTCAGGGGCAGTTTTGAACGAAATCTGAAACTCCCCTTTATCCTCCGGCGACATGAAAGAGGACTCCAGTGTCCCGAAAATCATTATTCCTCCGACAAAAGCGGCGAATGCAAGCCCCATCACACTCTTTCTGTGATCAAGCGCCCAGGCTATTGCAAAACGGTATCTATCCGCAGTTTTATCAAACCAGAGATTGAACTTCTCAAGCAGACGTGCAATCCCCTTTCTTCTCCCCTGAAGATGTATAGAAGGGTCATTCCAGCGGGATGAAAGCATTGGATCCAGAGTGAAGGAGACAAAGAGTGAAACAAGAACAGCGAAGGAGACGGAGATGCCGAATTGGTAGAAAAACCGCCCAACTATACCTTTCATGAAAGCTACCGGGATAAAAACGGCAATTATCGACATTGAGGTTGCAAAAACGGCTAGTCCGATCTCAGAAGTACCGAAACGGGCAGCCTCCATGTGATCCTTCCCCATTTCGAGATGGCGGACAATGTTCTCGCGCACAACAATTGCATCATCAATCAACATACCGATAGCAAGGGAGAGCGCCATAAGAGTCATAACATTCAGGGTCATGCCGAGTGCATTCATAATTATAAAAGAGGATATGACTGAAATCGGGAGGGTAATTCCGGTTATTACTGTAGAGCGCCAGGAGTTGATAAAACAGAAAACGATCAGAACAGTCAGGATGCCGCCGATCAGAAGAGTTTCCTTAACATCTGCAAGTGATTCGCGGGTCATTATCGAACCATCGCGGACAAGGGAGAGCTTCACACCTTCCGGCAGCTCCTTCTGCACTTTAAGCATAACCTTTTTGACAGTATCAACCAGCTCTACCTGATTTCCCCCCGACTGTTTGTAGATATCAAGTCCAATTGCAGGCTTTCCGTTTACAAGCGCAAGCTTACGTTTCTCCTCAATGCCGTCCCGAACATCTGCAACCTCGCCAAGTTTTATAGGTCTGCCGTTTCTCTCCGCAACAGTCATCCGGCTGTACTGTTCGGCTCGAACCGGTTTACCCTCAATCCTCAGAGGGTATTCGGCATCACCTTTTGTTATACGCCCCAGCGGTGTATTCGTGTTCTCAGAACGGATACCGGCAACAATATCGTTAACACCCATCTTGAGCGCATCAAGCTTTGCCGGATCGAGATTTATTATTATCTCCCGCTTCTGTCCGCCAACCATGTCGACCTTGCCTACTCCGGCAACACTCTCAAAGCGTTTTTTTATTTTCTTTTCAACAAGTGTTGTCAGTTCCCGTGGTGACAAAGTTGCAGACTCTACAGCCAGCGCAGCTATCGGAGCAGCATTAAAATCGAGCTTCTGTATAATCGGCTCATCAATCGAATCTGGTAATGTGCCGCGAATGGAAGAAATTTTTGCCCTTACCTCCTGAGCGGCATCGTTAACTTTCTCCTCGAGCCGGAACTCAACTACAACCGTTGAAACGCCCTCACGCGAGGTAGAGAAAACGTGCTTAACCCCCGCTATCTGATTAACAGACTCTTCAATGCGCTTTGAAAGTTCACGCTCCACAGTTTCAGGTGAGGCGCCGGAGAATGTGGTAACAACCGAAACAATCGGGAACTCGACATTTGGAAACATCTCAACTGAAAGACGACGATAAGAAAAGATACCAAGAATAACCAGCGCCAGAACCATGACTGAGGCGAAGATAGGACGCTTTATAGATGTGTTGGAGAGAATCATTTTATGCCCTTATTTTGAAGTTGCCACCGCAACCTTATCACCATCTTTTAGATTGAACCCGCCCCTGATAACGTACTGCTCACCCGCTTTAAGCCCGGAAACTATTTCTACCATATCACCCGTCACACTACCGCTGCCGATTTGCCGAATAGTAGCCACCCCGTCTTTAACAATAAACAGATTTCCTTTTTTCGCCTCAGGATTAAACGAACCGATTGCGCTGCGTGGAACCTGAAGAACCTGCGTACGATTTCCGGTAACAATTCTCCCCTTGGCAAAAAGTCCCCCTTTAAGGACTTCGGGAATGTTCCTCACCTCGGCAATTACTTTCAGTGAGCGGTCGGACGACGATAGTTCGGGGTTTATATACATGACTTTGCCGGAATATATTCTGCCGGGATTGGAGTCGACGGAAAAATTGACCGTCTGTCCGCTTTTTACGCGACTTGAATCAACAGACGAAACAGTCATTGTAAGATTCAGAAGACGATTATCAACTATTCGGAAAATCGGCCTGGCTGTCGCCGCATCACTTGTCAGGTCTCCTACGTTAACATCACGAAGGGAGACAACACCATCAATCGGCGCTGCAACAAGACTCTTTGCCCTTCTCGCGCTCCCCTGACGCAACTCCTCTTCTGCAACCTGAATCTGTGCCGATGAGACGGCAACACGAGCCTTTGCAGCTTCAGATTCACTTTTTGCGTCATCCAGAGCCTGCTGAGTTGCAAGACCCGACTCTTTTAGCTTGAGAACTCTGGCAAGCTCGCGATCAGCCCTGTTTGCGCTAACCTGTGCCTGAGCCTGATTTGCCTTTGCAGAGGCAATTCCCGCCTCAGCTCTTTTAACCTGAGCATCTGTTTCTGCCACGTCAATTCTAATCAGCGGCTGCCCCTTCTTTACGCGAACCCACTCAGTAACCATTACTTCGCGAACCAGACCCGGAATCTGAGTTCTGACATCTACGGAAAACTTAGGCTCAAGTGAGCCGGTCACCTCTATCCCTTCAGAAATATCAGAAGCTGCCGCTGTATTCAGCTCAACAGCGATGGGAGGTTTTTCAACCTCAACCACCCCTTTCTCCGCATTTTTTTTGCCGCAGCCGGTAAAAGCGCAAAGTAAAGATATTGAAAAGAGAAGTGACGCTATAAATTTCATTATAAACTCCTGAGTTAAATATACCCGATTCAAAAGCAATTGCAGCTCAGGTATATGAAATGGAACAAGAGTTGTCAAATTTATTCATTGGGTATTTATGTTTTTAAGGTTTGCAGATGAGTTGCTGTCGGGGTGGGATGAGGGATGAGAGATGAGAGTCGTAGGAGCGTCGTATTCTTTCTCCGGCTGTTCTCATGCCGGTTTCAATCCTCGCCCGTCTGTTTAGGACGGGCGCTCACAGTGATATTCAAACATCCGGCCTGTTTAAATTTGTGTCAATCCTCGCCCGTCTGTTTAGGACGGGCGCTCTTTTATCGTTTTTTGTCAATGAGTAAGATGAAATGTTTCAATCCTCGCCCGTCTGTTTAGGACGGGCGCTCCAGCGGCATTGATCGCCCCGCCAACAAAGCGGCTGTTTCAATCCTCGCCCGTCTGTTTAGGACGGGCGCTCGCCTATCTGTTGTATTCCTGTCAAGACGCATAGAAAGTTTCAATCCTCGCCCGTCTGTTTAGGACGGGCGCTCCTTGAGCACTTGCCCTGATCCACGCACGAACATCAGTTTCAATCCTCGCCCGTCTGTTTAGGACGGGCGCTCAGAAACTGGCTGAGGCGAAATGCGCTGATGTCAAGTTTCAATCCTCGCCCGTCTGTTTAGGACGGGCGCTCATGGGCATGGATGTCTCTTTTCCCCGACTTTCGTGTTTCAATCCTCGCCCGTCTGTTTAGGACGGGCGCTCGGAAACATGGCGGTACCATGCCTCTTCTGCCTCGTTTCAATCCTCGCCCGTCTGTTTAGGACGGGCGCTCCAAATGGCAAGGTCCTTATTGCCGGCGGTCGGCAAACAGTTTCAATCCTCGCCCGTCTGTTTAGGACGGGCGCTCTCACCCCTGTGAGCAGATTGAGGCGGTTTATGTTGTTTCAATCCTCGCCCGTCTGTTTAGGACGGGCGCTCGCGTTTATCTGTTTTTGGGACTGAATTATAACGTTTGTTTCAATCCTCGCCCGTCTGTTTAGGACGGGCGCTCAGGAAATGAAGCAGCATAAAAACAACCGGAATATTGTTTCAATCCTCGCCCGTCTGTTTAGGACGGGCGCTCTTACGGGTGGCGACCATCGCCGGAGGTGATTTATGTTTCAATCCTCGCCCGTCTGTTTAGGACGGGCGCTCTGTGTTGACCACTGCCCCGCCCACGCTTGGACAGGTGTTTCAATCCTCGCCCGTCTGTTTAGGACGGGCGCTCGAACTTCAAGGCGCTTTACCAGGCGTTATATATGTTTCAATCCTCGCCCGTCTGTTTAGGACGGGCGCTCACCGGATTTCTGGAATCAGGTTTCATGGTTATTGTTTCAATCCTCGCCCGTCTGTTTAGGACGGGCGCTCCTGTTGTAATGAGGAAAAAGATTCCCTTGTGTAAGTTTCAATCCTCGCCCGTCTGTTTAGGACGGGCGCTCGTTGACCGATGCTGAGCGGGACAATTTCCATTCACTTTATGTTTCAATCCTCGCCCGTCTGTTTAGGACGGGCGCTCATTCCTCTTTTGAGGCCGGTATGTGTACCAACGGTGGTTTCAATCCTCGCCCGTCTGTTTAGGACGGGCGCTCTTTGACTGGTTAGCGTTTACTGTCCAGACTCTAGTTTCAATCCTCGCCCGTCTGTTTAGGACGGGCGCTCCTACCTTAATCCAACGAAGAACGATTATGATTAAGTTTCAATCCTCGCCCGTCTGTTTAGGACGGGCGCTCAACTTCACTCGTTTAGATATTGCTATCGACACCGTTGTTTCAATCCTCGCCCGTCTGTTTAGGACGGGCGCTCGCACTGCGACGAGATTAAGCTGCTGTCGTGAGTATCGTTTCAATCCTCGCCCGTCTGTTTAGGACGGGCGCTCACGTAGTTGCTTTATGCTGCGAGTTCACTGAATATGTTTCAATCCTCGCCCGTCTGTTTAGGACGGGCGCTCCAAGATGCTGCCGAACACCACCGGATACAGGTCAAGTTTCAATCCTCGCCCGTCTGTTTAGGACGGGCGCTCGTAAATAGTAATTTGCAGTAATAAGAAAATAGTTGTTTCAATCCTCGCCCGTCTGTTTAGGACGGGCGCTCATACACTTTGCCGGATGTATAGTGGTGGCAGCTTGTTTCAATCCTCGCCCGTCTGTTTAGGACGGGCGCTCGAAATGAGAGACGAAATTCATGCTGCTTGGGAAGTTTCAATCCTCGCCCGTCTGTTTAGGACGGGCGCTCCATAGAGAACCCTGAGACCGGCCTGATCGAGACTATGGTTTCAATCCTCGCCCGTCTGTTTAGGACGGGCGCTCGTAATCGTAGGCAGCTGCTCCGTGACCTGCAGCAATGTTTCAATCCTCGCCCGTCTGTTTAGGACGGGCGCTCAATCAACTACCGTGAGAGGCTTTGCCCAACTTTCGTACAGTTTCAATCCTCGCCCGTCTGTTTAGGACGGGCGCTCCCTGAATAGTCTGATTGATTGCCTGAATATCAAGTTTCAATCCTCGCCCGTCTGTTTAGGACGGGCGCTCGTGTAAAGCGATTTACTTCCGTCTGTGGTTAAAAGTGTTTCAATCCTCGCCCGTCTGTTTAGGACGGGCGCTCGCCGCATATATACTTTGTGCTATCGTTTGACAGCGTTTCAATCCTCGCCCGTCTGTTTAGGACGGGCGCTCGTGGTGAGCCACCGAATCTGGACTACCACAACCATGTTTCAATCCTCGCCCGTCTGTTTAGGACGGGCGCTCCCTGATACAGGCGCTTCATAAGTCCAAGCCATTGTTAGTTTCAATCCTCGCCCGTCTGTTTAGGACGGGCGCTCTTAAACATGAATGGATTTTATTCAACTCTTCTCTAGGTTTCAATCCTCGCCCGTCTGTTTAGGACGGGCGCTCTTGGCCGACTGGCAAGTCCGCCCAGCATGCTTGGTTTCAATCCTCGCCCGTCTGTTTAGGACGGGCGCTCCATTTCATTAGGTGTTCCCGGATATACTCAGAACCGGTCGTTAGGTTTCAATCCTCGCCCGTCTGTTTAGGACGGGCGCTCATCATGCCAGTAGAAACAGTAAACCCTTTACACATGTTTCAATCCTCGCCCGTCTGTTTAGGACGGGCGCTCTATGCCCTACGGTATGCGCTCCGGTCATATTAATAGGTTTCAATCCTCGCCCGTCTGTTTAGGACGGGCGCTCAATCCGCTTTCCGTAAACGCTATGAAGCGGCAATAGTTTCAATCCTCGCCCGTCTGTTTAGGACGGGCGCTCATAGGTATGCTGGTTGCGCTTATCTTTGCTGTGTTTCAATCCTCGCCCGTCTGTTTAGGACGGGCGCTCTAACCCCTCAAAAAGTGGTTAGTTTCAAGCAAGTTAGCTCCTCTGTTATGCGAACCATTAAAACAGCAGCATAAAAAGGAGTAGAATAGTTCTTCTTTCCGACAATTATCTCAATAATTTCAAACATCGCGAATACCCCTGCTTTTCTGTTACAGCACCACTCTCGCGAATTCATACGACTAATGTATCCTCATCAAAGAGAATCGTCTGAATCTCTCCAAAAGTTTCAACATGTTTGTCTCTCGGTTCTGTCAGACGGTAGATACGCAGATTATCCAACGTCAATTTAACCTCTTTTAACAGCTTACGCCGCAACTCCTCAAATTTTATAAGATCTACCTGGCATTCAAAAACCGATTTCTGTACTCGCTGACCGTAGTTTTTACACACCTGCGCTACTCGGCGTAAGCGCCTTCTCCCTTCTCGTGTTTCAGTATTTACATCATAACAGACAACTACCCACATACCCCCCCCTAAAGGTAAATCCCCCTGAATCCCCCTTCAAGAAGGGGGACTTTGAAAGCAAATCCCCTTTTGAAAAAAAGGTTTTACATAAAGTTCCTCCCTTTGCAAAGGGAGGTCGGGAGGGATTTCCGTTACCCATGAACATACGGAACATAACTTTCCAAATCTCCGCGCAGGTGTCGTGCCAGCAGGCGAGCCTGAAGGTGCGGCAAGAGACCGATCGGGCTTTTCTCCGCCAGCAGCGGATGTTCTGCTTCTTCCTGTTTGCGCTTCTGGTATGCGGCAACCACCTCTTTGCGCCCTTTTTCATTCAGGTACACGGCACCGCCAGGGCGTGATTCGAAATGCTCAATAGTCAACTGTTTGCGGTTGATCAAGGTAATCGCCAGACGATCTCCCAGAAAAGCCCGGAATTCTTCCATCAGATCAAGTCCCAGTGAAGGCCTGCCCGGTCGCGGAACGTGCAGAAAGCCCATTTGCGGATCAAGACCAACTCCCTCCAAACCACTGATACAGTCATTCAAAATCAGCGTGTAAAGGAACGAAATCAGGGCATTGACCGGATCAAGCGGCGGACGGCGATTGCGCCCGTTCATCGGAAGAGTGTCACGCTCGGCTGGCTTCATCATCAATTGAAAAACATCAAAATAAGCCGCTGCCGCCTCGCCTTCGAGACCCCGGATATGATTGGTGTCACGGGGCGACTTAAGATGGAAAAGCGCCTGTGCCTGCACATCTGCCGATTTCCGCAGGCGAAGTTCTTCGTCCGGTGTATCGGCTTCACGGGCGCTCCGCATCAGCACGTTACGGGCATTCTTGACTTTTCCGGCGGTCATAGCTGCAGCAATGGCAATACATTTTGCTTCATTCTGAACAGCTTTGTACTGTTCCTGACGCAACAGCACATTACCTGTTGTTTTGCCCACCAGTCGGCATTTGAAACGCCCGTGACGATCAAGAATGACCACAGACCGACCATCTTCGCCGCATTTACCAAGAAAGAAGGGAGAAATCATCACATTGCCTATGGTAACGATTGAGCCAAGGTGATGGAGCGGAACCTGCAGCTTCAGTTCCCCTCCAACCTCAATCCGAACTGTTTCGTGGTCGAGCGAAAGGTATGCGCCCTGAGTCATCACGTAGAGAGTGTTGAGAAGTTGTTTCATGGCAGGTACCTTTCTTCCAACTCCTTTACCACCGCCAGAAAGTCAAGTTCGACATGGGTTGGGTCCAATAACTGTTCCGCGCGATAGCGCTCATATTCAACATGGGCTTTTACCATTGCCTCCTCATGGCTGATTATCCCTCCATGTTTCAAAATCTCTCTGCCTGACAGTTTCAAAAAATCGTCGAGTTTGGCAATCCAGTCAGTCATGTACATCGGCTTGCGAGATAATGCCTGAAGTTCGGCAAACTCCAGGTACGCAGTCACGATCCGATTGAGAATTTCAAGCTCCTGTTCATTCAGATAATTCTTGGCGATTTCCGAATCAGCCTTACGCGGAGTATCCCTGTGCCAGTTCGTCATCCCCATATTCGGCTTTCCGGCATCAGCCCGGTGATGGATAATTTCGGCGGCGGTCTTACCGTGACTGGCCCAGTGCATTTTGTTCTGAATGGTGGCGAAGAACTGGCGCGACGCTTCGGCAGAAGGGCTGTAATCGATGCTGGTTGCGTAGATGTCCAGAACTTTGCGCCAGAAAACCTTTTCCGATGAGCGTATGTCCCGGATACGCGCAAGCAGTTCCTCGAAGTAGTTGCCGCTC
The DNA here is from genome assembly GCA_028683855.1 of Desulfuromonadaceae bacterium. Classification (GTDB taxonomy): domain Bacteria; phylum Desulfobacterota; class Desulfuromonadia; order Geobacterales; family Pseudopelobacteraceae; genus JACRCG01. Next base: position 205,721 of record JAQUHA010000001.1, read on the forward strand.
CCGGCCTGCTTCAGCCGCTCGTCATCCATGGTGAAGCCTTTGATGATATACTCCCGTAGACGCTGGGTCGCCCAGATGCGGAACTGGGTGCCCCGAATGCTGTTGACTCTGTATCCAACCGAGATAATGACATCCAGATTGAAGTGATCAATGGTACGGGAAACCGTCCTGGCACCTTCCTGTTGAACTGTTGCAAAATTTGCAACAGTTGCATCCGGCTGCAATTCTCCGGTTTCAAAGATGTTTTTCAGGTGTCTGCTGATGCCCGATTTATCGACCTGAAACAGCTCCGCCATCTGATTGAGCGAAAGCCAGACGGTTTCGTTCTGTATTCGGGTTTCAATCCGAATCTTACCGTCAGGCGATGTATAAAGAAGAAATTCACCCGTGACAGGGACCGGACTTTTTTTGCTGGCCATTACATTTCCCTCCTCAAATTTCAAACAATTCCCGCGCGGCTTTACTATTTCGCTTCTTATCAGCTACTACGGCAGGGAGGCAGGATTCTTTTAAAGAACATCCCTCACACCTCTTGTCATTCACCGGCGACGGAGTGATGCGCTTTGCCAGCATTTCGGCAACCAGTAACACCACATTTTCCACCCGTTGCCGCATAATCTCTGTAAAAACGATTTCCTTCCGCTCCCGCGAGCCGTGCCAGAAGATTGCCCCCTTTTCCACCCTGACGCCGAACATCTCCTCCAGGCAGAGCGCTTGGGCGCAAAGTTGAATAAAGTCATTCTCAAATTCTTTATGTCGTCCCGCCTTATATTCAATCGGATATGGAATACCATTGTGAAACTCGACAAGGTCCGTTTTTCCGGTCAGATTAAGTCGCCGCGACCAAACAGGTAATGCCCGTTCACAGCGAATTCCCGATACTTCATGTGAAGAGTCATCGTGGACATTTTCATGAACCTCATTGCCGCGCATGGTATAGATGTTTTCGCTCCAGACCTGTTCCATATGCACCAAAGCACAGCGACGTGGACAGAAAAGGTAATGGTTCAAGGCAGAAATCATGATCGGTTCAAGATCTTCCATCGCTCCCTCTCAGATACAACAATTGTCAGTAAAATCCGCGACAGTCAATACTCCCGCCATGTAGCCAAGAAATTCGTCATAGGCAAGTGTCCAGGCGGATAAATTTGTATTCCCCTGTAAAGGTGCAACAGCGAAGTTGGCACCCTTGGCAGTATAAATTGATACGGATTTCATTTGTACTTCCCTGAAATCAATCTTTTCATGATTCTCGATGCGATGGCGTAAATCTTCATCAACAATTACCGTCATGGTGTTTGAAGGGATAACGCTGAATTGTTCGTTGACCAGCGGGAAATTGTAATTTTTCTCTGCTTTGATAATCGGATCATCCGTACACATTCCCTGACTGCGGTTGCGGATTTCCCGCTTCATAGCCTCGCTGCAATATTCCGGTGACACCGTGCCTTCGCCATACATCTGCGCCAGCACCTGGGCGGAGATTTTGAATGACGGATGCTCTTTCAATAACTCCCCTGGCCGTATCCTGAACCCCCATAGCTCGGTACTTCCATATTCACCTGACCGGTTTGCTCTTCCTCCTGTCTGGATTGAACTTACCAAACTGCACAGTTCACGGGCTGGCGTTTTGAATGAAAAATCCACACCAGCTTCCACACACGAAGTTGCTACCAACGTCCAGCCAGTATCGTTTTTGTCTTTCAGGCGTTCTTTTATACACGCAATCGTTTTCTTGCGATGGATCGGGGCCAATGCGGTTGAGAGATGTTCGATATTCTCCCTGCCGTGGCGTTTGGCAAGTTCCCGTGCAACCACAGCCGCAGACTGTACCGTGTTCAGAATAACCAGACGTGGTCCCGGAAGAGTTTCAATCCAGTCACATAAACCATCCAACGACATTGGGTCTTCTTTGATACGGTAGTGAATACGTTCTTTTTCAGCTTTTCTAACCGGCTCGCCTACCTCATGCGGCACCAGTTCTGGTAATGATCCGGTTTTCTCGGAAAACTCGCGAAGCTCCCAGAATTTTGTCAAAGAACCGGAAGCCATGACGATATAGCACCCCCAATCGCGCACCAACTCCTGCAACCATTTCCACGCCTGGGGCCAGAGGTGGGCAGGCAAGGCGGCGTGCGCTTCATCAATAAAAATTGCGGAACCAGCCATCTGGTGGAGCTTGCGTAGTGTTGCCGGATGATTGCTTGCCAATGTTTCGAAAAACTGTACGGCTGTTGTCACCGTTACCGGCGCATTCCAGAGAAAGGAAAAAGCACGGTTGGCCTCTTCTTCAAATTCCGCCTTGTGATGATGGGCAGCCACCACTCTTTCCGGTTCTTCTCCATCGCACAATAATGCGTTGCGATACACCTCAACGGATTGGTCAATGATATTTGTGAATGGCAGCACTACAAACACTCTACGAAGTCCATTCTCTTTAGCGACATTGAGCAGATGCGCCATTACTGCGGTTGTTTTACCGGTGCCAACCGGACTGTTACAGGCAATCAGGCTATTTTCAGCAGGATGAGCTGAGCGGCAGGCATCATATACCTGCCGTCGAAGTGCATTTCTTTCTTCCTTACCTTGTTCAGCGGGTATGTTTGCAACATATTTATCAAGGGCGGCAAGGCGCTTTGCCGGTTCAAGGAGAACTTCGCCTTCGGGAACAGTATTCCCGCAGTGCCGGGCACTGTCAGTGTGATCAGCATCCACAAGGCATGACAGAGCCATTCGCATAAACAGGGGATTTGCTCCCTTTTTTTCATTCCAATCATTTTCTGAAACGCCACAAACGCCAATTTCAGCAGCATGTATCTCTAGATATCTGGTCAGCCAAGCCTCCGTATTCTCTTTGGCGGAAGGCTCACGAAACATACCGGCTTTCTTGACTTGCTCTTCTCTGAGTGAAGGTAAACCTTCATGATGTGAATGGACAAATAATGCCGCCAGTTTATTCGCCAGTTTCTTGGGATCAGACATCAGATGAGCCGCACCTGCATCCCAATGCTTTGTCGGCAAACTTCCTTTACCGGCTGCACGTAACGTCTTCTGATTGCCATCGTCCAGTTTGCCGAGATCGTGATATTCAGCGGCATACCCCACCGCATTCCGCAAAAGCCGATCAAAGGCGGTGTATGCCGATGCCTTTTCAGCAAAATCGTTAGCCATTCGTATGACTTCCGAAACGTGCTGCCTATATGTCTGCGCCGGAATCCCCTTTTCTGGTTTAGGGCTACGGGCAAAATATTCGTTCATTTAGAACTCCATCAGATCTTTTAACGGTGCAATCTTTTCCTGTAAGGCAGCAGGCAATGTTGCCGGGATGTTGTACTCATTTCTATCAGAAGAGGCGTTTCCCGGCTGTTCTTTTTTGGTAGGAGTCAACGCGTCTATTAGTTTGAAGTCAGAACACGAGCCAAGTGGAGACTTATGTTCCATATACCAGGCGTTCAAAATTTCAACATTCGGGCGCACATAGGAACGAGTGTGAGCATAAGCGTGTGGAATCAGAGCCAACAACAGCTCAATATCTTTTGCCGTGCAGCCTGATTTATGAGCAGCGCTTGGATTTACAAAGTACGGCATACAATAGATGCCGTGCTGTACAATACGGTATGCCATCGGAGCCATTCCGCGATCCTTGTCTCCTTCCACACCAGCCTTGTTTGTGTTGGTATGGCGCTCGATGATGATTGGTGCAATCGACAACCCCATGCCAAACTGCACCACGCCTGTTTTGATGGTATTAGCCGCCCCTTCTTCAAGAAACGTATTACCAAAGATCCGAGCATCCCAGTATTTTTGTTTAAAAACTTTGCCGCTATCTTTTAACTCATCCTTGATTTTGACCCGATCACGCCCACGAGATTCGAGGATATCGAATTCTCCGTCAGCAAGTCCAAGTTTCTGCTTAAGCTCTGTCCAGACAGGCCCTTCCTTGTCTTCTACAAGGTCACGTAGTTTGCGTTTGAAAGACACGGGTGAAATTTCTCCAAGTCCGTCAGGGCGCTGACGCGGATCGCTTTCACGGTCTGGGTCACCATTTGGATTTGAATTAATTGCCTCAATGACAAGCAGGCCGGTTGCACGCATAATTTTAGTAGGTTCGTTGGACATTTTTTCTCTCCTTTTCTGTGTAGTGTAGTGGGTTAATTTTTTTCTGATTCAAAACGGGCAAGATATCCAAGCAGCATCTGTGCTTTATCTGCATCATTTGAACGTTGCGGCAAAGTGGCATCTTTTAGTTGTTCTGAAACTTCTCCAAGATGTTTTAGAAAGGTCTTCACCAATCCCACTCTGTCACCCTCTTTTACCGTTCGTGCCCACGCCTGATAGGGAAGAACTCGCTGTGAGAGCATGGAAAGGGCTTTTTCAGGTGTTTCGAGTGCTGTCGCCATGAGTGCATTACCCACAAGCTGTGGAGGGATAGAACCCTTGCGAACTCCTTTGCAGTATTCGAGATGCAAGCTGTCGGCAAGGTTAAGAAACCTTCCGACCAGAAATGCTGCAGATGTCATAATTTCTCCTTTCATGTAACCAAGTTTGTGTAGCAGTAAACCGAAAATTGACGGTAATAAAAGAGTTTGCTTTGAATATTTTCGATCCGTTTTGAGGACATGCCCCTCTACATACGCCTGTCCAAGGGCTATCAGTAATGTTGAACAATTAAGCACCAGAGTACCAAGCGACCTGCCTGCGGTTTGTTTCAATTCAAAACCTTCTCCCAACAGCAGACATAATGCATCATTGACGCTAAACCCGATTGCACCTTCCGCATGACTACCCTGGCGCATCCATACTGTGTTAAGGCACCAGATAACCTCCGCCGGGAATGGAGTTAGAGGTTTGATCCATGCCGCCTTATCACCTTTGTTTTTGCCAAAGCATCGAATCTCAATCGCGGGCATATTACGGCATCCATCCTGCCAACTTTGAGCAGACTGGATAACGTGTTTTGCAGAAAAGCGGTTACTGGTCAGTACCTTGGTACGAGCTTTGTCCATCTTGGCAAGGACGAATACGCGAATTTCACAATCAATCGTTTCGTTTATGGCGCCACGCAAGGCAGCGGTTATCTTCTCCGAGAGCACGCTAAAGAGCTCATCGTTCGGTTCGGTACCATCTTCTTCTACATCGCCAATCATACCTGCCAGATCTGGCAGGTCTTGTGGAATTACCGAAGGATAGGCAAACAGCAGCATCGGCTTTTCCATGCGCCGCGACAGGTCGCACCAGGTTTTGCCTTTACGCTCCGGATTACCTAGCCATTCCAAAGCCCCTTTCATCCCTTTACGAGCTTCTTCACCGGCAGGAAATGAGTGAAAATCAATCATGCCATATCGAGCTTGGCAGGGAGACTCCTGATTCATGGCTCGAAGAATTACATTGCCGAGTGCATTCTTGAAACCGACGGGGGGAAACTTGCTATCCTTGCCGGTCGCATTACAACCAAATGCATCAAAGTCAGATCGGCTGTCTTTTCCTGAGGATTTTAGAAATTGTTTGTTCATCCAGCGTTGCACTTCCTGATGATTGGCAGGAAATTCAAGACTACTCCTGTCTGAAAGTTCGAGAATAATCTGAAAATTTGTCGGCAACTTTCCGCCGTAAAAGAACATTGCATCGATGAGGCTAGAGTTCGGCGATTGGTTAATGGTTTGAGTGAACGCTGCTATCAATTGTTCCTTGAATGTTGATGGTGTTATCAGCCTTGTCCTGGAAATCAGTTGCTTAATCGCAATGAAGCTTTGCGGTGGATCATTGATAAGGATGGAAATATCTGTTATTGGCTTTGTTAGGCAATCGGTCAGCTTTTCGATAGTCGGTTGTTTACTGACCCCATTTTTGTTAGTGGTCACTTCATCCCATAGAATTTCACAGGCACCTGTGATAGCATTAACTTCCTCAGCTGTTATCTCAGAACCCTTATCAATGCGTTTCTTTATGTCTTTGATCTGTTCCTGCGTAACAGTGACTGCCGCTTTAAAGAGTGGTGGCATATTTAAAGCCGGAAAAGAGACACCATTTGCCTTTTCCCATTTTCTTACTTTCTGAACTTGTGAAACAGGAACTTGTTCAATGCCAGCAACATTTCCTTGTTCATCAAGGTAAACCCAAAATGTTAGATAATTGGGACATGCCTTGAAATTGGGATGCAGGTTGTCAACAGCTATACCAGCTTTTTCGAGACTTATTGCTAATTCGCGAAGTTCATTCAGCATAGAAGAGCCTCCCGTTTTCTACCCGGACATCAGATTTAAAAACCGGTTGTTTTTTTCCTGACGGTTCAAATACTGAATAGAGAAAACTGGGAAGATTGAGAGAAATATCTTCCTGTACCCGAGTTTCCTCGCGGAAAGGTCCTATGTAATCAGGCACGAATTCACGCCAACCGAGAAACGGCGTGTCGTGCCATTGGCCTTTCACCAAACGGCGGCTAAATATGTCCTGGCAGGCATGCACTGCGTTAAGACCCTTGCTTGCTTGTAGTTTTGCCTTTTCAGACAAAGGGCGTGAGTGCCGAGCCGGCCTGATCTCTGCGTAAAGCCGGTAACACACGTTGATCAAAGTAGTTGCCAGCAACTGATAACTGCCACCCTTTTTAACCACCTCACCTTTACGAAGCGGCCCACCGTAATTCGTTGCATAGTTGTGGTAGATAATGGGTTTACAAATTTCCACCTTTGTCGGCACAATTTCTACCGTTTCAATCATGACGACACCTTCAAACAGGCCCTTTGCCGCAGAGTACGTCGGCAAAGGGTAGCTTACCGGCGAATCGCCGGTATCCGGCCTTGTCCACATTGCTGTTGGCCCAGAAACTTCCATTTGAATCGCATAGGTTTTCATTGGTCCTCCTTTCAAAAAAATGATTTGCCATTTTGACGCGACTTCTCCACTATCCATTCTGGAGGTTCATTATGCCGAAAACAATTTCAAACCAACTAATTTCTGCCCCTATGTTGCCTGCTGTTTTTAAAAAAGATCTTGAATCAACCAAAACCATCGGTTCTACATTCAATAAATTCCTTGCCCTACCGGATCTTGAAAAAGCTAATGTAGTTCTGGAATAGGAACACACAATCAAGCTTTCCGTAGCCTCCTTAGAAGCTATTTTTGCAATTATGGAAAACCCGCCTGAACCAAATGAATGTCTTAAACAGGCTATTAAACGTCGCCAGGATATGTTGTACTCGAATAAAAGTTCTCGATAAAAGTTCTTCTGCTCTCCGAAGTGTCATGCCGGAGCCCTTATTGCAGAACAGGCGGGGGTGATAGGGCTTTTTGTTGATGCGAAAAATGATTCAGCTCAAAATTTCTATCTGCGCCATGGTTCCCTGGTTATACCAGAACAACCCCTGAAACTTTTTCTACCAATTCAAAGTATATGTAATGCGCTTTAACTGAGTTGCCGCGCTATTTATAGATGCTCTTCAACCGTGTGGGTTTGCCTGAGAAGGTTCTCGAGGTTCTCGCTGTGAGCTATATATTTCAAATCAATTTTACCCTCGTTATATTTCCGCCCCGAAACTATCACATATAATTTTAATAATATACGTTTCTAATAATATCTATGCTCAAAATTAATCGGTTGTGTTTAGTCTGTAATATTTTGAATCTACACGAACACCCCTCCCATTTAGTGTCCTACGTCAAAAGATATCTCTGATTTATCATATCATCTACTTACTTTCTTAAATTCTGACTCTGTTTGAAGCAGTCCGTAAATGCGCTTAAAGAAGAAGGGGTCGCAACCTGTTTGGCTGCGACCCCTCGTGTAACTACATTTTCAGATTATCAGATCAGTGACCTCCCCCTCCGAGGAAGGCAAGGATCATCAGAATCAGCAAGCCAATTCCTATGAACAGGGCGGTAAAGCCGAAGCCTTTTACGATGAAGTCATATATCACTCCACTTGTTCGTTTGCAGGCAAACTGCTCGGTGATTCCCTCTTCTTCATAGCGTTTCCACTGATCGCCACGCTCTTCGATCATCTCTTCTTTGGCTATCTGGCCGTTGAAGATAACGAAGTCCATAGGGAACTTCTCCGGGCGCCCGTGAGTATTGAAGAAGTGGACTGAGAAGATAAAGCCTGTAGCCAGAAGTGCTTCATCGGAGTGAACAATTGTTGCTACGTTGAATGCCCAGCCGGGGAGGAACAGGCCGAAGAATTCAGGGAACCATAGCATAAGACCTGAACCGCCGATGGCAAACATACCCCAGAAGACTGCGATGAAGTCAAATTTCTCCCAGTAAGTCCAGCGTTCAAATGTCGGCTTGGGTCCTTTGAAGAGGAACCATCTTACCATGCCGTAAACATCTTTGATGTCACGCAGGTTGAAGAATAGTGAGTCAGGACCAAAGAAACGCTGGATAGGATTCCCTTTGATATCCTTTCTGATGAAGAGGAAGTTGATGCTCATCGCTAGAGCCATTCCGAAGTAAACGAATGTTATGCCTGCGCCTATGCGGTGCAGGAAGCCTGCATTGGCGGAACCGCCATACAGATTCATGAGTTCAATTGCCCAGGTCTGAGTACAGAATTTAAGTGGCAGACCGGTCAGAGATAGCAGCAGGAAGCTTGTGATTACCAAAAGGTGCATGAATATGTGCCGTCTGGTGAAGCGACGATACTGTTTATGTGCATCAGGGATGACATGGATGTGTGTCCCTGCTTCGGTATGATGAACATGGTGATGGGTGCCGGATGCGAGCTGTTCTGCTTTTTCACGGTTTTCCACAAAACCACGGAACATCCAGAGGAGTGTGTGTACCCAGAATACTGCAAAGGTAGATAGAAGCAGTCCGGTCATGGCTACAAATGTGTAGTAGAGAATCGGATATTTATCCTTGTCCGTCATTTCTCCATGTGCGTAATACTCGGCAAAAAGCGGTGTCGCTTTGGGGTGGCAGGGGGCGCACTGTTTAACAAGATTTGCAGGGTTTACGCTTGATTGCGGGTCGGCTTTCGGTAAAACTGAGTGTGCTGTATGGCAGTCTGCGCAGCCGGCGACTTTTTCAGGGAAGCCGAGAAGGTAGTTTTTGCCGTGGTAGCTCTCCATGTAGGATTTAACTGCAACGTTGGTGACGTTGTTTTTTGCCATCAGTTTTTCATCACTATGGCACTTCATGCAGACTTTGGTGTGGAATTCACGTGCTTTATGATCTTTTGATCCGGTTACTTTGTCTATTGCGTGAAGGTTGTGGCAGTCGTTGCAGGCTGCAGAGTCCATATTTCCGTTTGCAACAGATTTCCCATGAATCGAGTTCTGGTAAACCGATTCTTTGTCATGGCACTGGATACATTTTGCTACTACGACACGTTTGTCATTTTTCCAGTAGGTGTGGGTGTGAACGTCGGTATGACAGTCAGCGCACGAAACACCATTTTCTGCATGAACGCTGGCATAGTGCTCAGAGTTCTGTTTTTTGTGGCATCGTTCGCAGCGAACTTTCTCAACTTTAATTTCTCTTCGCATATGTTTTGCGAGGTCTGTAATGTCGACGTGGCAGCTCGTGCAGGCGTTCTTGCCATGAACAGAGGCGGCAAAATCATTGATCGACATCTTGTTGCTGTGGCATCCCAGGCAGGTAGCCGGGTCAATAGCCATCCCCTGCTCGGCTGCAGCAGGTAGTGCGGCAGCAATTAAGAGCAGAAGCAGCGGTACAAATTTACAAAGTTTTTTCAACATCAGTGAATCCTCCATACGGTGATATTTTTGATGTGCTGAAATCCCAGATTGATACAACTTAAAAATTGAGCCTGAAAATTGTGTATACAGCAAACGAATCCTCTATACACTACGGGATTATCAAAATCAATGAATTAAATGAAAATCTGTATACAGGGCAGCATAAAATCAGTCAAAAACAGAGTGGAAAAGGAGAGGGCGACTGCATTAAGCATGTCGCCCCCGGGACTGTTTTTACGCCCCCTTTACGTTGAAGGGGCGTTTTTGTCAGGATCTACATATCATGGCATTTGCCGCAGTCATCCTGTACGGAGAAGGCGTCTTTGCCTTTGTTGTGGCAGGCACCGCATGATTTTCCGTTTTCCATTTCTCCCATGGTGGCTTTCAGTACACCGGCTTTGAAAGGGAATACTTTTGTGTGGCAGTCAGCACATTTGTACGCTTCTGTGTGGAAATCATGGCTGAATGTTGCTTCACCAGCAGAAGTCTTGAATTTCATTTTGCCAGGTTTCATTCCTTTATGACATTTATCGCAATCTGAGGAAGATGCAAAGGCAGTATTACCGTTATGACAGACACCGCATGATTTGCCGCCGACCATGTCTGCCATTGTTGCTTTACCGACTACGGTTTTATACGGGAAGTTTTTGGTGTGACACTCTTTGCAGCTGTACGCCTGCGTATGGAAATCGTGACTGAATGTTGCGGGTGTTACCCCTTTGATGTTGAATGTTATCTCTTTAGGTTTAAGACCGTTGTGGCAGCGGTCGCAATTTTCTGTTACTGAAAATGCACGTTTGCCATTGTGGCAGGCACCACAGGTACGCCCTTTCTCCATTTCAGCCATGGATACGGATTTTTCCTTGCCGGTGATAACTGTTCCGTTATGACACCCTTTGCAGGCACCGCCGGTTGCTGCTATATGAATTTCATGACTGAATGTTGCTGTGCCAAGGTTTTTTACTGAGTATGTAATGTTGCGCGGTTTGCCGCTGTGGCATCTTGAACAGGTTTTCTCGTTTGTTACGCTGAATGCATTCATTCCGGTGTGACACGCGCCGCAGGATTTAGTTTTTTCCATTTCAGCCATTGTGTAATGTTTTCTGTTTCTAAGGCTGAAAATCGCGTCATGACACATTCTGCAGTTGTTGTGGTATTTTTTTAAATGAATTTTGTGGCTGAATGTGACGGGATCAGCATTTTTGAACTTAAATTGAATATCTTTCGTCTCTGCCGCATTGGCACAAGCAACTGACAGCATACAGGCTGCCACGGCTAATAAAATTTGCTTCAGCATTTGAAACGCTCCTCGTTATTTGGGTAAAATGCTATTCAAGCGCAATACTATACAGACTGGGGTGTTGGTCGTCAATCGCAAATTAGCTGAGTAACAGTAGTAAAATTCTTATCTACCTCATTCTAAACGACAATTTGGGGGGACTTTTGCTGTATATTGACTTTGTTTTCAGCTTTTGTTAGCTTCATCCCTCTTTAAGGGCAAAAAACTACTCTGATGCGGAGAATTATACTAATGCACAAAAAACTTTTTATTCCGGGGCCGGTTGAAGTTAATCCCGATATTCTCGCTGCTATGGGGACTCCTATGATAGGTCACCGCATGAAAGAGTACGCTGATCTTCACGGTGGTGTTACTTCAAATTTGAAAAAGCTCCTTTTTACTGCTGACAGGGTGTTTCTGGCGACTTCAAGCGCATTTGGAGTCATGGAGGGGGCTGTCCGTAATCTGGTAGGAACGCGTTGTGCCAATTTCTGCAACGGTGCTTTTTCCGATAAATGGCATGATGTTACCAAGAGGTGTGGCAAGGAGGCAGATGCAATCCGTACGGAATGGGGTTCACCGGTTACCGCTGAAATAGTTGAAAAGACCCTTTCAACAGGCAAGTATGATAGTATGACAATGATACATAATGAAACCTCGACAGGTGTAATGTCCCCTCTGTCTGAAATCGCGGAAGTAATGCGCAGATTTCCGGATGTCATGTTTATAGTTGACACGGTTTCTTCGATGAGTGCGATTAAAATCCCTGTTGATGAGCTCGGGATAGATAGCTGTATTTTCGGTGTTCAGAAGGCTTTTGCGCTTCCGCCCGGTCTGGCTGTTTTTACCGCAAGCGAAAAAGCTCTGAAACGTGCGGCAAACATGGAGGGGCGTGGTTATTACTTTGACTACGCAGAGTTTGCTGCAAATGATGCAAAGAATAATACACCTTCAACCCCCTGCATATCGCTAATATTTGCTCTTGATTGCCAGTTGAAGCGTATGTTTGCCGAAGGGTTGGAAAATAGATGGTCTCGTCACAATGATCTTGCCGGTTATGTGCGAAGCTGGCTGGCTGATCGTGGTTTTAAATCTTTTCCGGCGGACGCATTCAGGTCGCAGACTTTGACCTGCAGTTGTAATAGTCGTGGAATCGACCTTGCCGCACTTAAAAAGAGACTTGGTGAAGCAGGCTTTGCGTTTGATGATGGCTATGGGAAAATCAAGGGCGAAACTTTTCGTATTGCCCACATGGGTGATATGACGCGTTCTGATCTTGATGAACTTTTCGCTGCAATAACAGCTATTTTGCCTGAACTGGCATAGATTAAATAAAAGAAGAGGGGAAAACCCTGGAGGTAGAGTACCATGAAGTGCCCAAATTGCGGGAGCAGAACTGATGTTGATCTTGATATGCATTCAAGCGGTTATTCCGCAGAGCATTCACCGGTTAAAGAGTGCGGAGCCTGCGGTCTTGTCTGGCGTATAAAGGTTATGGCGGGGGAATCTGTAGTTGACATAATCAAACCGGCTGAAAAAAAGTAAAGCATACATCGGGCGGACTTTAGAGTCCGCCCGTGTCATCCTACTCCTTTTCAAAAACATCCTTGCCGGCGCCGCATAGCGGACAGGCCCAGTCGTCAGGTAGTGACTCAAAAGATGTGCCAGGCGCGATGCCGCGATCGGGGTCACCTACTGCAGGGTCGTAAACGTACTGACAGATAGTGCAGATCCAACGTTCCATAATTTGTGGCTCCTTGTCTTAAATTTACACTCGATTGCGGCGATTGTAGCATTTACATTTCGTATGTCAAGCGGCTGTCTTTCCATGGAAGAACTCTTTCACAGCCACCGGAAAATCCATTACAGAGAGAAAATTAAATGATATTTGAGTCAATTCCAGTAGGCCCGTTGTCGGTTAACTGTTTTATAGTAGGATGCGAAGAGAGTCGTGAGGGGATTGTGGTTGATCCTGGCGGGAATGCAGAGGAGATTGCCGCAATCGTTAAAAAGCATGATCTGAAGATAATCGCTATAATCAATACACATGGTCATTTTGATCATATTGGCGGTAATTCTGAACTGCTGGCAAAGTTTGGCGCAACTCTGATGATTCATCAGTCAGATGCCCCTATGTTAAAGCGTGCAGCTGATGTAGGCAGGATGTATGGTGTTAAGAGTGAGAATTCTCCTGATGTAGATGTCTGTCTGGAAGATGGCATGATATTCACTTTTGGCAGACAATCTCTAAAGGTTCTTCACACCCCGGGACATACTCAGGGTGGTTGCTGTCTCTATTTTGAGAAAGAGGGTATTGTTATTACCGGTGATACTCTTTTTGCTGAATCAATCGGTCGTACGGATCTGCCCGGCGGTTCCCACGAGCAGATCCTTGAGTCAATCCGGAGTAAACTTTTTACGCTCCCTGAAAATGTCAGAGTCTACCCAGGTCATGGCGAAGAGACGACTATCGGGCACGAAAAACGTAGCAATCCATATTTTTAGAGTTGGTGTGCTTTTATGCTTAAAGATAAAAAGATCATACTGGGCGTTTGCGGAGGTATAGCTGCATATAAAGCGGTCGAACTTCTCCGTCTGTTTACCAAGGCAGGGGCTGATGTTAATGTTGTAATGACCCGCGCCGCCTCAGAGTTTGTAACGCCGCTTACTTTTCAAACACTCTCCTCTAATCCGGTACATACAGAGCTGTTTAATCTGATTGCAGAGCAGGAGATAGGTCATATTTCCCTTGCTGACAGGGCTGATCTTGTTGTTATCGCCCCCGCTACGGCGAATGTTATCGGAAAGATAGCTTCGGGGATTGCGGATGATATTCTGACAACAACAGTAATGGCAACAAAAGCACCGGTTCTGTTTGCACCGGCAATGAATGTAAATATGTATACCAATCCTATATATCAGGAGAATGAAGCGAAACTGCGGCGCTTTGGATACTTTTTTGAGTCGCCTGTTACCGGGGCTCTCGCCTGTGGTTGGGAGGGGAGCGGGAAGCTGGCATCACCCGAAGCTATCTTCGAGAGTGCAGCAAGCATCTTGACCGAAAAGGATTTGGATGGGCGGACTATCTTGATTACCGCCGGTCCGACACGCGAGGAGCTTGACCCTGTTCGCTATATAACTAACCACTCTTCCGGTAAGATGGGTTATGCCATTGCAAAAGCCGCAAGGCGACGTGGTGCAACTGTGCTGTTGATAAGCGGTCCAACGTCTCTTCCAGCGCCGGCCGGTCTCCAGTTGATAAAAGTTAGCAGTGCTGTTGAGATGCTGAATGAAGTTATGGTGAGGGTTGCTGATTGTGATGCTGTCATAAAAGCTGCTGCAGTTGCGGATTATCGCCCTGTTGTCAGGGAATCCTCTAAAATCAAAAAGAGCGGCGACTCTTCCTCTATCAGGCTGGTGAAAAATCCGGATATTCTGGCAGAGCTTGGACGAATGAAGAGCAGTTCAAATCTGCAGACAATTCTTGTCGGCTTCGCGGCGGAGACGGACTCCCTTGCCGAGAATGCGGCAATCAAGCTGAATCTCAAAAATCTGGATATGATTGTGGCGAACGATGTCACTCAGAGTGATGCCGGTTTCAATGTTGATACCAACCGGGCAGTGATTTTTTTCAGGGACGGGAGCAGTAAGTCGTGCGATCTCATGTCCAAAGATGATCTAGCCGATGTAATTCTTGATCAAATTGCCATGCAAATAAGAGAGACTCCATAAGATCAACCTGTTTTGTCTTGACATGACTGATTGAAAGTACTAGCTTTTTTGAATTTCTAACTAAATGCGGAGGTATCATCCGTGGCTATAATCCTCGGTGCCGGTGTTGTTGTAAAACTCGTTCTCCTTCTTCTCATGTCATTCTCTGTAGTCTCCTGGGGCATAATACTGTTCAAATTTTTTCAGGTTCAACGCGCAAAGAGCGAGTCTGAACGTTTCATGGATTTTTTCTGGAAGTCAAAGCGCTTTGATGCGATTGCGTCACAGGTCGATCGTTTTGCAAGCTCTCCGCTTACGGTGCTTTTTAATGAAGGTTACAGTGAACTGAAAAAAGTGGTTGAAACCGATAGTAAAAGTGACGGAAACGCCATTAGCACGGATCTTGGGGGGGTTGAAAATGTTTCCCGCGCCATGCGTCGTGCAACCAATTCCGAGATAACCCGTCTTGAAAAATATCTGACATTTCTTGCAACAACCGGCTCAACATCGCCGTTTATTGGTCTTTTCGGTACAGTCTGGGGCATTATGACCGCTTTTGAGGGTATAGGCAAAACCGGTTCCGCATCTCTCGCAGTTGTTGCACCGGGTATTGCCGAGGCTCTGATCGCTACTGCAATCGGTCTTGTTGCTGCGATACCGGCGGTTATGGCGTACAACCATTTTCAACACAAAATCAGGGTTCTGATTAATGAAATGGACAGTTTTTCTACTGAGTTTCTTAATATCGTTCAGCGTAATATTGCGGGGAAATAGGCTATGGCTATGGGGGGACAGAACAGTAATCGGGCTGTAATGGCGGAGATAAACGTCACGCCTCTCGTCGATGTAATGCTGGTGCTGCTTGTTATCTTTATGGTAACAGCGCCTATGATGCAGCAGGGGGTGCAGGTAAATCTTCCAAAGGCTGATACCAAGGCTATGGCGCCATCTGAAGAGGCTGTTGTAGTCTCTGTTGACAGCTCCGGCAAACTTTTTATTGATAAGGAAGAGGTTGCGGCAGCGGATTTGAGGCAGCGGCTCTCCTCCATATTTGTTACCCGTGCAAAAAAAGAGGTATTTTTAAAGGCGGATTCTACTGTTCCTTATGGTGAAGTAGTGAGAGCCATGGCTGAAATTAAAGGAGCCGGAATTGAGCGCCTCGGCATGGTAACGGAACCGGCCGCTAAGTAATGGATTCGCGGTCTGCAAAAATTGACACCGGTATGAGTGCCAGTTTCATTGCTTCGGCCGTCATTCATCTGGCGGTTTTTTTGTTATTTGTCTGGTGGGGGGAGCAGTTTTCACCGCAGATGGCGCTTCAGGAAACTTATTACGTTGATGTGGTGGATCTGCCGGTAACCGCCCCTCAAGCCGGTGAGGAGATTCAGAAAACTGACGAACCAAAAACGGAAGTTCCGCAAGTTCAGCCTCTCGCTCCGACACCCTCCCCATCAGAACCGGTAACTAAAAAAGGGACGAAATTTCTAAAGCCCGCTGCTCCCCAGAGCACTGCGGAGAGTGAGGCGGCTTTTCAGGAGAGAATGGCAAAACTTGCCGAGAAGAATGAAGCGCAGCAGATTGATGAAAGAATCAATCGGATAAGTAGTAAAGTAAAGTCCAAAGCCGCCTCAAAAGCCGGAACGCCCGGAGCGGGCGGTGCAGAGCGCGGCAGTCGCTATAGCGACTATATTAAATCGCGACTTGAAGATGCTCTGAAAATAACGAGCTACTCTACAACTCAAAATCCTGAGATAGCGGTGCGGATTACGATCTCTGCTGAAGGGAGGCTTTTGCGGATAAAGGTCGAGCGCAGCAGTGGAGATTCAGCATTTGAACTTTCCGTCAGACGTGCTATCGACCTGGCAAGCCAGAAGTTTACTGCGCCTCCGGATAATAATGTTTTTGAAAATGGATTTCTTTTCAGACCGAAAGGTATTTTAAACAACTCAGAGCAGTAATCCCACGGAAACCAAATGAAAATATTATTTTTTATTCTTATTATCGCCTCCCCCTCCTTCTTATATGCAGAATCAGAATATATCGAAGTAAATGCCCCCGTAAATCGTCAACTGAAACTGGCTATTGAACCTGTAAAACCTGCAGGCTCTACTGTCTCACCAGGGACCGACAAACTGGTTTCAGAAGTTATAGCCTTTGATTTGAATATGTCCGGTGGAATCCTGCCTGAGATTCGTTCGTTTAAACCTGCGGTCAAATATCTCTCCCTTGTCGACATTGATTTTACTCCCCTGCTCAACAGCGGTTTCGATTTACTCCTAAGGGGGGAGTATCTTCTGAAAGATGATCAGTTAACTCTTGAATTCAGGCTGTTTGATGTTGCAAATCGCAAAATGATAACTGCAAAACGCTACCTCGGTGTGACAAAGGATCTACGACGTTTTGCACATTTATTTGCCAATGAAATCCTGTTCGCTCTTACCGGTGAAAGCGGCGCTTTTACTACAAAGATTGCTTACGTTTCGACAGAAACCGGTAACAAAGAGATATATGTTATGGATTGGGATGGTAATAATCCTCTGCCGCTCACTAAAAACGGCTCTATAAATCTTAATCCAGATTTCTCCCCTGACGGCAGAGAGATTCTATTCACTTCATATAAACGTGGTAATCCGGATCTGTTCAGACGCCCCCTTTCCAGCAGATTTGAAGTCCCACTGTCGAGGCGCAAGGGTTTGAATATGACCGGTTCATGGTCTCCTGACGGTAGCAAAATTGCGCTTGCGCTCAGTAAGGACGGCGATGCTGAGATATATACTCTCGACAAGGATGGCAACAATCCGAATCGTCTGACGATCAATGCGGCTCTGGATCTCTATCCAACCTGGTCTCCAGATGGCAGTCAGATCGCTTTTGTTTCGGATCGATTGGGGAAACCTCAGATATTTGTTATGAATTCTGATGGCGGAAATGCCAGAAGATTAACAACATCCGGTAGTTATAATGTAAACCCCAGATGGTCTCCAAAAGGTGATAGGATAGCCTATTCAAGGATGACGGATTCCGGTTTCCACATTTTTACTATCTCGCCTGACGGTTCTATGGATACTCAGTTGACACTTGAAGGTTCTAACGAGAACCCGTCATGGTCTGCCGACGGGCGTTTCATAAGTTTCAGTTCAAAGAGAAGCAGCGGTAACGGAATTTACGTTATGAGGGCTGATGGCTCCGGGCAGCTGAAAGTATCAAGAGGTGATGGAAACTTCTTTCAGCCGTCATGGTCTTCACATTGAAAAATTTCCACTCTCCTGTTTGAATCATAATAAGACAAAAGGGGAAACGTCATGAGCAGAATATATTCAGACAACTCGCAGTCGATAGGCAATACTCCGCTTGTTAAACTCAACAGAATTGCCGGCAGCTCCAAAGCGACAATTCTGGCAAAAATTGAGGGTCGCAATCCGGCATATTCGGTAAAATGCCGTGTGGGTGCCAATCTTATATGGGATGCCGAGAGTCGTGGAGTTCTGAAGCCGGGAGTGGAGATTATAGAGCCGACTTCAGGTAACACAGGTATCGCATTGGCGTATGTGGCTGCTGCACGTGGTTACAGGCTGACTTTGACGATGCCGGAAACAATGAGCATCGAACGGCGTCGCCTGCTCGTTGCGCTTGGTGCAGAGCTTATTCTTACACCGGGTGCCGAGGGGATGAAAGGGGCGATTAGTCGCGCCGAAGAAATAGCCGCCGCCGAGCCTGAAAAATATTTTCTGCCACAGCAGTTCAAAAATCCGGCAAATCCGGGTATTCATGAAAAGACCACCGGTCCGGAGATATGGAATGACACCGACGGGTCGATAGATGTGCTGGTTTCCGGTGTTGGAACAGGTGGCACAATTACGGGGATTTCGCGATATATAAAAAATACCATGGGTAAGCAGATTGTCTCTGTAGCGGTGGAGCCTGCGGAAAGTCCTGTAATCAGTCAAAGAGTGGCAGGGGAAGAGATTAAGCCGGGACCTCACAAAATTCAGGGTATCGGAGCAGGTTTTATACCGGATATTCTCGACCTCGCAATTATTGACCGCGTTGAACAGGTTAGCGGTGACGATGCGATAGAGTATGCCAGACGACTTGCCAGGGAAGAGGGGCTTCTTGTGGGAATTTCCTGCGGCGCTGCGGTTGCTGCCGCAGTCCGGCTTGGTCAACTCGACGAATTCTCTGGTAAAACCATTGTTGTAATACTCCCTGACGCGGCTGAAAGGTATATGTCAACAGCACTTTTTGAAGGAATTTGAAACAGTATTTAACTGCAGATTTTAATATTCCGGCTATATGCCTGATCAATCATCTAATAAGAGAGTGGCAGGTTCTATAATTCTGAAATGTCTTATGTATCAGACAAACCATAACCATCCTAAAATACTGGTGAGATAATGAAGATATCTGAAAAACCCCTTTCCATACTTTTCTCTGCATCCGAAGCGGCACCATTTGCGAAAGAGGGTGGACTTGGTGATGTTGTAGGGGCTCTCCCCAGATATCTTGCCCGTTTGGGGCATGATGTGCGGGTAGTTCTGCCAAGATATTCCACGGTTAAACCTGAAAAGTACGGTTTGAAACTGTTACCCGGAACAGTTGTCGTTCCAATGGGAATTATAGGTCATCAGTACTGCTCTGTATGGGAAGGGAGGCTGCCGGGAAGCAGTGTGCCTGTCTATTTTCTTGAGCATGAGGCATATTATGGTCGTGCAGGGCTCTATCAGCAGAATGGTGAGGGGTATCTCGACAACGATAACCGTTTTGTATTTCTTTCAAAAGCGTCGCTTGAACTCTGTAAAAAGCTCGATTTTTCGCCCGATGTTGTTCATGCGCACGATTGGCATACAGGTGTAATTCCTGTTCTTCTTAATACATCATATCTGCATGACCGTTATGTTGGTAATGCTGCTTCACTGTTGACACTGCATAATATGCAGCATCAGGGTAACTTCTATCCCGGGCTGATGGATGTCCTGGGAGTCGGTTGGAAGCATTTCAACTATCTTGAACTGGAAAAAGATGATCAGGTTAACCTCCTGAAAGGTGGACTCTATCATGCGACTCTACTGAATACAGTCAGTGAGGAGTATTCACGCGAAATTCAGACATCAGTATTCGGGTGGGGGCTTGAAGGTGTTATACGGGACCGTTCTGCAGACCTCTCAGGTATTTTGAACGGTGTTGACTACGACGAGTGGAATCCGGCTAAAGATCCTTTTATTGCTGCTAACTACACAGCAAAAACAGTAAAAAAGGGGAAAGCTGCCTGCAAAAGTGACCTGCAGGCAGCGATGGGTCTGCCGCAACGTGATGATGTGCCTCTCTTTGGGGTCGTCTCCCGTATGGTCAAACAGAAAGGTACTGATATTCTTGCCGAGGCTATTCACAGGATAATGGAGATGGATTGCCAGTTTGTGGTGGTTGGGAATGGAGAGCCATGGGCACACTTCTATTTTGGAGATATAGCGGCACTCTACCCTGAAAAATTCGCCTGTTATATCGGATACAACGAGGGGTTGGCTCATAAAGTGGAGGCTGGCTCCGATTTCTTCGTTATGCCTTCAGCGTTTGAACCCTGCGGTCTGAATCAGATGTACTCTCTGGCATACGGAACGCCTCCGATTGTACGGGCAACCGGTGGTCTTGATGACAGTGTTGAGAACTTTAACGAGGCAGTTATGACAGGGGATGGTTTTAAATTCTGGAATCATAGCGCTAACGCACTTTTCGATACAGTCGGCTGGGCGGCATGGACCTTCTTCAACAACCCCAAAGGGGTCGATGCGTTGCGTAAAAATGGAATGAAGAAGCGTTTTACCTGGGAAACTGCAGCTAAGAAATACGATGAATTGTACCGGCTTGCCATAATGCGGCGTCGCGGAGTGGAGTATTTCCGCAACAGATTTGGTGGGTAGCACTTTCTCTGTCACCCCACCGTTTTACCATGTAAATGTTGTTTTTCCTCTCAGAATCAAGGTTTTGCAGGTTCCGTGAAAACTCCCCCCGGTGGTCGAAGCATGAACCTGCCATCACCAAACTCGTTTTGGTAAGGGTTAGCTGGGCGCGATGTTGATGAATCTGAGGCTCTGAACAGGCGAATCTCTTTGGCAGAAATAACCGGATATCTATAGTCCGAGCTCTCCAGTTTCTGGACTTTCTGACCCTTTATTTCACCGATTACAGTAACCAGCAAACCGGCACGATAAATCATCGGATCAAGAAGTTCTCCGCTTACAACCAGAAAACGCCCCTCAGAGATTGACAAATCATCAGGCACACCATTTGTGAGCAGATCAAGCTGCACAACCTCAAGCTGCATTACATCTCCGCTGCTCCGAGTCTCGGCAATTATTCCGCCGACAAGTACTTTTTTTCCTGCAAGTATTTCCGGTTTACTTTTGATGTCCTTATACATAACTGATTTATCAACAGTCGCAAGTCCTGCTTCGCTCATAACGTGCGAACAGCCGGTTGTAATTATCAGCAAAAAAGAAACAAAAAACAGCAGGTAGTTTTTCATGGTTCCTCCGGCTCAATAGAAAATTGCGAGAGTTTATTCTAACTTACTGATTGAACATGGCTTTTATCTGTGTTATGTCGCATAGAGAGAACAGCCTTAGTGATGAAACCTCCCCGCGCGTTTTTTGTGCGCCGGAGTCGGAGATTTGTGGCAATCAAAGCAGGCTTTCTCCTGAACTTTTTTTGTCTCAAGCGGCGAATCCTGCCCTCCAATAGCAGGCTGATTGTACTCAGAAGTCTGAAAAGAGAGACGCCCGCGCTCATCCGGTATCGAAGGGGCTTTGTACATCGCCTGCCAGTTTGCAGTTATCGGTGTTGTATGGCACTGATCGCAACCGCCAGGGGGGGGGATGCTCTTCCAGGCTGTAAACATGGAGCATCCGTTTATTACAAATATTGATGCAGCAACACCCAACAGTAAAGTTCTCATTTATTAACTCCTCTCAAGTCATCTTCTAATTTAATGCAGCGGAAACCAGACGTTTTTTCAGTTCATCACGGCAAGCAGTTCCAATCGCTTCTGCAGTATAACAGATGGACGGTTTTTCACCAGCAGAGCCTCAAGTTTTTCCTGATTAATCCCCAGATCACGGCTGCTCATTGCGGCGACTTTCACAAAGTTTTTCCACCCATCCATCGGTAAGCTGCCGGTTTTATCAGCTGCTGAAACTAAGGGGAGAATATCGACTATAGACCCTTTTAAGGCCTGCTCTGCGATTTTAAGACGGGATTGATTCCGCAGAGTATTCCAGAGATTTGCTTTGCTGTGTAGAGCGCTTGTCCATGCTAATGTCTTCCGATGAAGTGACGATAGTTTCAGACGATTGCAAAAGTCAACCGCCAGATTGAATCCAGCACTGTCATGTTCATGATGTTTTGGATAAAGCGCCGGATTTGTAGCCAATTTTCCAATGTCGTGAAAAAATGCACAAAAACGTGACAGCTGATCGTTGGTGTTGGCTGAAACACGCTGTAAAACCTGAACTGAGTGCGTAAAGAGATCCCCTTCAGGGTGGTGCTGAGGTGAGCCGGCAGGTATGCCGGTCATCAGAAAGAGCTCCGGAAGCATCTCTATCCCGACTCTGAACTCGATCATACGTTCAAAGAATCTCTCTGGTTTCTCCTGCAGAAAAGCCTTCATCATTTCAAGAGTAAAACGCTCTATCGGAACGGATGAAAGTTCCGATGACCAGTCTTTTGAGTTTATTAAAGCTTCACTTTCCTGCGTCAAACGCCAGCCATTTGACTCAAAGCGGAATGCGCGGAAGATGCGGAAGATGCGGAGAGGATCGGATGTGAAACTCTTATCGCTGCAGACTCTCAACACCATTCCATTCAAATCGGCTCTGCCATTTAGCGGGTCAATATATTCAGAGTCCAGATTCATAGCTACGGCATTAATTGTGAAATCCCGCCGGCAAAGTTCCTCCGATAGTTCGGCAACGGAGTTTATGCGCGTAATTTCGATCTTTCCTGTTGCGGGAAGGTGCTTGAAATAAATCGATGCTCCGATGGATGTCTCAACAGGAGAGAAGCCGAGATTTAGAAGCTCTTTGTGAGATAGAGCTGCAACCAGATCTATGTCCTGCGGTTCTCTTCCAAGAAGAGCATCACGCACAGTGCCGCCTACCAGAAAAATCTTGTTAAACTGAGATGGGAGAAAGAGGTTTTTTAAAAAAATAGTAGCTGAGTTCACGTCACTTTCTATCTCTTCCTGGTTTTGACAGGCACCGGAAGTTTCAACAGCTGCAGAACCTGCGTCATATCATCCCATACGCTCCAGAAAGAGTCGGAGTTGCCGCCTGTACGTAGAAGGTATGAGGGGTGGTAGGTCGGCATTAGTGGAGTTCCGTGAAAATTGTGGAATTTACTCCGTAACTTTGAAATTGGTGTTTTGGTCTGCAAAAGTGCCTGGGCAGCAGAGGTGCCGAGTGCGACAATGACCTCCGGTTTGACAGAAGATATCTGTCTAAGAAGAAAAGGTGAACAGAGAGCAACTTCGTCGCTCTCGGGGGGGCGGTTCTGTGGTGGTCTGCACTTCACAACATTGCAGATATAAACCTCATCACGCTCGAGATTCATTGCAGTTATTATTCGGTTCAGCATTTTGCCGGCATCCCCGACAAAGGGGAGACCCTGTGCATCCTCATCGGCTCCCGGCCCTTCACCCACAAACAGGAGTCGCGCTTTTGGATTTCCGACCCCGAATACCAGGTTTTTCCTCGTGGTGCCCAGTTTACAGCGCTGGCAATCGCCCAGATCCTTCCTGATATGCTCCAGCGACTCGCTTTTTCCCGGCAGGCTTATGTTTTCATTCATGCCGTCAGATACTCCCGTTTTCATAAAAATTGCAGGCTGCGCTTCAGTTTCAAACTGCATTGGTTTCATCATTTCTAGAGGTATACCGTCCAGACCGCTCTCTTGAAGGCTCTGAAGATAAGATGTGAGTGAGGCGAATAAGTTTGTATGCCCGGAAAGTCTGTTCACCGTTTTTTCCTTACCGTCAAATTTATATACAATGAATAATAATTTGGCGTACAATTCAGGCTGAATCTACCAGTAAGACGCATCTCTGTCAAAAGAAAGAACTCCATGCGTTCCCTTATGCCGGGGTCAAATAAAATGATTGTTTTAGTCAGCTTGTTACCTGATGGTAACTATCAGAAAATAATTTCCGTCTGTCTGCTTGTTATGGCATCAATATTATTTCCAGACTCCGCTTTCGCCTGGGGTGGCGGAATCCACCTTCAGCTTGGAACTGAAGTCCTTGCCAACCTTTCAACGCTGCCGAATGAGATGGCGGCACTTCTGAAGCTCCATCCAAAAGATTTCCTCTATGGCTGTCTTGCCCCTGATATAACGCTTGGTAAAAAATATACCCATCACCTTTTGCACTGCCATCGCTGGGGAATCGGTCGAACACTCTTGAAAGAGGCGGGGACAGATCATCAAAAGGCTTGCGCCTACGGCTATCTATGCCATTTAGCTGCGGATACGGTTGCACATAATTATTTCGTCCCCTATAAGATCATCCGCTCATTTCCGGCGATAACAATGAAACATACCTATTGGGAGATGCGTTTCGAGACATTCGTTTCGAGGGATACCTGGAAACTGGCCAGTGTTGTCTGCCGTGCCGACAGGCGCGCCAACGACGTGCTTCTCCGTAATGTACTCTCCTCTACGCTATTCTCTTTCGGGACGAATAAGAGAATTTTTAACTCTATAATGGTGCTGTCACGAATGGAGAAAATTCAAAAGGTTGTGCAGACCCTCTCCAATAAATCGCGTTATCAACTGGCAGAAGCGGATCGTGAAGAGTATATGGAGCTGGCAAGGGGCGCTATGCTGGAGTTTCTGGGAGATCCTGACAATTCCAGATTTCTGCGGGTTGATCCAACCGGAGAAAAAGCCTTGGCTGCCGCTGATATTTTACGGAAAAGTCTCCGCCTCCGTTACAAGAGCGGCTTAATGTCAAAATTGGAGGGTTTTGAAGAGGTTAAAGGGATACGAAGTACTCTGCGCGGATCACTTCACAATCCGGAACTTCTGAAGAGACTTCACGTTTAAGAATGGAACATCTAATAGTATTCCGGCTTCCGATCAAGGAAACAGGGGATTTGCGCGCGCCACTCTTCCATTATCTTCATGTCAAGCTCTGCATAGATTTCAACTTCAGCTTCATCGGCTTCAGACAGAACCTCCCCCTTCGGATCAATTATCATACTCATTCCGAAAAAGTCCAATTTGCCTATGCTGCCGCAGGCGTTGCAGGAGATAACGAACAGCTGATTTTCAATAGCCCTTGCCCGCAGGAGAGTCCGCCAGTGCTCCTGTCGCGGTTTAGGCCATTGGGCGGGTACGCAGATAATATCGGCCCCTTCTACCGCCAGTCGGCGTGAAAGCTCTGGAAAGCGGAGATCATAACAGATTATTACTCCGATTTTCCCGATGGAAGTTTCGACCACCCTCCATGAGTCACCACCTGAAAAAGCGCGGTCTTCTCCTAAAAGTGAGAAAAGGTGGATCTTGCGGTAAACCGCTGATAGATTTCCGTTGTCAAGCAGGTGAATCGTATTGAACACCTTTTCGCCGTTTGGTTCCGGCATGCTCCCTACAATAACAAGTTTCAGTTCACGTGAAAGCTCCAGAAGCTCATTAACAATCTCAGCACTTCTTTGAGCCAGTTCGTTGAGATTTTTGTAAGCAAAACCGCTCGACCACATTTCCGGGAGAACTGCCAGGTTTACACCGTTTGAGGCAACGCGCCGCAACGCTTCACGGACGTACGCCAGATTGACATCAACATCACCCTGTTTAACGTTAAATTGAATGGCGGCAGCCTTGATTGGACTCATGCGGTTACCTCGTAGTCAATTGTGAATTCAGATAGGCGTTGATAATATCCATATAAACTTCACGAGGCTTACTTGTCCCGTCACTCTGGGCTATCATCCCCTCGCTCTCCATCATTTCAACAATACGTGCGGCACGGTTGTAGCCGATTCGAAGGCGGCGCTGAACCATGGAAATACTTGCCTGTTTTGTCTCTGCAACAAGCCTTAATGCGTCTTCCCACCTCTCATCCTGAACTTCGTCCTCACCGCTGCCGCTCTTTTCATCACTATCTTTCATCTCAAGAATAGACTTTTCGTAAACCGGCTTACCCTGTTTTTTAAGGAAATCTACGACACGCTGCACTTCGGCGTCAGAAACAAAGGCACCGTGAATGCGCTGTAGTCGCGACGTTCCGGGCGGCATATAAAGCATATCGCCGTTGCCTAGAAGGCTTTCAGCTCCGTTTGTGTCTAGGATGGTGCGTGAATCAACTTTCGATGTCACCTGAAACGAAATTCTGGAGGGGAGATTAGCTTTTATCAGCCCGGTAATAACATCCACAGAGGGGCGCTGTGTGGCAAGAATCAGATGAATTCCCGAGGCACGCGCTTTCTGGGCAAGACGGGCTATATGCTCTTCAACATCGCGACCGGCAACCATCATCAAATCAGCCAATTCGTCCACAATAACTACAATATAGGGTAGATGAGTATGTTCCAGAACTTCACCATCATCAACTACGAATGGAATAGGGTCGATTGCTTCGTCTCCATCCTCAACAACCTCTTCCAGCTCTTCAATTATTTCGGCATCAGAAATTGAGCCATGCTCTTCCTTCTCAAGAAGCTCTCCGGCTAGTTTTTTGTTGTAGGAATCAATGTTGCGGACACCTTTGTCAGAAAGCAGCTGATAGCGCCGCTCCATCTCATTAACCGCCCACTTTAGTGCAAGCGAAGCCTTTTTCGGCTCGGTAACAACCGGCAGGAGCAGATGCGGAATCCCTTCGTACATTGAGAACTCAAGCATCTTAGGGTCAACCATTATTACCCGCACATCCCTTGGGGTAGAGGTATAAAGCAGGGAGAGAATCATCGTGTTAATAGAGACCGACTTGCCGGAACCGGTTGAACCGGCTACGAGAAGATGAGGCGCCTTGGCTAGATCGGTAACTACGGGAAGCCCCGCTATATCTTTGCCAAGAGCCAGCGGGAGTTTCATTCTGCTGTGCGAAAAATGCTCGCAATTAAAAATTTCGCGGAGAAACACCATGTCTCTGTCGCGGTTAGGGACTTCGATCCCTACTACGCCTTTTCCGGGTATCGGTGCCACAATTCGGATCGACATCGCCTGCAGCGCCATTGTCAGGTCATCGGTCAAGCCCGCAATACGACTGATTTTTATCCCCGGTGCCGGAGCATATTCGTACATTGTGATAACAGGGCCGGGGCAGATTTCAACAACTTCACCATCAATGTTATAATCTTTGAGTTTCTTTTCCAGGAGTCGTGCATTCATGGTCAAAGCATCGCGATCAAGAGTTTTCTCCGTCGCAGGGGGAACATCCAGCAGAGAAAACGGCGGGGTATGAAAATCACCTTCAGCTTTGATAAATTCAAAAGTTTCCTGAACTGCCGCCGTTTTAGCCTCCTCTTTTTTCTTATCTTTCTCCTTTTTGATAAGGTTGGGCCGGGGCGGAACCATCGGTTTTATCACCGGACCGGCTGACGATTGTGCGTGCGGGACTCCATCCAGTTTTGCCTTGGCACGGCTCTCCTCTTCACGTGTGCGAATCCGGCTATCCTGCCATGCGTTCCATTTATGTTTAAAGTTGTCGAACCACCACCCGGCAAATAAAATAAAGGAAAATTTAGACAGAATCATGATCGATGCTGCCAGTGCAGGTAAAAGCAGCAGCAGCGCTCCGGTTATTCCGACAGTGCTTTTAAGGGTGCGTGAGAATACAACCCCTACCGCACCACCAGTGGCAACTGTCTGCTCGAAAAGAACCGTTTTGTCACGAAAAAAGGCAAACAGAGTTGCAAGTGAAAAAAGAAGAGCGAAGGCTGCTACCAGCTTGTATGAACGTAGCCGGATCTCCTTGAAACGAAATAGAGTGTAAGCCATGTAAAGCAATGTTACAGGAATGAGGTAGGATGCCAGGCCAAAGCTTATAAAGAAGAGATCGGCAATCTGTGCGCCCAGCCGCCCCCCCAGATTGTGAATGCCTGCCTCATTTGAATAACTGTTCCAGGAGACGTCAGAGGAGTTATAAGTCATAAAAGCGAGTAAAATAAAAACGCCTATGGTGCCAAGCCCCATTCCCTGCAATTCTTTTGTAAGTTTCTCTTTTTTTGGTTCTTCCATATATCGGGTATCCAGAATAGTGTTATTTTACAACCACCGCATACTACAAGGAATCGCCTTATGTAGGCAAAGAAAAAACGTAGATACTTTCACAAATGGATTATTGGGTGAGAAGAAGGTGTAAATTGCCCTGAACCGAGAGTTTACACCTTGATTATACAGTTTTTGCATGGTATTTTCTCCAGCGGTATCTGCTTACTGCTCTGCGTGGCTAATCCACATTAAATATAGCAACCGAGGGGGACTAAATGGAAAAACAGAAGATTCATTACAGTGAACTGGGTTTGTCTAACACAAAAGAGATGTTCAGCAAGGCGATGGCTGGTAAGTACGCAATTCCGGCGTATAATTTCAATAACCTTGAACAGCTTCAGGCTATTGTTACCGCTTGTGTGGAGACTAACTCTCCGGTTATTATTCAGGTTTCCAAAGGTGCGCGTAGTTACGCAAATGAAACAATGCTTCGATATATGGCAATGGGTGCGGTACAGATGGCTCGCGAAGTCGGTTCCAACATTCCTATATGTCTGCACCTTGATCACGGTGATACTTTTGAGCTCTGTAAATCGTGTGTAGACAGCGGTTTCTCATCAGTAATGATAGATGGCTCCCACCTGCCGTTTGAAGAGAACGTGGCGCTTGCCAAAAGAGTTGCGGAATACGCACATCAGTTTGGTGTTTCTGTTGAAGCGGAGTTGGGGGTTCTTGCAGGCATTGAAGATGAAATTTCGTCGGAACATTCAAGCTATACGAAGCCGGAAGAGGTTGAGGAGTTTGTTAAGAAAACCGGTGTTGACTCTCTTGCCATTTCCATCGGCACAAGCCATGGTGCTTACAAATTTCCTGCAGGCAAACCGGTTCCACCGCTTCGCTTTGATATTCTTGAAGAGTGCGAAAAGCGCATTCCCGGTTTCCCTATAGTTCTGCATGGTGCTTCATCCGTTGTGCAGGAGTACGTTTCTCTGATAAATCAGTATGGCGGTAATCTGGAAGGCGCTTTGGGAGTGCCTGAGGAGCAGCTTCGTCAGGCAGCAGCGAGTGCAGTCTGCAAGATCAATATTGATTCTGACGGCAGATTAGCGGTAACTGCAAAAATCCGGGAATATTTCTCGAAAGACCCCAAAGAATTTGATCCGCGCAAATACCTTGGGGAAGCCCGCAAGGAACTGGTCAAGCTAGTTAAGCACAAAAATGAAACCGTACTCGGTTCAGCCGGCAAAGCTTGATTTGATAGCGGGGGAGAGAAAAGATGAGTACTCGCAAGTTTTCACGTGTACAATTTAATGTTGCAGCAACTATAAGAAACGCTGAAAGGCAGTTTCAGGGCGCCGTTGAAAATCTCAGTATGACCGGAATGTTTCTTGTAACTAACGAGTTCCTCGGAGAAGGAGAGCCTGTTGATATAACAATAATTCTTACAGGTACTCTTCCGGAAATCACGGTAAATTTCAGCGGAGTGGTAACCCGGATAGCTGAAAACGGCATCGGGTTCACTTTTGATAAAATTGATCTTGATTCGTATGTCCACCTCAAAAATATAGTTGCATACAATATTGATGATGCTGAGAAGGTTATGGAAGAGATAAGCCACTCTATTGATGAAAAATTTGCTTCAGACAAATAATGGATCTTGTTCAGTTTTGAGGAAATCTCTATGAAAAGGCGTTCAACTATCTATTTGGTTGCCGGATTTATGCTTGGTGTTTCAGCCCCTGTCGGTTGGATTGCGATCAGGCTTTTATTCTACTATGACCAGTCCCTTGGCTTATTTGAACAGATCCTGCGAGATGTTCTTGTGAACAGTGAACATTTTTCACTGTACACCTATATGGGTGGCGGAACTGCCGTTGTATTGGCTACACTTGGTTATATGATTGGCAAGAACGGAGATGATCTGCATGAGCGGGCGGTTGAACTCGATGTACTTCATCAGGAGGTTGCCGAGCAGAAGGAGGTTTTTGAAAATCGCTACAAGGTTCTGGATAGAAATATCAAAAATTTTCATCATATAAGCAGCAAAATTCAAAAATCACTTAAACTTGATGAGGTGTTACTTCTCTGCGCCGAAGGGCTTCATGATGTTCTGGGTTATGAGCGCGTAAACATTCTCCTCTCTGAGGAGGGGAAACGTCTCCGTTTTTTTGCTGCAGTGGGAACGGAAGGTTTTGACACTTCTGATGTGAGTATGCCGATAGACGAAAGCATTGGCGTTATCGGCAAATGCTTTATGGAGAAAAAAGTTTATCTCATTGACGATATGTCAAGCTACCCCTCTGACTACAGTTTAAAACCGCCGCATAACACTCTGGCTCCTCTGAGATCAAAGAGTTTTATTTTGTGTCCAATAGTCGTAAAGGACGAGACTATAGGTCTTTTTGGGATTGACAACAAAAACAGCCACCGGGCTCTGAATGACTCTGATGTAGATACGATAATGCTTTTTGCGGACCAGGTAGCGTCTGCTGTTACCAGAATTAATCTGCTGCGCTCAATTGATACGCTGACTTCAGAAATGGAGAGTTCATTCAAGTTTCTGCTTGAAAGCAGAGATCAATATTCTAAGAATGTCGATAACCTGCGTAATGGTGTTGATTCTGTCGCGGACGGAACTGCTGTTATAGCCTCCGCTTCTGAAGGGGTAATGGCATCGATTGATGAAACCAGTTCTGCCGTCAATGAGATTTCGGTTGCTATTGAACAGGTCTCAAAAAATCTGGATCACCTCGCAGGGGTGGTTCATCAGTCATCTTCTGCTATGGAACAGATTCACAGTACTATCGGTAATGTTGAGGAGAATGCTGCTATCTCCCATGAAGTCTCTAATCAGGTGAAAGAGAGTGCCGAGGAGAGCCGTGCGGTAGTTATAGAGACAATCAAAGCTCTTGATGAAATTAAAAACTCTGTAGGTCTCTCGTTTGATGCCATTCAGCGCCTCGCTGCGAATAGCACACGAATTGAAAATATTGTCAGTGTTATAAACGACATAACTAAAAGAACTAATCTGCTGGCGCTTAATGCTTCAATTATTGCGGCTCAGGCAGGTGAATATGGTAAGAGCTTTGGTGTTGTAGCTGACGAGATAAGAAACCTGTCGCTTCAAACCGGTCATTCGACGGGAGAGATTACTTCCATTATTGAAGAGATTATGAGCGAGTCAAAAACCGCTGCAAACAACATCAGGACAAGTAGGGATCTTGTGCAGCGGGGTGTCGAACTGGGTCATACAACCGGGGAATCGCTCAAGGCGATTTTTGACAGCTCAACCTGTTCGCTTGATATGACAAAACAGATCAAACTGGCAACCCAGGAGCAGGTTACCAGTGTGCAGTTGGTAGCAAGATCTATGGAGGAGATCAGCACGATGACATCACAGATCTTCGCCGCCTCCACCGATCAGTCAAAGGCGACTAAAAGCATTGCAAGATCTATTGAAACTATTAAAGATATGACTCATGAAATGGTGAACTCAACTTCACGTCAGGTGAATGACGGTAAGTTGATAAGGCGAAATGTGGAATTGGTTGCCATCATGGTTACGGAAATGTTTGACAATATGGAGATGCGCAGGGCTCAGAGTGCTGAAGTTATTAAAGAGCTGGAGCAGATCAAACAGCTGAACTGATATAATACTCTGATATTTACCAATATCAGTTCACGGTTGCCTTCGTGAGAATAGAACTGTTTGCGGGAACTGTTAAAAATCAGCCGCTGGACGGTTTGCAAAATGAAGCGGGATATAATGAATATTACTACAGATAAGCAGGCAGTCCATTTATCTGCCGTTCGCTACGCGCCACACAGCGCGTTTTTTGTTATGGGAGGTTTATGAAAAAGAAAATCACAATACCGGAAATTCTGAAAATGAAACAGAACGGTGAGCGTATTACAGTTCTGACAGCTTACGATTTCCCATTTGCCAGGCTTGTAGATGGTGGTGGAGTTGATGTCATTCTTGTGGGGGATTCCGTTGGAGTTGTTGTCGCGGGGCATGATACCACTCTGCCTGTCACAATGGATGAAATGATATATCATTCAAGAGCGGTAAAACGTGCGGATCCAAAAGCCCTTGTAGTTGCTGATATGCCATTCATGTCGTATCAGACCGGCATTGAGGAGGCGTGCCGCAACTGCGGTAGAATGATAAAAGAGGGTGGTGCCGAAGCGGTAAAAGTTGAAGGTGGTAGTAATATAGCCCATGTTATACGGGCTGTTTCCTCAATTGACATACCGGTTATGGGTCATATTGGATTGACACCTCAGTCGGTTCACCGTATGGGGGGGTACAAGGTTCAGGGGCGAAACGAGCAGGCTGAACGAATTATGGATGATGCTTTAGCGGTTCAGCATGCTGGCGCTTTTGCTGTTGTGCTTGAAGGGATTCCTGCTTCGCTTGCAGCAGACATTACAAAGGAGCTTACGATTCCAACTATCGGCATCGGTGCAGGTTCATCCTGCGACGGTCAGGTTCTGGTTATCCATGACATTCTAGGGCTGTGTGAAAAATATTCTCCAAAGTTTGTGAAACGGTATGCCGATCTTGCTCCACTGATATCCTCTGCTGTCGCAAGCTATGTGGCAGATGTCAAAAACGGTGAGTTCCCGACAGCAGAACATTCGTTTTCCTGAGGCTTCTATGAAAATAATCAACAGCATTTTACATATGCAGGCTCTTGCAATTTCACCCGAGCGGGGTGAAAGAAGAATTTCATTTGTTCCAACAATGGGGTATCTACACGATGGGCACGCCTCTCTTCTGCGAGAGGCGCGAAAACTCGCTGATGTCCTTGTTTTATCCATCTTTGTAAATCCTATGCAGTTCGGAGCTAACGAAGATCTTGATAAATATCCGCGTGATATGGAGAGGGATTTCAAAATCGCCGAGGAGTGCGGTGTTGATATTGTTTTTATTCCAAATGCTACCGAGATGTACCCGAATGGTTTTCAGACTGTTGTCTCCGTTCGGGATATCTCTATGCCGCTCTGCGGAGCGAATCGTCCGGGACACTTTGATGGTGTAGCCACCGTTGTTACAAAGCTGTTCAATATTGTCCGCCCCGATATTGCACTTTTCGGGAACAAGGATTTTCAGCAACTGGCAGTTATCAGGCGTATGACTGCCGATTTGAATCTGCCGATTGAAATCGTCGGTATGCCGATTGTACGGGAGAGAGACGGTTTGGCAATGAGCTCTCGTAATGCTTATCTGACTCAGTCGGAACGTGAAAGCGCACTCTGTCTATACCGCTCGATTCTATCTGCCCGTGCATTATTCGACTCTGGAGAACGATCAGCTGCCGTCTTAAAGAGAACGGTATGCGGGATTATTCAAAATGAGCCTTCCGCAACCATTGATTATGTCGAATTTCGGGATGCGGAGACGTTGAATGATGTAGAAGTTATCGATAACAGCACTCTTTTGGCGTTGGCGGTGAGGATTGGACAGACAAGATTGATAGATAACATGGTATTTGGTGAAAAACCCGGTTTTTGACCGGAAGACGTGATGATGCCGATAGAGCGATGAAATTGGGTGGATAGAGCAAATCGTAATATTCAGAGGGGGCGCAAAATCTGTTTTTGCGCCCCCTCTGGTAAACGGTAATAAATGTTTAGGCTTTTAGCCGCTCACCTTTTTTAAGAAGTGCCGCAGCCAGTGGATGATTATTTGTTTCCGCGTACAGGTGGGCGGTATTTCCGGCAGGAGTCTTGGCTGTTGGATTTGCACCGCCATCAAGAAGTGCCTGTATAGTCTGATTGCATCCGTAAATGGCTGCAAGCATCAGCGGTGTATGCCCCTCCCTGTCACGGGCATCAACCTCACCCCCTTTTTCGAGTAATATTCTGGTAATCTCGGTATGCCCGTTTGCTGCAGCATAGTGCAGGGCGGTTTTCCCTTTGTCGCTACAGGCAGTTATGTCTGCCCCGCGATGCAGCAGATCCTGCACGAAATCCTTGAGTCCTTCTTTGGAGGCACTGATCAGCGGGGTGTGGCCATGACGATCTTTAGAGTTCACGCTTTCCATGTTTGACTCCTCCGGCAGTAGTATTAACGGGTGCAAGTCCCGTGAAGTGCGACGCTGCTCATTTCATGAGCCATATATTTACAACATTGCTTCCGTATAACATAGTTTCTCTGTTAACGCTATCTGCTATTTTCTTTAATAATGATGCAAAGGTCCACAATAATTAAATGCTTGAATATATTGACTCCTGAACACTATAATGACCCCCTCGGAGGGAATGAACAGATGAATGTATTTCAGGCAGATTTCATAAAAAGCGCTGCAAAACCCAAGGATTATCCTCCGCCGGGGCTTCCGGAGGTTGCTTTTGTCGGCCGCTCCAATGTTGGCAAGTCATCTCTCATCAACGTGCTCTCCGGGCGGAAGGGTTTGGTCAGAACCAGCTCTACTCCAGGGAGGACGCAGCTGATAAATTTCTTCGACATAAACAGTCTGTTAACACTTGTTGACCTCCCCGGATACGGTTACGCAAAAGCTCCGCCTGCTCTACGCAAACAGTGGGGGCCTATGATTGAGTCATACCTCTCAATTCGTGAGACGCTGAAGGCGGTTGTACTTATCCTTGATATAAGAAGAGTGCCGTCCGACGGTGATATGCAGATGCTGCGGTGGCTTGAGCTATACAATATACCACCCGTTCTCGTGGTCACAAAATGCGACAAACTTTCTAAAAATGAGCAGGCGAAGCAGAGAGCGGTCATCGCTGCTGCAATAAATAGAGACAAAAATATGCTGCTTCCGTTCTCGGCTCTCTCAAAAGATGGGCGTGACCGGATCTGGAGCGAGATTACAGGGCTGCTTGAAATAAATTCAGACTTGGTAAACAGCTAATGAAGCATACTACAGATCATACTGCGATGCCGGATATGCAGAAACGCCCGGATAACCGCCGGATTCCGATAGCAAAGGTTGGAGTTAAAGATATAACTTATCCGATTGTAGTTATGGACAAAAACCGGACACTTCAACATACGGTAGCAAAGATCAATATGTACGTCGATCTTCCCCATCATTTCAAAGGCACTCACATGAGTCGCTTTGTAGAGATTCTCAATAAATACAGGGAACAGATCGCTCTTGATAAGCTCGAAACTATTCTTGACGAGATGAAATTAAAGCTTGGTTCGGAAAGTGCGCATCTTGAAATCCAGTTTCCGTATTTTATAGACAAAGCAGCGCCGGTCTCAGGTGCTAAAAGTCTTATGGAATACACCTGTGAATTCAGTGCATCCATGACCGACAGCCTCGACTTTGTCCTGGGGATCAAAGTTCCTTTAACCTCGTTATGCCCATGCAGCAGAGAACTATCACGTTTCGGAGCTCATAACCAACGGAGCATTATGACCGTTAGAGTCCGTTATCGCGACTTCATCTGGATTGAGGATCTGGTGGAGCTCATCGAACAGTGTGGCTCCAGTTCGCTGTATTCACTCCTTAAGAGAGCAGACGAGAAATATGTTACCGAACTTGCGTATGAGAATCCGCGATTCGTTGAGGATATGGTTCGAGAGGCGCACTCACGTCTGGCAGCGCTTGAAAACATAATATGGTTTACGGTTGAGGCGGAAAACTTTGAATCAATTCATAACCATTCAGCTTATGCTGCTGTCGAACTCGATAGACGATAGAATTAAATCATCATGGATAATGGAAACAGTATGCAGCCAATTGTAATAATTGCAGCAGTACCGGCGGAAATAGAACTTCTGGAGAAAGCCCTTGAATATTCGGGGAGAGTTAAATCCGGTGGTTATGAATATATGGAGGGTACCATTGGAAACCTTCGGGTTGTTGTCTCCGCCGGTGGTGTCGGTAAAGTTAATGCGGCAGCAGTATCTGCGGTTATGATTGATCGTTACCATCCGCAATTGGTTATTAACACTGGTTGCGCCGGAGCATATATTGGAAGCGGGCTTACAATTGGCAATCTTGTTGTGGCAAGCGAAGAGATGCTTGGAGATGAGGGTGTTACAGAACCAGGTGGCTGGAAAGGTCTCCGTTACATGAACATCACCTCGATTGAACAGGGGGGGCTCTGCTGCTACAACTCACTTCCGCTTTCCAGGCACGCATCGGAAAAGGCGATGCAGCTTGCTGATTATTATGGAGTTTTTCTTATGCGTGGGCGTTCTGTGACAGTTTCTACCTGCAGCGGAACAAAACTGCGCGGGAGCGAACTTTCAAAGCAATGGAGCGCCGTTATGGAGAATATGGAGGGTGCTGCTGTCGCACAGGTTTGTCTTAGATGTGGAGTAAGTTGTCTTGAAATCCGCGGGATCAGCAATATAGTGGATGATCGTGATCCGAAGAAGTGGGATATTCCAAAAGCGGTTGAGGCAGCCCAACGATTTATTCTGAAGTATATCGAAGAGATGGATCGCCCTGAAATTGCTTTTGCATCAAAGGTGACTCCTGAGCTGTAAGTTTCATCGTTCTCCGAAAATTGCGGTGCCAATCCGTACCAGAGTTGCCCCCTCCTCAATAGCTGCTTCAAAATCGCCGGACATCCCCATGGATAACTCTGCCATTTCAACACCGCTGATTTCCAGAGC
Source organism: Desulfuromonadaceae bacterium (assembly GCA_028683855.1). Taxonomy (GTDB): domain Bacteria; phylum Desulfobacterota; class Desulfuromonadia; order Geobacterales; family Pseudopelobacteraceae; genus JACRCG01. The sequence continues at coordinate 242,202 of JAQUHA010000001.1, forward strand.
CGCTATGGTTTCCGATAATCGTCGCAGTTCAGCGAAATAAGGTCTTGCCTTCTCCGGGTCGTCAAAAAAAGGGGGCATAGTCATCAAGCCGCGCACCCTTATATTTTTAAGGTTAGAACAACCCTTTACCAATTGAATAGCCCCGTCTTCGTTCGTCCCTGATTTTGTAGACTCACCTGAAATATTGACCTGGACAAGTACATCACAGACCTTGTCAAGCTTCTGCCACTGCCGGTTAATCTCCTCAGCCAGTGAGATACGATCTACAGAGTGAATTAAAGAGACTCTGCCTGCTATATACTTAACCTTGTTACTCTGCAGGCTGCCAATGACGTGCCAGTTTACCGGTTCATGTATGTCGTCAAGTTTAGGGATTAATTCCTGAATATAATTCTCTCCGAAATCAGACTGACCTGCGTTAAAAGCGTCAATAATCTCACTAATCGAACGTGTTTTTGATACAGCGACCAGACGGACAGATGCGGAGTCACGTCCAGCCTTTTCGGCTGCGAGAGTTATCCTTTTTCTAATATCTTCTATGTTTTCAGGTATAGCCATAAGGTCCCCCTGAGGATGTTATACTGCCGAAATCTCTGTAGTAACTGTTGACACTATGCACCGGAGTCTATAGCCTAAGGTTGCTTTATTATTGATGGAAGCGGGCTGACAATTAAGGCGTATGAGGTGGTTAATGAATGAAATGATCTTTATCCTGCTGATTTTCGGGCTTCCGGCAGCTATAGGTTTTAAGCTTGCCATTTCCAGGGGGAAGAATCCCCTGCTTTGGGGAATTTTATCTATATTCCCCATTTTTCTGCTTGTACTCCATTTTGAAAAACCTAAACATGAGGTTCGCGGTCATTTTCGACTGTGTTCTAACTGCGGTGAAACATTCCCATGGAAGGATACTGCCTGTAAATATTGTGGAACTTCGGTACACCGCTAAACATAGCGCATGAAATCACATATTATTGAGCTGAAAGTGCGCCCATCAAATCAAGAACTTCGTACAGTTCTGTCATTGGCAGGCCGATAACATTGCTGAAAGAGCCGTTTATTGAACGTACAAAGTGTACTGCTCCCCCCTGCATTGCATAAGCGCCTGCTTTATCCATTGGGCAACCTGTAGCAATATATGCAGCAATCTCTTTAGCATCAAGTTTTTTGAAGGCAACTTCGGTGTAAACGCTTCTACTTGTCACGGTGCCGCCGGTTTTATCAAATACCGTAAATGCTGTAATTACAGTGTGAGTTCTGCCGGACAAACTGGATAGGATATTTTCTGCATCGGCTTCATTAAAGGGTTTGCCTATAATTGCGCCATCCAGAACAACGATGGTGTCAGCTCCAATAAAAAAACGTCCTTCCGTTCTTGCGGCAACAGCCTCAGCCTTTTCCCTTGAAAGGCGCAAAACATGATCCGAAGCTGATTCTCCATGAAGTGCATCTTCGCAGATATCTGCAGGAACAACAGAGAAGTCAATGCCTGCAAGTGTCATCAATTCGGTACGACGCGGAGATGCGGATGCCAAAACTATCGAACAGTTGCTATTTCCCATCTTTACCGGTCCTCTGAGTCTCTTCCGCTATTTTTCTACGCAGTTCAGCACGAGCTTCTGCCGACTTATGTTCTGCCTCCATATCAGCCCAATGCTTCGCCCAATCTTTCTTTCGCACCTTATGAAGAATAAATACTCCGGGGATTATGACGCATCCCCAGAATATATTGATCCAGATATCTTTTGAGATGCCGTAGAATAGAGAGGCGAGACCCATCAGAAGAAGAAAAGTCTCCATAGAGAGAATCCGGCCGATCAAAGAAGCTTTCTGAATAACCTTCTGTCCATCATGCGCCATGAGAGAGTTCCTTCCAGGGAAACATTTTGCCCGGATTAAGTATATTCTTAGGGTCAAGTGCGGCTTTAATGGCTTTCATCGCCATAATCTGATCCGGGGAAAGCTCAAGTTCGATATACGGAGCTTTGGATAATCCAACGCCATGTTCGCCTGACATTGTGCCATTCAGATCAAGCGCTGCCTGAAAAACATCACGGATTGCTTCGTGAGCCCTTTCATCCATTCCTGTAATTTCCTTGTCAATCATGATGTTTACATGAATATTGCCATCACCGGCGTGTCCAAAATTGACGATAGGTATGTCATATTTTGCCTGAATTTTTTCTATGGTTCGGATAATATCCGGCACCTTGCTGCGTGGAACTACGACATCCTCGTTATATTTTGTCGGATTTATATCTCTGAGGGAGGGTGATACAAGTCGGCGGACTCTCCAGAGCTCTTCAGATTCTGCAGCATCTTTAGCTGCACGAAACTGAACAAGCCCCAGAGGCTTGATTAGATCATGTATCTGTGCCGCCTGTTTCTCAATCAGATCGCGGTCGCCATCAACCTCAATCAGCAGTACCGCTCTCCCTTCAGCCGGAATCCCAAGGTTGAATCGTCGTTCAACGCATTGGAGGGTGGCATAATCCATAAATTCAAGCGTAGTCGGAATGATCTTGTTCCCGATAATTGTAGAGACCGCTTTTGCTGCACCGTCAATCGAGTCGAAAATAGTCAGCATGGTTTTCTTGGCATCGGGGAATGGGAGAATCTTGAAAATTATCTTGGTGATAACCCCCAGCGTCCCTTCGCTCCCACAGAGCAGACGTGTCATGTCGTATCCTACAACGGCTTTGTAAGTTTCTCCACCGGTACGGATTATTTCGCCGGTCGGGAGGACAACTTCAAGTCCCATGACAAAATCGCGTGTCACACCGTACTTAACGCAACGGGGGCCACCCGCATTTTCTGCAACATTTCCACCGAGCGTCGAAAACTTCAGAGAAGCCGGGTCTGGTGGGTAGAAGAAGCCGAGTTTTTCAACTGCTATCTGAAACTGCTCCGTAACAACACCAGGTTCAACCTCGGCAATAAGGTTCTCGGTATCGATACGGAGTATCCGGTTCATTCTTGTGGTAACAAGTACAATGCCGCCACCCTTCGGGAGTGCGCCTCCTGTAAAACCGCTACCTGCACCTCGTGGGAATACCGGAATATTTTTACGGTTTGCCAGTTTGAGCACTGCAGAAACCTCTGCAGCATTGGCGGGATGGAGAACGGCATCGGGGAGAAACTCCATCTGTGTGGCATCGTAACCGTAGCAGATCATATCCTGCCGGCTTGTAGTAATATTTTCGGAACCGACTATTGAGGTCAGTTCGGTGAGAAGCGGTGATTCAAGCATAGATGTTCCTTTCACTAAAAAATAGACCCGCCAAGATACATGATATATGAGCGGGAGCGCAAGGCAGTTTTAGTGGTTTAATTTTTGTCGGTCTTACGGAGTATTCCGTACGAAATGTGTTTACGGTTAATCGGGGTATGCAATTCCTGTATGCCAGGGTGTATAGACTATTATTTCTTTGAGTAATCAACCATCCGAGAGTCGATTCAGTTAGGATTTGTTATGCGTCAAAGAGAATGTTTAGGCTCTCCTGAACGGTCGAAACCCCCTCCAGACGAATCCCCCTTTTCTTAAGTCGTTTCATGCTTCCGGCAGGTAAAACACAGCGTTTAAAGCCCAGTTTTTCAGCCTCGGCGATTCTTAGTTCGGGTTGTGTGACCGATCGTACCTCTCCTGCCAGACCAACTTCTCCAAAGATGACAGTATCCGGAGGAATTGCCTTATCCAGGTGGCTTGAAGCAACTGCCATTATCATGGCAAGGTCTGTAGCGGGCTCGCTTAGCCTTGCCCCCCCTGCGGCGTTTAAAAAAATATCCTGCCCCCCTAAATGCAGTCCGACTTTCTTCTCCAGAACCGCTACAAGCAGCGCAAGCCGGTTTCTGTCAACTCCTATGGTAGTCCTGCATGGCACTCCGTATGATGTTGATGTTACAAGCGCCTGTAGTTCGACCAGCAACGGTCTGCTCCCCTCAAGCGATGTTGTTACAACAGAGCCGGAAACGCCGAGTGGTCGCTCCGAAAGAAAAAGCTCAGATGGATTTGTTACTTCAGATAACCCCTCCTGCTTCATCTCAAAGACCCCGATTTCATTGGTAGAGCCAAAACGGTTCTTTACCGCACGGAGAATCCGGAAGGGGTGGCTGCCATCACCCTCAAAATATAGTACGGTGTCAACCATATGTTCAAGTACTCGCGGTCCGGCTATGGAACCATCCTTGGTAACATGACCGACAATGAATATAGGTATGTTATTCCCTTTTGCCAGCAGCATTAGCCTGCCGGCAGATTCTCTGACCTGACTGACGCTCCCCGGCGCAGATTCAAGAGCAGATGTCCAGACTGTCTGTATGGAGTCAACTACCATTACGTTTGGCTGGATAATGGCTGCCTGAGTTAAAATTGCTTCAAGTGAATTCTCCGCCAGCACCAGAAGGTTTTTACTTGCTGCTCCCAGACGTTCACCCCTTAGACGTGTTTGTGATGCGGATTCCTCGCCGGAAACATACAAAACCTTCCCTGCATCTTCCGCAACAGCGTGCATCGCCTGGAGCAGCAGTGTTGATTTGCCGATTCCAGGGTCGCCACCGATCAGAACAAGTGATCCTGGAACAATCCCCCCGCCAAGTACCCTGTCAAGTTCTCCTATACCGGTTGCCCTGCGACTCTCCGTTTGAGGCGGGACATCACAAATAGGGACGGGGAGAGAGCTTCCGGAAGAGCGGGTGTCATGCGACGCGGCTGATAAAGTCTCCTCAGCCATACTGTTCCATGTGCCGCAATCAGGGCACTTGCCAAGCCATTTTGGGGACTGCCCTCCGCACTTCTGGCAGGTAAATACGGTTTTATGTTTCATCGATCCTCTTTTTTGACAAAGACATTTTGGGTGCATTATGGCATAGTGAGCAGGCTTAATACAAGGAATGGGCATGGAATTTTATCGACCACCGACAACACAAGGCACTATCGACGCTCTAGGCAGTGTATATCGTGCTGTAAGAGCCTGGAGGTTTTATCCGCAAGGGCATCCGTCCCGTCGAAGCACTCTCGTGCAAGCTCATAAGGCAATGCTTGAGCTTATCGACAACAATTCACTCTCACTCTCTGTCGGTCGTACGGGGTTCAGTTTTCCCGATGGCGAATTTATCAAAGACACCTCCGGAATTTCAGCGGCTCTTGCTTACGAACTCTTCATACGGCGTGTGCAGAAAATAACGTTTCACCATGACCTTTTTCAGGAGGATCTGCTTGAACTTCTGAAAATACTCTGTCTCTCCCCTGACATGATCGTTAATGTGGGGGGTATTGATTCAATAATGGCTGAAAGCGGTATTCGTTCAATATGGATCAACGAATTTGATCTTGCAATCATTAGAGGCAAACGCCAGAAAGTCGAAGAGAACGGTATGACCCCTCCTGGTTTCGATGAAGTCGAAAGCGGAATGGGGTGGCTCCATCTGACAGAAGAAATCCTGCCGAGGGAGGACGCAGCTACACTTGAGTCGCAGCTTGACAGGCTGCTTGAACGACTGAGCCTCTGTACGGATTATGATACATATCTCATACTGACAAGACAGGTTGTGGCTCATGCCGAGACAGTTCAGGTAAGATACGCCCCCCGCCTTCTCTTTCCGCTTATAGAACTGTTTGCACGGCACGCAAGAAGTGAATCAATTAGAGAAAATTTGCGAGAGTGTGCAAAATTCGCAATAGAGCAGATAGTTTCAAAAGATGAAATTTTACAGGCATTAATTGAGATAGCAGGGGAGAGAGGCGCGGTATCAAAAGCGGCTTTAATAGCGGCTCTTAAAGCGGGGGGAGCCACCGCAGTTATTGCTGCAATCGAAATGATGGGGCGGACAGAGAGCCTTAAGACAAGAAAAACCCTCTCTACTGCCCTTGGAAACCTCGGTGAAGCTTCCGTGCCTGCATTATTGACTTTAATAAAAGATGATCGTTGGTTCATAACAAGGAATATCTGCGCTATTCTTGGGATGATAGCAAGTAGTGATTCCCTAGATGCCTTGATTGACTGCCTGAATCATGCTGATTTGCGAGTTCGTAAAACAGCAGTCCGGAGTCTGGCGCAACTTAAAGGGGATGAGGCTGAAATAGCTGTTATTGATGTTCTGCAGGGTAAAGATGAGGCGTTGTACCCTCAGGCTGTTACGTCGTTGGGTGGAATGAAAAGCAGAAAGTCACTTCCAGAACTTATGAAAATTATATTTTCGCGAGATATGTTTTTAAAGTCCCTCCCTCTTAAGATGGATGCTCTTGCTGCAGTAGCACTGATAGGAGAGCCTCAGGTTACGCCCCATCTGGCTAAACTTCTGGAAGAGCGGCATCTGTTTGCTGCCGCGCGTGGCAGGCAGTTGAAAATGGCAATATCGGAGTGTCTCGCAAAAGTTGGTGACGAGAGGGCGATCCCGGCGCTTAAAAATCTTGCTGCCGGTGACGGAGAGCTCAGTGCTTCGTGTCAGGAAGCGGTTGAAGCGATAGAAAGAAAAGAGGGAAGGTTACATGGAAACTCTTGATAAAACCGCAGCGCTTAAGCTGATAACTCTCTTTTCAGGGGCTGTTAAAGGGATGTCATTTTATCCGGCTTCTCACCCTGCAATCAGGCAGCCGCTTATGGATCTGTATAAGATACTTACTTCAGCTTTTCTAAAAGAGGAGCAGGTCTCCTGGGGACTTCTCGACGGAATTATGTTTTTTAACGATTATCTGTTTATTTCACCCTCTACCGCTGTTGCGGATTTAACTAACAGAATGTCAGAGAAGGAAATCGGTCGTATTGCCGTCTCCTCGGCACTTGGCTTTGAAGAGCTGGAAACTTTTGTAAAATTGTTCTCTGTTAAAGGGGTGCGTTTTGATGCCCTTTTGCGGCAGATGAATGAAGAGGGGCTGTCTGCCATCACTTTGATACGTCATGGAGCCGAGAGTCACGATAGAGACAGTAATGAGTTTGATTCTGAATCACAGGGTGACCATGTTGAAACTTATAACAGGGCTATAAAGGCCATAAGGACGATCTGCCGTGATATTGAACGTGGTCGTATACCAAATAGCGCCTCTCTGATAAAGGTTGTCGATCATATGGTGGGAATCACCATGCAGGAGCCATGGGCGCTGCTTGGGCTGACTATGATAAAGGATTACGACAACTACACATTCAACCACTGCGTGAATGTCGGCATTCTTGCGATGGCACTCGGAACAACGCTTGGCCTGGACGCTCTTTCCATTAAAGAGCTTGGAATTGCAGGACAGCTTCATGATATCGGCAAAACGATGATCCCAAAAGAGATACTCAACAAGCCGGGGAAGCTTTCCAGCGATGAGTTTGATGAAATGAAGCGTCATCCTGAGTTCGGCTCAAAAATAATTCGGGAGATGGAGGGGGTTGCCCCCCATATCGCCTCAATAGTGCTTGGGCATCACCTTCATTATAACCGTAGTGGCTATCCGGAGTGGGCAAACAAACTTCCGTTTAATCAGTTGATTGATATTATTGCAATTGCAGATACTTACGATGCAATTACAACTTTGCGGGTGTATCAGCATCCTGTCAATCCGAGAACGGCTTTAAGTGAAATGCAGAAATACATGAATACAATACTGAACGGGGGGATGGTCGAAAGATTTGTCGAGATGATGGGGAGTTATCCTGTTGGTACGCTTGTCCGGCTCGATACTAACGAGGTGGCAATTGTATATCGTCCCAACCCTCTTGATGGAACTGCTCCGCTTGTTCGTATTCTGATTGACGGGGGTGGGAATAGATTATCGGCTCCGCGTGAGCAGGCTCTTATTGATTCAGAAGGGAAACGCTATGCTGAAATAGTTGGAGTTGTTGATCCGCTATTGAAAAATATCGACATAGGACGACTGATAATGAACGGTAACTATTGAATAGGCATAAGGGAGAGTGCAGTTGCCGCCGCCTGTCGTGTTGATGCGTGATTGGATGTGAGAAGTGCCAGTATTTGAGGCAGCGAGTAGAGGTCTTTCTGCCCTGCCAGAGTCAGAGCAGCCTCTGCCTCCAGTTGTCCATCGTTTGCATTCAGGAAACTGCGTAATTTGATAAAAATGTCTGTAGTCAGCTCAAAGCTGCGGAGAGAGGCAATTGCCCGCGTTTGGACTGTCGGGCTGTCATCTTCCAGAAGGTTCAGCAGAATAGAAAGTGCTCCAGGAAGCTGCAACTTACCCAGAGCCGCTGCAGCTGCAGACCTGATGTCAACCTCATGGCGCTTAGAACAGTAGGCAAGCGGTTCCAGAACCGTTTCCCCTCCAACCTCCCCCAGAGCGTAGATCGCACCAATTCGTGTACCCATGTTTCCCGTCTTCAGTGCAACGAGAATCTCGCTGAGACTGATTGTAGCTTCGAGCTTTTCAATGGCTTCTGCAGCGGCTGTTCTTACTGCCGGTACTGGGTCTTTTAATAGCGGTCGCAGGATTTCTATTCGTGAACGGGCTTTCTCTTTCATATCATCTCTTTAGCAGAATCAGCGCAAACAGACAACCGTTAAATCTTTAATTGTCACTATGTACAAGAGATAGTAAATCTGGTATCTTCTGAAACCACACTGGTGGATTATTGTGCGATAAAGGGGTCGTCCCTGCACACCGTGTTCAAAGATATCTCATAAAAGGAGAAGAGAGAATGCTAGGAACTATAGAAATCAGGCAGGGTCTATACTGGATTGGAATGGAGGATCCTGATCTGCGCGTTTTTGATGACCTTTTCCCGACAGAGCATGGCACAACATATAATGCCTACCTGCTTAAAGGTACGGATAAAACAGTACTGATTGACACTGTTGAAGAAAAATTCGTGGATGAGTATATGGACAAAGTGCGCTCGCTTGTCGATCCAGCAACGATAGACTACATTATAGTGAATCATACCGAGCACGACCACTCAGGTTCGCTCGCCTATCTTCTGCAGCAGGCTCCGCAGGCAACAGTTTTATGTACGACAGCTGCAAAAAACTTTCTTGTCAACATACTCCGAACGCCGGTTAAATGTCAGACCGTCAAGGATGGAGATACCATTGATCTTGGCGGACGCACACTGCGCTTCGTTATAGCACCATTTTTACACTGGCCGGACACAATGTTCACAAAGCTTGAAGAGGATAATATACTCTTCTCCTGCGATGCTTTTGCAGCGCATTACTGTGAAACCGGACACATTTTTAATGATGAAGTCGATGACTTTACCTCTGCCCGCCACTTCTATTTCGACTGTATTTTCAGACCGTTCAAGGACAAGGTGCTGGCTGCTGTTGAAAAAATACGCCACGACGTAATTGATATGATCTGCCCAAGTCACGGACCTATAATCCGGAAAGAGCCGTGGAAGGTCATTTGTCAGTTTGAGGAGTGGAGCAAACCAACCTCACAGTCAAAAAAAATAGTACTCCTTTTTCTCTCACCTCACGGTAGCACCGAAAAAATGGCGCACGCAGTCGTTCGAGGCGCAACACGAGACGGACTGGAGGTTATCAGCTACCATATAAACAACCTTTCAGCCGCAGAGCTGCGAAACCTTATGGAAGAGGCAGATGCCCTTCTTTTTGGGATTCCTACGTTTAACCGGGATATAGCCAAACCTATGTGGGAGGTTCTGGCGTATCTGAGCACAGTCAGGCTTAAGACAAATATAGCGGGTGTTTTCGGGAGTTACGGTTGGAGTGGTGAAGCTTGCAAAATGGCTGAGGAGCGTCTAAAAGGTCTGGGCTTTAAACTCGTAGCCGACTCCGTACGAACCACTTTTACGCCGACAGCCGAGGTGCTTGAACAGTGTGAAGCTCTTGGAAAAGCTGCTGCTGACGCGGTTGCGGCACGGCAATAACAGTTTAATTCTAAACCATGGTAAAAAATATAGACAAAGCTGTGACTGATGATGAGGGGGTCTCCAGTGCCAAACTGGTATTCAGCGATGACGCGCTTGTCGTTAATTATCTGAATGCTCTTCTGGCTTCTGCTCCCTCAAGCATTACCGACTCTGCTGAAATTCAGTTTGTACATATCGCAAACGGAGTGCCGTGGAAACCGGCTACAGCTATGAACGGATATAGCGGAAATCCGATAAAATATGATTCATATCCAAAAAATGAGGCTGAAGATTTAAGAAAAGAGAATGAACATCTTAAATTTAGAATTGAGCTTGCAGAGATAGATTCTCAGGTTTTAAGGAGCGAGAATAATAATCTTAAAGCAGAGATAGCGGCTAAGATACAGCAGTTGGATGAGCTTCAGGTATGTCTTGATAAGGTGCTTAATGAGAATATCGAATTTCAATCAAAGATTGAAGAACTGCAGATAGAACTTGATTTATCAACGGCTGATAAAATAAATACATCACTTCTGGGTTTTGTTGGTATCAGAACAAATGAAGATGAATCGCATGAAGAAGAGGTCGAGCCTGAACAGCCTGAAGTCTGCGAACCATTTGAAAGCACGGAGATAACTGATTCTCCGCAGGAGACTGCAGTTCTGGAAGTTGAAGAGACCGTGGCCTTTCAGACAGAGACGGAGGCACCAGCCATGTCGGCTGAACCGTCAATTGTGTCAGCTCCGCCAGAGATAAATTACAGCAGTAAAGCAGTTTATGGAATTGACGAGGATACTGCTTTGATTTCGCGCCCTCAACCGGAGCTCGAGAGGGGCGTGGAGAACAAAGTTCAGGAGACGGTTTATGTTTCCAAATCTGAACAGGTTATTGGTGTTGCACCCAAAAGTTCGAGGAGTGATTCAAAAATATTGAAGCCGCAGGATGTCAGTCGGCTTCAAAGCCAGCTGGAGATAAAAGGGCAGCCTCCAAAAATTGAGCAGGAGAGATCTTATCAGGAGTCGGTTAAAGAACAACCACCCTCTTTGGCTGAGCTGAATATGCAGGAATCGCCAACCCCACTTAACACCGAGGTAAAAGGTGCAGAACCTGTCGAACAGTCCGAAGCAAGTTCGGATTTGAGTTCTGTTACTCTGAACCGTGACTGTACTGATGAAATTGATATGGAAGCAGCTCCGGATCCAAAGATAGTTGTCAAAAGAAATGTCAAACTTTATGAGGATATCCAGAAAGTCACAGATGGTACTCAACCAGCTACCGACGGACGTGGAATCGTTCTGTAAATTGTAAAATCAGGAATTATATTCGTGATGGTACATCATAACAAGCCTGGCTCTGTTTTCCAGGCATAGATGACATAACTCCCCGCTGTCTTTCCATACCTCTTCAGCCAACCACTCGCCGGCTTCAGCATATTGCGACTGTTCCGCGTTCTCATCATACTCTTTCTTACACATAGTACACTGCTTCATTATGTAATTTCTCCCGGTAGAGCCCTGCAGTATTCTCTTCTGAGCAAGTTTTTTTCAGCAGTCGCGATAATGCTCCAAGGCAGAAAATCATCTTCTGCATAATTTTTTAAAACGTAGGAGTCCGTATCAATTCCGCAGATCTTGGCAGCTTTCTTAAGGTTGGCTCCCGCAGCCATTTCTGCCAGCATAGGAGAGAGTGATCTGTCTCCTCTGGATAGCAGAGCCTGGAGGTATGAACTCCGTAGACTTTCGATTTTCAATTTTACATTAGAGAGCCTTTTCAGTCGTTTCTCAAGAATATCTGCTTTTCGCTCCAGAGAGGGGAGTGCCTCCATTCCGCACCACTGAAAAGGGGTGAATGGCTTGGGAATAAAAGGGTTGATCGAGATAGAGATTTCACCCAGCCTCTTATTTGCTCTACCCATCTCAATTACACGCTCACGAATTTTCTCCACAAGGCGTATAAGCTCCTCCAGGTCTACTTCGGTTTCAGTCGGGAGACCAATTATGAAATAGAGCTTCAAGTTGAGAATATCGCGTGAAATAAGCAGATCACAGGTATCTAGAATCTGGGTTTCGGTAAGGTTCTTATGAATCAGATCTCGCAACCGCTGTGATCCACCCTCCGGAGCAAGCGAAATGGTTTTGTGTCCGCTTGCTATAAGTGCGTCGAGCATTTTATTGTCAATACGATCAACTCTCAGTGATGAGACCGAAACCTTTGCTCCCTTAGCTACAATATAACTGCATAGCTTCCCTATATCTGAATAGTCAGAGACAGCGGCTCCTACCAGCCCAACCTTGTTTCTGTACTCAACTCCACGCTCGATAAGGTTTATAACATTGTCCATAGGCTGTTGTCTGAATGCACCGTAAATGAAGCCTGAACTGCAGAAACGGCATCCACGAGGACAGCCGCGACTCACCTCTATCAGAAACATATCACCAAACTCTGTATTTTCAGTCAGAATTTGTGAGGCTGCCGGTTTGTGTCCGGCGAGCGTAGCCGTTGCACGTATAACCGGAAAAGTTGCTCCAGATTCGGCATCATAACCAGTAACTCTATTTTCAGAAAAGCGTGGGTGGTACAAAGAGGGGACGTACAGACCGGTTATGCGGGATAAAGCTCTGAGCAGTCCATCTCTCCCGTTGTCGACTGGAGATAGTAAAGCCTTGATTATCGATGGTATAACTTCTTCACCTTCGCCTATGCATATAGCGTCTATAAAATCAGCTACAGGTTCGGGGTTTATGAAGAAGGCTGCGCCACCGGCTATAATCAGGGGATTAGAGTTGTTTCGACTCCTCGAATAGAGTGGAATCCGCGCAAGATTAAGAATCAGGGGTATATTAAGATAGTCCGGTTCAAAAGATGTTGAAAAAGCGACTACATCAAAATCAGACAGAGGAGTGGATGACTCAAGCGAGAGTAGTGGTGTATTGCTGCGACGGTACTCTTCAAGCTCATCATGATCGGGTAGAAAAGCCCGTTCGCAAAGTATGTCTGCAGAACCGGCTAACTGGGCATAAACAGTCTGAAAACCGAGACTGCTCATACCGGTATGATAACGGCTGGGCGAAATGAGACAGATAGAAAGCCGTCCGACAGAACTAAATTTGTTGAGAGATATCTCCGCGTTAAGCAGTATTCTGTTTTTGCCCCGAATGGAGCTGGTCATGTCCGGCTATCCTTTATTTCAGGCATATTATTTTTGTAGAACATCTGAAAGGTTGATGAAGGTCTGTTTTTTGAACGACGCAATAAGCACAGAGCCGTAATCCTTTATCCGGAGGCGTTTGGCAAAAGAACTTGGAGAGCGTCTGTAATAGAGTCTTGCCTCCAGGTTTATCTCTCCTGAAAAACCTTCAGGCAGTTGGAGAGTATATATTTCTGTACGGATTTCAGAAGCGTTAAGACGATTGTCGAAATCATTTTTTACCACGTCAGACTGAAAGAGTGATTGTCGCCCACTGCTGTTTGTCATGACGGCTCGATAGAGACGTGAACCGGTCGGGACGTCACTCTGCAGAATTTCAGCGTCACCTCTTGAGGAGCCGGCTATGGAGTAATCATTCTCCTCTGCTGTTATCTCCTGTTTTAGTGCAACAGGAAACTTTCTCCCGTCAGCGGCTACAGCTGTTACCTCGAGCCACATAAAACGGAGGTCAGAAGAGCCGCTTGGCATTTTATGTCCTGAGCGTTCGTTGTTTACAATCAGTTTGAAGTTGAAACGCCCATCTGAATCGGGTGGGGCAAGGTCGGTCTGTATGTCGAGCGGAACAGCATCGATAAGTTGATTTGCGCTGTGAGCACCGGGAAAGGAGTGGTTATAAAGCTTTTCATGCCTCTCCTGTTTAACTTCCATAAACCCCACGTTTACAAACGCTGCCTCACCCTGCTCATAATCTGAAATGCCACCGCGTAAAAAGCCATTTTTGTTCATATGGCACTGCTGACAGGTGACTCTCTGTTTACTGTAATTACTCTCAAGCCACTCAGAATATGTTGATTTAAGTTTGGCTCCAGTATGCATATTAGAGTTGTGGCATCCACCACAGAATTCTCCAACCTCAACAAAACCGGAGTATTCAGAGTGATGTGACGATGCACCTCTGGTTTGGAAAGGTCCCTGTTTCCTGCCGGAAGTAACCTGCAGGTAATCCCCGTTTTCAGCATAACCGCCAAATGTATGACAAAAATCGCAGGTTACCCCTGTCTCAAAACGCTCAGCCTCTTCAGGCGTTGAGACAAGTCCGGTGTAGTTCATAAAAACAATCGGTGCGTGGCAGGCAATACATTTGCGTGCATCAGGTATCAGGGTTGGATTAAGCTTTGCCTGCGGTACGACTTCATTAAAATATTGGAGATTAAAGAAGGGGTTTGTAAACGCTTTTGAGTGCATCGATTCCGAATGCTGCTGATATTGATCCGTATGGCAGCCTTTGCACTGAGCGGACAATTGATACGGATAGAGGAGCCTTTTTGCCGGTTTTTCCGCATCTGGCATGACCGACACAACATCTGATGCACAGGCAGCCAGCATTATCGCAAACAGTAATAAAATACTCTTCATAGACCCTTCTCCGCTTAACTGACACTTGTACGTGACTATAGCATTACAGAGTACGAATTCAAATTTTTATGAGACGGACAAGCAGCTGAAGACTAAAAGATTATGAAACAGTTACGATCTCATCAACAGAAAACGCCGCTGAGAGCGGCGTTTTCTGTTGATGCATATATTGAAAAGTTAAAGTCAGGCTTTCTCTATTGAAACGTAAACAGGGAATGAGGGTGAAGTCATAAGAGCTGTAGTCGACGAATCTGTAAAATGCGCAGGAATAAAGATCGCGCCGGCTTGCAAGGTGCCTGAAAGTTTTGCTTTTATAGAGATACTTCCACTATCAGAAGTAATCGCAATAATGTCACCTGAAACAACATTGATTACTGCGGCATCTTCATTTGAAATGGCAATGTATGCCTCACCATCTACAGTCATATTGTTTTCTGACCATGTTGTCATTGAACCATTATGGTGTTGAGTTGCTCCGACAGTCAGAGCAAAGCGACGAGAGGTCGTAGCGGGTACAATTGGTGTCAGCGGCAGAGAAACTGATGTTTCAGTACGGTTTTTGACCCGTCCCATTTTGCATCCGGTATGGTTGCAGGATTCGCTGTAAAGCCCCGAAAGGGTTGTTATCTCATGCTGAAGTGCTTCTGTTGATTCAATAACAGATGCGCCATTCTTTGATACCATGCTGTAGAGTCTGCTCAGTATGTCTGCGTCTGTACGAGCTTCAGCGACAGGTTTAACAGCTGCAGCAAAACATTGAACCCGATTGTCAACAGATGTAAAAGAACCGGACTTCTCTGCGCCGGTTGCAGCCGGCAGAACAACATGTGCCAGTTTAGCCGTATCTGTGAGGAACAGATCCTGGACTACAAGCAGTTCAAGTTTTTGGAGAGCTTTTAAAACTCTGGAGCGATTCGGTATGAAGTTAAGCGGGTCGCTCCCCATAACGTACAAAGACCTGATCTCGCCTTTCTCGATACCCTCGATTATCTGAAACAGGTTTTTACCTGCTGCGGTCGGAATATTCGTATTCCATGCAGAGCTGAATGCTGCCGCCGCGTGCTCAAAAATCCGATAGCCGGGGAGATATTCAGGACAGCACCCCATATCAAGCATCCCCTGCGTATTGTTCTTTTCGTCAAGCGGGTATATCCCAGCTCCTGATTCTGATGTTGCGCCGGTTAGGAGTGCAAGATCAATTGTTCCTGCAACCGCGTTTTGAGCATCGACGGAACGAATAATTTCAGCGCCGTAAATGACAGCGGTTTTTCCGCCGGTGCAGATTAGTGCCGCTGCATCAGTAAAGCTGGTTTCTGTAATTCCGGTCTGCGTAAATATCGTCTCAAACGAAAGAGCATCAAGTGATGATTTCAAGGCATCAAAGCCTGTTACCTGAGCTGTTTTTCCGTTGTCCGATGCCAAAAGTGCCTTGTTAAGTCCCGCAACGAGCCATGACTCGCTGCCGGGACGACAGCGAAGAGAGGCGTTCGAGAATTTGTCCATTGATGTGGCGCGGCTTCCTGCAAGCAGAAGCTTGGCATCATTTTTGGTTACTGCCTGAATAACTCTGTAGGCAAAACCCGGAGATTCAGCCTTGAGATCAGATCCGATAACAATTATTGCGGTTGCTTTCTCAATCATATCCATGCTGAAAGTGCCACCGCTGTAGCCAAGCATTTTCCACTGGATTTCCTGTGCAGGCAGATACCCCAGACGAGCCTCGGAGTCTATGCTGTTGCTTCCGATAGCTCCGCGCATAAATTTCTGGAAGAGATAGTTCTCTTCATTTGTGACACGTGGTGAAGCTATACCCGCAATGGCAGAACCGCCTGATTCAGCGACAATCTTTTTGAATCCTGCGGCTGCAACTTCCAGCGCTTGATCCCATGCAGCCTTATTGAGTGATCCGGAACCGTTTTTAATCAGAGGTGACTTAAGGCGTTCCGATGAGTTGAACGCGGAATATCCAAAACGGCCGTTGATACATAGATTGCCCTTGTTGAATCCATCATCAGAGCTGGTAACGCGCTCAACACGATTGTCTTTGACATGGTAGCCGATTTGACAGCCGGATGAGCAGAAAGCGCAGATACTCTCCCTGACATCGAATGTCCATGGACGCCCCTTGAACTTAAACGGCTTGCTTATGAGTGTGCCTGTAGGACATACCCCGACGCAGTTGCCGCAAAAATCGCAGTCAAGAGGTTCTCGATTTATAGTGTCTATTATGGCGCATTCGCCGCGGTCAACAGTTTCAATTGCTTCACGTCCAACGACTTCGCGGCATACTTTTACACATTTTTCGCAGAGAATGCAGCGATTAGGGTCGCTTTCAAGAAGCTTCCAGTCGTAGCGTATAGGTAGCCGCTCCAATCCGGCGTTGTAGCTGTTCTTATCAACTTTAAGTTCGTAACAGGTGTCCTGCAGATTGCATTCACCTGCTGCGTCACACACAGGGCAGTCAAGCGGGTGATTGACGAGCATCAGTTCAAGCGTCTTTTTTCTGACTGATTCAATTTCAGGTGATGTTGTGATGACTGTGATGCCGTCTTTCACAGGGGTATTGCAGGCAGTCATCAGTCGCTCGACCCCTTCGACCTTGACAACGCAGACCCTGCATGCACCTGTGGTGGAGACCTTTTTCAGCCAGCAAAGTGTCGGTATTTTAATGCCCAGTTCTGCGGCTGCTGTAAGAATGGTTGTCCCCTTCGGGACTTGTATCACTTTGCCGTCAATCGTCAATGAAACCATAAATAAAATCTCCAAAAATAAAAATCATATTTAAGCAGAGAGAGGATATTTGCAATCTATAGATATCTACCTGCTCCGCGCCAGTTGCTGTAAAACTTACTCCTGCCCCTTAAAGAGCTACCATAGCCATGCGGTAGCAGCGTAGGCAGCGATCCGCCTCTTTTTGAGCCTTGCTGTCGCTGAAGCCAAGTTCAACTTCATTGTAATTCCCCTTGGCTGCGCGCTCTTTCCCATGAATTTCAACCTGGTGGGCGCGTGCAGCGGAATCCAGCCATGATACCGATTCGTTTTTATCGTAGACCCCAAGGTATGAGAGGAGATCATCAAATATGTCCTGATCGGAAAGGTACGTTTTCCCCTCTTCAAGATATCGCTGGATTACATTGGCAGCCCGATGGGCATTTCCGACGCAGGCGACAACGGTCAATGGGCCGATTTCGGCATCTCCGCCTGCAAAAACACCATCGCAGTCGGTCATAAGTGTGCGCGAGAGCGGGTTACCCATACCGTCTTTCAGATCTTTGCCTGCGGAATCTTTAAGAGGCAGATATTTGGTAACCACGGTATTCCATTTGGTTATGTCAATTCCCATATCATGCGGGATAAAACTTAGATCCATGTCCTGACCAATAGCCGGAATTACGGTGTCACACTCGATGACGAATTCACTTCCAGGCATAGGCTCAGGACGACGACGACCCGAAGCATCCGGCTCGCCGAGCGCCATTCTGACGCATTCAACCCCGGTAATTTCGTTCTGCTCATTCGCAATGATTTTGGTCGGGAGTACCTGAAATTCAAACTTTACCCCCTCCTCATCGGCTCCATCCACTTCCCATACGTCCGCAGGCATCTCATTGCGTGAACGGCGATAGACCAGGCATGACATTTCGGCACCTTCACGGAGAGCGACGCGTACGCAGTCAATCGCGGTATTACCACCGCCTACAACGACAACTTTTTTACCCATTCCGGTCGGTTTACCCAGGTAGGCATCCCGCAGGAAGTAAATACCCCCGCTCAGAAAACCTTTGTATCCGTTATCCTCTCCATCAACGCCCATCGGCTTTGAACTGTGCGCTCCAGGAGCGATAAATACGGCATCATGCTTCTTTTTCAGCTCAGGAAGGGTTATGTCACTGCCTACCCGGCAGTTATAGACAATCTCAACTCCGACTGACTGAATGATGTCGATATCCCGTTGTAAAATAGGTCGGGGCATACGGTAAGCGGGTATGCCGACAGCAACCATACCGCCTCCGTAACCTTCCGGAAGAGTTTCATAAATTGTGCAGGGATAACCTTCAAGAGCCAGGTAATAGGCTGCGGCTAGACCGGCGGGGCCAGCGCCCACGATGCCTATGCTTTTGCTCTTGCGCACTTTTGGAACCATAGGCGGTTTCACGTTGTGTGTACGCTCATAATCAGAAGCGGTACGCTTGAGGAGCATTATACTTACAGCCTCATCTACGTTCTTGCGTCGGCAGGCTGTTTCACATGGGTGCGGACATACTCTGCCGCAGACGGCGGCAAGAGGCATATTTTCACGAATGGTTTCAAGGGAGAGGTCAAACTGATAATTTTTTATCGCCTCTATATACTTGGGGATATCGATGTGTGACGGGCACTTGTCCATACATGGAGCTGTTATTTTGTGTATGTAGGATGCAGGCTGAACCCGTGGATGCCCATTATTAGTAAGATAGGCGATAAAATCGTCACGATAATGTTTAACGGCATCAAATACCGGAATTGTGGCGCTCTGGCATAATGTGCATTTGCAATTTTTAAGAAGTTCCGCAAGATCCTCTACGGCATCGAGATCCGCTTCAGCAGCAGTCCCGTCAAGTACGTTCTGGAACAGATCCATAAGTACTTTTGTGCCTTTTTTGCCCGGGGTGCATTTTCCGCAACAGTAGAGTGTTTGAACTCTTTTCATATATTCAGCCGTCATTGCCGGTACATCAACGTCATTGCTGAATAGTATTATGCCGTCCCAACCCATAAAGGCGCGTAGTGGGCGCTCTCCATCAAAAGCCACCGGTAAGCGGTAGCTGACCGCTTTCGGTTCGCCAGATACATTTCTGTTGTCGACGGTTATGCCGCCCCATGTGGAAAAAACGACCTGTGCCACAAATACCTCCATCAATCAACCCGCTAAATCGGGTTAAGTGCTCATAATTATTGAAGAAAAAATATTGCTGGAATTGTATACAGTACGCATCATTATCACAATAACTCCCTATAAATCAAGGAAAAAACTGACTACTCATATACTTATAGCGTTAACGGCTTTTACCTTTCTTTTGTGATGTGCTATAGGCAGTGCTGATAAATATAAATCTTTATGGAGGAAACAGGTGTATGTCACAGCATCAAATTCCAGATACTGCATTCAAATCTCTATTCGAAATAAATATGGGAATCAGACAAGGGGAGAGAGTCCTTCTTTTCAGCGATACAATCAGAGATGACGAAAAGCCTTCCCCTTCAGATCTTGATCGGCGATGCAGGTTAAATGCCGCCGCCCGTATGGCTGCAAAATATGCATTTGAAGTTTACGGCAGCGGTGAGTTTGTAGAGTTTCCGGCAACCTCAGCCTCCGGCGTCGAACCACCCGAAACTCTCTGGCTGGCTGCATTCGGTCTTAACATAATTTCAGAACTGAAATCCAACGGGCTGCTCGGAAAACTTCTCTCAAAAACAGCATCTTCCGGTGATGTAGACTCTGCGCACAAGATTGTAACGGCAAAAAAAGATGAAGTAGCGGATATAATCGTTGCTCTGTCTAACAATTCAACCAGTCACACCCGATTCCGCTTGCTAGCCTGTGCTGCAGGTTGTCGGTTTGCGAGTCTGCCGCATTTTGACCCGGATATGTTTGCCACATCAATGACGGTTGACTGGAATAATCTTGCTGAGATAACGGAGAGACTCGTTGCTGCCGTCAACCAGGCTGAATGGATTCATGTAAAGAGCCCAAACGGTACTGATATGATGATATGCAAAAAGGGGAGGATGGCTAAAGGTGACGACGGACTTCTGGTCGCCTCTGGAAGTTTTGGTAACCTTCCGGCAGGCGAAGCTTATTTTGCTCCTCTTGAGGGTTTAAGTTATGGAAAGATGGTTATTGAGTGGGGACCTACTCGAAAACTGGACGAACCTCTGATTATAACAGTTGAGAATGGTACTGCCGTGCGGATTCAAGGGAGTGACCCTCTTCGAGAAAGGTTGGAAGAGAGGTTCTCTGAAAATCCTGAATGCAGAAACCTGGCTGAACTTGGAATCGGCACAAATGATAAGGCAAGTCGACCTGACAATGTGCTTGAAGCGGAAAAAATACTAGGAACTATTCATCTTGCGCTGGGCGACAATACAGGTTTTGGCGGCACGGTAAGCGCACCTTTTCATGAGGATTATGTATTCTGTCGGCCGACCTTGACTGCAATAGACAAAGATGGGGCTGAAACAGTTGTAATTTGTGACGGGAAGCTGCTCGTTTAGGTGGTGCGCCATTTCTTGCACACTTTTTAAAAGTGTGTATACTGAGCCCATAAGAAGCTTTTTCAGGAACAGGTAAATGGAACCTATTGTAACTTATAAAGAGCGATGCAGGCGCTGTTACTCCTGCGTAAGAAGCTGTCCGGTAAAGGCTATAAAAGTCGACGAGGGGTACGCACAGATTATTTACAGCCGCTGCATCGGCTGCGGCAATTGTCTTGGCTGCCCCCAGAACGCTAAAGTTGTTGTCGACCGTATGGTAAGAACGCAGGAGATGCTTGCTTCAGGCTCACCGGTTGTTGCTGTCCTTGGCTGCTCATTCCCTGCATTCTTTAATGACCTTAAACCGGGACAGCTCGTTGCAGCTCTTAAGAGTCTCGGATTCAGCGAAGTTCATGAGGGTGCATTTGGCTCAAAAATAATAGCGGAAAGTTACAAAAAATCGATAAACGAATCAGAAATTCCACTTATTTCAACCCACTGCTCGGTTGTAGTTGATCTGATAGAGCGCCATTACCCATCTCTTATTACTAATATGATGCCGATTGTCTCGCCCATGGTTGCAATGGGTCGATTTATAAAGGCGGTTCTTGGCAAAGAGACTCTGGTGGTTTATGTCAGCGGCTGTATCGCAGCTAAATTTGAGATTCAGGGTGATGTATCGGGGGCTATAGATGTCGTTCTGACATATCAGGAAATTGAAAAGCTTTTTAAAAACAGGGGTATAGTCCCTTCATCGCTTGCAGACGTTCCTTTTGACGGTGTAGATCCTGGTATGGGCAGGCTTTTTTCTCTGGACGGAGGACCCGTAAATATTTTTGATATCAAGACCGATTTTCAGGATACTGATACTATAAGTGCGGAAGGGGAGGGGAACAGCGTAGGTATTATTCGCGATCTTGCAGCTGGTCGTATATCACCATCGTTTATTGACCTCCGTTTCTGCGATGGCGGCTGTGTTGACGGGCCGATACGCTATAGAGATCTCAGTCACTTCTCAAAGCGCAAGAGGATCGTCTTGCATCATAAATTCCCGCCACCATATAAAACTGCTGAACACTACATATCAAATAATGTCTTTCCTGATATGCACCGCAGTTATTCCGATAAATCTCTGAAACTCCCTTCTCCCGGTAAAGATGACATAAAGCGCATTCTGCAGATGACAAATAAATTCACCCAGGGTGATGAGCTCAATTGTCGGGCTTGCGGATACAATAGCTGTCGCGAACACGCAGTCGCCGTGTTCCAGTGCCTTGCTGATATTGAGATGTGTCTTCCCCACAGTATGCAGTTAATTGAAGAGGAGCGTGGCAGACTTAAGCAGAAATATGAGCTGGTACAGAGAGAGCTTGACAGACAGGCAGGTAACGATCTTATTGTTGGCAGCGACCCGGGTATCAGAGAGGTTATGGAGCTGATCCACCAGGTTGGTCCAACCCCGACAACAGTACTTATAAGGGGAGAAACCGGAACTGGCAAAGAGCTTACAGCACGGGCGATTCACCGGCAGAGCCAGCGTAATGATAAGCCGCTTATGACTGTAAACTGCACAACTCTGACTGACTCACTGCTTGAAAGTGAGCTGTTTGGTCACAAAAAAGGCTCTTTTACAGGTGCAATTGCCGACAAGAGGGGGTTGTTTGAAGCTGCCAACGGTGGAACTATCTTTCTTGATGAGATCGGGGACATAACTCCGAAGCTTCAGGCGGAGCTGCTAAGAATACTCGATCTGGGTGAAGTCCGTCCGGTGGGTAGTGTGGCGGCAAAAAAAGTTGATGTCCGCTTGATAACAGCCACCAATAAGAATCTTGAGCAGGGTGTGAGTGAAGGGTGGTTCAGAGAGGATCTTTACTATCGTCTCAATGTTTTTTGTATTGAGCTCCCACCATTAAGAAACCGTGCCGAGTCCATTCCTGAGCTAGCAAGCTATTTTCTCGAAAAGGCACGCAAAAAACTCAATAAATCCATTGCAGGTATAGATGATAAAGCTGTAAAGGCTATGCAGCATTATCCATGGCCTGGAAATATCCGCGAAATGCAGAATGTAATCGAGCGGTCAGCCGTTCTAGTAAAGGACGGGATGATCCGTCTCGAAAACCTGCCCACAATCTTTACAAACACCTACGAATCCTGTCTTGATATGGATGTTACCCGTCGCAGGGTTTCATTCAAGGCTGAACGTGAGTTGCAGGTTGTAAGGACAGAGAAGAATATAATAGCGCGCTATCTCGAAGAGACTGACGGCAATGTTGCCAAAGCCGCCCGCCTTGCCAATCTGCCAAGGCGCACTTTTTACCGTCTGCTCGAAAAACATGGAATTGAAGTCGTTCGTCGTTCAAAAACACAAATCCGCTGATCCTTATATCCAACGTAATACGCCTCTTTAAAACAGACGCCACCCTCGTTTCATAATAGTGTATACTTTTGGCCATTATGCGCCAATATTGTCTCACTTTAAAACAGAAAGACCAAGTGGATTCAAAACATCTTCTTGTAACATACTGTTTTTTATGGTTTGGTTGTTTTGTAGAAGAGTTGGCACGATAATGGCTATAAGGTAAATACATTCGTTATTGCGAACTCGAAACAAAACATAAAAGAGAAGGGGGGCAGACTGCCATGGGAAGAATGAGAGAAAATCCACGTTACAATGTTATATCAATGAGGGTTAGCGATGAAGAGCGGGATCACCTTGAAAATCTTATGAAAACAACTCATAAGAGCGTCTCTGATATCATGCGTGAAGCGATGGGGTATTTTACCGCCCACTACGAAATGGACGATATGGGTAGGAAGGCGGCATAATATTACATAGCTGAACAGGTTACACAGAAAAAGAGGGCGGGGCGAATTTAAATTCGCCCCGCCCTCTGCAGATTCAATAATTTCTGCTGTTCATCAGTTGATAGCTATTTCAAACTGTTCCTGGTGAAACCCCGGTTTTGCACGAACCGTAATTCTTTTCTTAAACTTTTTCTCAAGCTCTTCAAGTCCTCGCCGCTCCTCATCATACAGGAGGTCGGCTACTTGAGGGTTAACGGTAACGGTTGCTTTAGTGCCGCGAATATCCAACATCTCCCTTCTTAGCTCTCTGAATATTTCATGACAGACGGTAATCTTGGATTTTATATATCCACGCCCCTCACAGTAACTGCAAGGTTCGCAGAGCATTCTGCTTATGTTTTCGCGTACACGCTTTCTGGTCATTTCGACAAGACCGAGTTCGGATATCTTGAGTATATTTGTCTTAGATTTATCAGCCTTTAAAGCCTCCTCGAGTGCTCCGTAAACCTTTTCACGGTTCACCTCTTTCTCCATATCTATAAAATCGATTATTATTATGCCGCCTATGTTTCTCAGGCGGAGCTGATAAGCGATCTCCTTTACCGCCTCAAGGTTGGTTTTCAGAATAGTATCTTCAAGGTTGTGTTTACCTACAAATCGTCCGGTGTTTACATCAACCGCGCTTAATGCTTCAGTCTGTTCGATAATAATATAACCGCCTGACTTCAGCCATACCTTCCTGCCGAGCGCCCGGCTTATTTCAACCTCCAGTCCGTAATGGTCAAAAATAGGCTCTTCTTCATCGTAAAGCTCAATTGTGTATTTCATTTTGGAGGCAAAGGTTGAGATAAACTGTATGATTCTGTCATAATCGATCTGTGAATCGACGATGATTTTATCGACCTGCTCCGTAACAATATCTCTTACAACTTTTTGAACAACATCAAGGTCAGAATGAATAAGCGAAGGGACAGCAGCCTTCTCCTGGCGTCTGGAGACCTCTTCCCATAAAGTATTCAGATAAAGCATATCGGCGATCAAGTCCTCTTCGCTCTTACCTTCGGAAACGGTACGCACGATATAGCCTGAACCCGGTTTTTTCAGTCGTTCAACAATCTCACGAAGGCGCTCGCGCTCTTCTTCATCTTCAATCCGCCTTGATATTCCGATGTGATCAACAACTGTCGGCATATACACAAGATGACGTCCGGGGAGGGAGATGTGCGAAGTTATGCGCGCGCCTTTTGTTCCGAGAGGTTCTTTTGATATCTGCACCATAAGCTCCTGCCCCTCCTGCAGAAGGTCTTCTATCGGGTGAAGGGGGCGGAATTCTATATGATCCGAGTTGCTTTCTTGGTCATCTTCGGGTGGTTCAACATCTTTTTTGCTTCTGTCGTCGAGTAGTGATTCGTACTCCTCAATAGCGTCAAATACATCAGCAACGTAAAGAAATGCGGCTTTTTCCAAGCCGATATCTACAAATGCAGCCTGCATTCCGGGCAGAACCCGCACCACTCTCCCCTTATAGATGTTACCCACGATACCCTTCTCGCGACTCCGTTCAATATAGAGCTCGGCAATAGTTCCGTTCTCAATGAGCGCGATGCGGGTTTCATGGGAAGCGGCATTAATAACTAATTCAGCTCCCATGTTGATTTTCTCCGTTTATGTGAATTTAAGTTCAATATTAAATTGTTATGCCGAGAAAACGACTTCCTGTTTTTTAACCAGAATATCATTTCCCTCAAGAGAGTTGTTGCCGGATATGGCACGGGCGAACTCAAGCGGTTTGCCCCTCCTTGCAACCAGTAGGATTTTATCCCCCTCGCATGAAAGTGAAACCGTTTCAGCCTTTAAATCAACCGTCTGGGTCTGCCCCTTTTTAGTGCGCTGAATCAAAAAAGAGTCGTGTGCCAAAAACTGCACACATTTTTGCGGCAGTTCATCGGCAGAAATTGTTGCCATTGAAATGCGGTAGCAGGTTGCATCTATAAGAGTTGAAATAGAGGGTGACTTTGCGTCAATAACTTTTGAATCAAGTATCCTGAGACCTTTAGGCAGCACGGAGTTGAGTCTGAATTTAACATCTTCAGCGCTGATCCCCGCTTCAATATACATATCCATATACTCAGCCTCTGATTCAACGCCAACTGAGGTGGCTGTCCCAAAAGAGAAGCGGGGGTGCGGGTGAAAGCCCTGCGAAAAGAGAATCGGCACATCACCTCTGCTTACGGCTCTGGTGAAGACAGTTATCAGCTCAAGATGGCTTAAGTATCGCATTGCCCCGTCTTTTGCGAAGCGAAGCCTCATTCTGACAGCTTCAGTCTGAGTTGCAGACACGGGAGTTCGCGGTTGCAGGGTGGCATCACCTGAGACGCGGTTTTTGAGCTTGTCAAAATCACAAACACCACAAGAGCTGCAGGCTGCATCACGGCAATCTTCAGTTGCAGATTCTGACAGAGCTTTGCTACGTTCAGAGAGTAAAAAATCACGGGTAATGCCGCAGTCAATATGATCCCAGGGGAGAACCTCGTCGAGATCACGTCGGCGCAAATACCAGGCAGGGTCAATCCCGCAATCTGCAAAAGCCTGCAACCAGAGCTTCATTGAAAAATGTTCGCGCCAGCCGTCAAAACGGCATCCGAGCTCAACAGCCCGAAGCAGAACCGGAGCAAGTCTGCGATCTCCTCTGGCAAATACGCCCTCCATAAATGATAACGGTGCATCCTGCCATTTAAACTTCAGTTTTCGTTTTTTAAGTTCGCAATGAAGCTGATACTGAAGATCCGTTGTGTTTTCAATGGAAATTTGAGGTTCCCACTGAAAAGGTGTATGCGCCTTCGGCACAAAAGTACTAACGGCAACATTTACATCTCCCGATGTTCCAAGCCCTTTTGACTGATCCTTAACCTTGCGCGCGAGAGTCGATATATGCGAAACGTCCTCTTCGGTCTCTCCCGGCAGACCGATCATAAAGTAAAGTTTTATGAGTCGCCACCCTGCTCTATAAATACTCGAAGCACCGGCTATCAGATCTTCTTCGGTAATCCCTTTGTTAATAACCCGCCGCATCCTTTCGCTTCCAGCCTCCGGTGCAAGGGTAAACCCGGTCTTGCGAACTTTTTTTATCTCTTCTATCAGATTGTCAGACAGGCTCCCTACTCTTAGTGAAGGTAGAGAAACAGCTACACGCTCTTCAGAATAGCGGGACATTAACTCGGTAACCAAAGGCGTAACGCAGGAGTAATCTCCGGTTGATAGAGAGAGCAGTGAGATTTCATCATAACCTGTGGCTTTGAGTGATTTCTCAATTATATTAAGAATTGTTTCGGGAGTGCGCTCCCTTAAAGGGCGGTAAACATAACCTGCCTGACAGAAGCGGCAGCCACGGGTGCAGCCCCGCGCAATTTCAACTGCGACTCTGTCGTGGATTGTTTTCATGAAAGGCACAACGGGTGAATCCGGGAAAAGTGCGGTATCCAGATTTGAAAGGAATCGGCGACGGACTGAGCTATATCCCGGTTTGAGAGGAGCTATCGCGGAAACTGTACCATTTGTGGAATATTGAGGCTCAAAAAATGATGGTATGTAGACACCCTCGATAACGGATAACCGATCAAGCATTTCTGCTCTGTTTTCGCCACGTTTTTTTGATTCTCTTACTGCTGAAGCAATCTCAAGTACAGCCTCCTCGCCATCTCCGAGCAGAACTGCATCAAAAAAATCAGCCAACGGCTCGGGATTGTATGCACAGGGGCCGCCAGCAAGTATAAGTGGAGCGTCTCCCCCTCTGTTTCGTGCAAGCATCGGAATGTTAGCGAGGCGGAGCATATTTACAACATTTGTATAAGAGAGCTCATACTGCAGAGTGAAGCCGATAATATCACACTCCGCCAGTGGAGTCGCAGTTTCGAGGGTAGCCAGCTGAACTCCGTCAGCTGCCATCTCAGCTTCCATGTCCGGCCACGGGGCAAAAACGCGTTCGGCAGCAATCCAGCTGACATCATTGAGTATGTGATAGAGAATCCGTAGGCCGAGGTGGCTCATGCCCACTTCGTAGACATCTGGAAACGCAAGGGCAAAGCGTAAATCAGCAACATCCTTTCGGATGGAGCCCATTTCGCCCCCCATATAACGGGCAGGTTTTTCAACGGCAAGAAGATTCATGAATAATATTCAGTTCTTGTGCAAGATAGAGAAGGTCGGGAACTATACCAAATCAACTGCTGGTATGCAAGATAAATAGCCGATATTTCAAGATACTGTGGATGTGTGCAAGCTCCCCTTGCACTTTTCTCTTCTGATGCTTATCATGGTCGCAGAATGGATCTGTCAGATTATTTTTAAACATGGAGTGTACCGGATATATGAACACACTAAAAACAACGTTCCTCATGGCTCTTTTGACTGTGCTGCTTGTTATAATAGGCGGGGTAATAGGGGGGAAAGGCGGTATGACAACCGCATTTCTTCTTGCGGGGGGGATGAACTTCTTCTCCTATTGGTTTTCAGATAAAATTGTACTGAAAATGTATGGCGCGCAGCCTATCGAAGAGCATGACAACCCCCGTTTTTACGGAATGATAAGGCAGCTCTCCCAGCGTGCCGGTCTCCCCATGCCGAAAGTCTATATAATCCATGACGACAGCCCGAACGCTTTCGCCACCGGAAGGAATCCTGAACACGCCGCCGTTGCGGCTACAAGCGGCATAATGAGGCTTTTAAATGATGAAGAGCTGGCGGGCGTTATGGCTCATGAACTTGGTCATGTAAAAAACCGTGACATCCTTATATCGACTATAGCCGCCACTTTTGCCGGCGCGATAACATACCTTGCTCAGATGGCACAGTGGGGAGCTATGTTTGGCGGAAGTCGGAGTGATGAAGATGAAGGTGGCGGCGGTATGTTCGGAATGCTCTTTATGGCTATACTGGCTCCGGTTGCGGCGATGCTTGTACAGATGGCGATCTCCCGTTCGCGTGAATACGGAGCTGATGCAGCAGGTGCCAGCATAAGTGGTAATCCCCTCTCGCTTGCGAACGCGCTCCGCAAACTGGAGATGGGGAGTCGGCAGATACCTATGAATGCCAACTCTGCGACTGCCCATATGTTTATAGTCAACCCCTTGACCGGCGGTGGAATGGCATCGCTTTTCTCCACACATCCTCCAATTCAGGAAAGGGTTCAGCGTCTGGAAGAGTTGTCTAAAAATCATGATTATTAGACGCAGCGCAAAAGGAACTTTCTCTGATAATCCACGGCAGGCTGCCTTTGAAACTCTCCTCCGGATAAGAAAAGAGGGGGGATTTGCCGACCGTCTAATCGACAACGAACTATCCGGCGGAGTACTGGAAGGTCCTGATCGGGGACTCTACGCCGAACTTGTTTTCGGAGTTCTTCGCCGTCAGGGTACACTCGATCACATCCTTCAGCAGCTTCTTGAAAAACCTATGATTGAGCTTGATCCGCAGGCACTGGTTATATTGCGGATCGGACTCTATCAACTGACCTCTCTTGACAGGATCCCGGAATCAGCGGCTGTTAACGAGTCGGTCAACCTTGCCAAACTTATAACACCCGGAACCAGCGGGCTTATTAATGCTGTTCTGCGGAACTATCTCCGAAGGCGCGATTCAATTACCTTCCCTGATATATCTGCGAACCCTTCAGCCGCGATAGCCGCACGTCATTCTCATCCTGAATGGCTGGCTGAACAGTGGATAGAGCAGCTCGGAACAGCGGAAGCAGAACGGCTTGCAGAGGCTTCATCACAGCAGCCACCCCTTACTCTGCGTGTAAACAGACTTCGCTCAAGCCGTGACGAGCTGCTGCAGCTCTTTGAAAGCCGTGGCATTAACGCCACCCCCTCTCTCTTCTCGCCCGATGGAATAAATATTAAGGGGCGGCATCTGATTTCAACCCTTCCCGGTTTTGACTCAGGAATGTTTGCGGTTCAGGATGAAGCATCGCAACTTGCAGGGCATCTTCTCGGTGCTGAACCTAGGGAGCGGATATGGGATGCGTGCTGCGCGCCAGGCGGTAAAACCTGCCATATTGCACAGTTGATGGATGACAGAGGTGAGTTGGTCGCAACAGACATATCGCGCTCTAAATTGACAATAGTTCAGGATAATCTGAGACGTCTCGGGGTAGGAATGGTTTCGACAGCCGTTGCAGACCTTCATCAGCCGGATACCTTCCCGGAAGGTAAATTTGACAGGATTCTTCTTGACGCACCATGCTCAGGACTGGGTGTTATACGTCGGAATCCTGAAGCAAAATGGCGGCTCTTCTCCGGTGACATTACCCGTCTTGCCGCCGTCCAGAAAACGCTGCTTAAAAATGTGGCTACTAAGTTAAAGGTCGGGGGGACCCTCCTCTATTCAACCTGCTCAACTTCGGAAGCGGAAAATGAGCTGATAGTTGAAGATTTTCTTTTGCACAACCCCGACTTCGTGCTAGAAAACCTCAACGATCTGTATCCCGCATGGAAAGAACTTTTTGCCTTTTATGGGATGTTGCGCCTCTGGCCGCACCATCACGGCATGGACGGTTTTTTCGCTGCCAGAATAAGAAGAATAAAATAGAGTCCGGAGTTTATAAAAATATGAAAAAAATTGCACCCTCCATTCTCTCCGCCGATTTTTCACGTCTTGGCGATGAAATAACTGCCGTTGAAGCCGCCGGCGCGGATTATATACATATAGATGTTATGGATGGTCATTTCGTACCGAATATCACTATCGGTCCGTTGATTGTTGAAGCGGCAAGAAGAGTCACAAAACTCCCGCTTGACGTACATCTTATGATTGAAAACCCCGATTTATATATACCTGACTTTGCTGCGGCAGGTGCTGATATAATTGTTGTCCATGCCGAAGCGACCCACCACCTGCACCGTACAATTCAGCTGGTTAAATCATTTGGCAAAAAGGTCGGAGTCTCCCTTAACCCCGCTACTCCGCTCTCCGTGCTTGATTATGTGCTCGCGGATCTCGATCTGGTGCTCTTAATGACTGTAAATCCGGGTTTTGGCGGTCAAAGCTTTATTGAAGCCTGTATCCCGAAAATACATTCGCTAAGGGCAATGCTCGACAAACGTGGCTGTGAAGCTGAGCTTGAGGTGGACGGAGGGGTAAAATCATCCAATATTGCAAGGATTGCCCACGCGGGTGCCGATGTATTTGTAGCCGGCAGTGCTGTTTTCGGGGCGGAAAATTATGTAGAAACCATTTCTGAATTGAAACAGCTTGCACGGGAACCGCAACTTTAATTCATATCGGTTTTTCGCAGAGATAGCCGTTTTATTATTTGAGTTTTTTGATAAGTTGGTCTACAATCCCTCGCCATGTCAAACAGCGTATTGATCATAGACGATTCTGTAACCGTTCGGGAGCAGATAATTCGTACCCTCGAATCTTTCAGCCTTTTCTCCCGCTACTATGAAGCGGAGGATGGACTTGAAGGGTTTAAGAAGCTTCTCTCCTCCCCAGTTGACATAATTCTTTGCGACCTTGAGATGCCACGCATTGACGGCTTTAAATTCCTCAGTATGCTTAAAGCGCGTCCCGATCTGCAGGATATGCCTGTAATAATACTAACCGGCATGAATGACCGTGACCGGAAGATCAAAGGTCTCGGGCAGGGTGCCAGCGACTATATCACCAAGCCATTCGACCCTGAAGAGCTTGTGGCAAGGGTTAAGATCCATCTCAAGATAAAGAAACTTCAAGACGACCTGAAACGCACAAATGAACTGCTCCTTGAACTTTCAAACACTGATCACCTTACAGGACTCTTCAACAGAAGATATATGATGGAGGCTCTTGACAAAGAAGTGCACCGCAGCATAAGAAAAGGCGGCACTCTTGCGATGATTATGCTCGACATAGATCACTTCAAGCGCGTTAATGACACTTACGGTCATCTTCAGGGGGACGTTGTCCTTCAGAAAGTAGCCCAACAGCTGCAGAAGGAGCTTCGCAGCTACGACTGTGCAGCGCGGTACGGCGGTGAGGAGTTTGTTGCCATTCTCCCCGACTCATCACTTAAAGAGGCTGTTTTTGTTGCAGACAGAATCAGGCTCGCTGTTCAGGGTGCAAAATTTAACGGTGAACTTGACAAGCTGACTCTTACTGTAAGCCTCGGAGTAGCAGTGTTTTCTAAGGATTCCGCCCCTACGGTCGATGCATTTATAAAATATGCCGACGATGCCCTTTATCGTGCGAAGGAGAAGGGGAGAAACCGCGTTGAATTTTATGACCCTGACGGGACCAGGATCCTGCAGACCAGCCAGGCAAAACCTGCTGAATAAAACCAGAACTTCATAGATCAGTAATCCCGAATTGCCACTTGCCATCAGACAGCCTTAATACGCCTGAAGTTCGGGTGGCGTTTTTAATATCAAAGGAAGATGGATGAGAGCTCTTTTTAACTGTTTCACTGTTTTCATATTTTTATTCTGTACAGCTTTAAATGTATCTGCACTCCCTTTTAAAAAAATAGATAAACTGCCGCTATCCGAGAGGTGGTTCGGTATTTATGTAAACAGTGAACGGGTCGGATTTTACCGGCAGCAGATCGAAAAAATAGAATCAGGCTATCGGATCGAAGGTAACGGCACTGTTCGGATGAAGGTGATGAGCTTTGCCAAAGAGTCATCCATGCGTGAAACCTATCTGGTTTCAAATCAGCTTGCCCTTGATTCCTTTGATGTGGAGCAGACTATTAACGGTGAAAGGTCACACATCCGTGGTGAGGTAAAAGATAACACGGTTAAGATAAAAAAAGAGGCTGACGGTAGAACAACAGAGAAGATACTGAAATTTAAAGGGGAGCTGTTCCCGAACACAACTCTCAATTTCTACCCTCTTATGCGCCCGGTTTCTCCCGGCTCTGTCTACAATATCAAAACCTTTGATGCTGAAGAGCAGAGGATTAAAGACGTACAGATAACTCTTCTTGGAGAGGATAAAACAAGTGAGGGTGTACCTGCCCTGAAACTTCGCAACAATCTGTACCCATTTGTAAATAATGATATATGGGTTGACGCTGAAGGCAACACGCTTGAAGAGTCGGTTCGCGAAGGGCTTGTAACAACAAAATCAGAGCAGCCGGAATCTCTTGGAACTTATATAACCGATTGGGCGCTTGCCAAAAAGGATCTTATTTATGATTTCAGCCTGGTGCGTGCCGAGCCACCGATCAAAAATCCGAAAGAGCTGCGCGGACTGATTGCCGAGATTTCAGAGTGGAATACTGCTCTGCCTCTTCTTCAGGGAGTCGGGCAGCAGCTTGAAACGCTGGGTGGGGGGCGTGTATTATTCAAAACCGGCACTTTTGCAGACAACTCTTTAGAATCGCGTTTAGAGAAACCGACGGCTGCAGATACTAAGTCGGCGGAAAATATTGAATCCGATGCAGCTGAAATAATTGCTCAGGCAAAGCTACTCGGTGCTGATGTGAAAACAGGGAAACCATTCGTAAAAATTCTGGTATCCTGGACGGCTGATCACCTTAAAGACTCCGTAGATGACGGAGGTGGAGCTTTAAAGAGCTTGAAATCGGGAAGCGGAAACTGCCAGACACACGCACGTCTTTATACCGCGCTGGCAAGGGCTTCAGGGATTCCGACAAAGTTTGTTTCTGGGCTTGTATATCTGAATGGGAAAGGGTTTCTCTATCATAGCTGGGCTGAAAGTTTTGTGGATGACCAATGGGTCTCTGTAGATCCTACTTACAATCAGTTTCCAGTCGATCCGACCCACATCAAATTACTTGAAGGGCATCTCCCTGAGGATATGTTGCCCATTGTCGCAATTATCGGACGAATCAAAATGAAAATCATAGAAACGTCGTATTAACGATCTACTGTCAATATATGAATATTTCGCGTGAGGAGAAAATAAATGCCGATTAAACCGGAAACACTTGCCGCAATAAACATGGATGAGGATCAACTTGTGAAAAGCCTCATCAAAGATGTGAAGGATGTTTTTATAAATATGGTTGGCGTAGAAGATTTGATGTATTTGCCAATACAGGTAGACATCACAACTCATTTTCAGGAGTGTCTGACCGCCATGGTCGGATTGGCAGGAACTTACAACGGACTGGTTAGCGTTCATATCCCTTGGCCGCTGGCTATATCGTTCACATCCCTTATGCTTGGGATGGAAGTTACTGAAATTGACGACGACGTTAATGACGCGATGGGCGAGATCGCCAACATGGTGGCCGGCTCTTTTAAACAGCACCTTTCCAAGGGTGGTTCCGACATACAGCTCTCCACCCCATCTGTGGTAAACGGCGGTGATTACCTCGTTACCACAGGAAATAATCTTGAGAATATCACCCTCAAATTTGCCTCTGACGAAGAATGGTTTATGGTGTCTCTATCAATTGAAGAGTAGTTAATGCCTTTACCACAGCACCCCATACTTGTTGTGTCATACATTGACGAGACTAGAACTGCACTAGCTGGAATTGTTAACAAAACCGGAGCTGTTGCAGTTCCATGCGCTAACTTTTGTGAAGCAGAAAATCTCGCATTAAAGAGTTTGTACAGCGGAATGCTTGTTGATCTCCCTTCGATTATTAAATCAAAAGGGGAAGAGAAAATAGTAGCCTATACTCTTGCCAACTTTTTCCCAACCCTTAGGGTCAGGACGATGGGTGGTATGTTGATACCGATGGCAATGCCGGGTAGCGCCAAGCAGGACAAAAACCTCGATGATTTTTTGAATAAGACTTGTGAAGCCTTCATGCCAAGAACTCTGCGTGAGTTCAAACGCCATTCGGTCTACTGTTCGACAACCCTCCATTACAATGACAAAGAGTATCGCGGCTTTACGGGGAATATATCCTGGGGTGGGGCATTCATAGTGGATGTTTACCCTGAAAAATTTACCGATGGTGGTGTGATTACTGTAGATTTTCTCAATTTCGGATTTTCTCTCGATGCATCTATTCAGCTGATAAAACCATGGGGGGAGCGTTTTCCGCCTGGCATTGGCATAATGTTCAGAGAGTTGAACGAGTCAGCTCTCTCCACCTTTTCAACTTATTTTAAAACTACAAGAGAATTTGACCGTGACCGCCTTACTACATAAAATTGGTATTTTCAGATAGCCGCACACTGCTGTAGACACTTAACCTTAACTCCCCCCCTCTCTCGCGGCTCTAATCCAATTTATTTTCAACTCTACAAGTAACCAGACTCACCTCTGTTTTAATTCTCTTGAAATGAAATATCTCTTGAGATAAAAAAGCACCTCTAGTGGTTTTCATGAGTATACAAAAAAGTAAAAAAGTGAAATATTGCCATCTTTCCGAGCCGTCTGGCTGAAATTCAGAACGGGAGCAAATCTGTGCAACTCTCATCTCTTGCGACACAATTTGTACTTGAGGGGCGTGACCATTGTGAAATGGCTGCAAGCGGACTCCTTGATCTTGAGAAGCATTCACACGATCCGGATGTTGTAAACGGCATATTTCGCTCTTTTCACACTTTAAAAGGTACATCAGGCATATTCCCTGAATATCTCTCAATTACAACCTTGACTCATGCTGCCGAATCTTTGATGGATCTCATAAGAAATGGCAAAGTTAACATAGACTCCGAACTGACAGACCTCTTTCTAGCCGTGCTTGACCAGGTTGGGCTCTGGCTCGAACATATTGAAAAGAGCGGAGCACTTCCGGTTGCAGCAGATAACGAATCCGCAGGTTTGCTTTCTGCTTTGATATCAAAAAAAGAGATTGCCGAGGGGAAACAAGAGTCGTCTGTTGCAGCTACAGTCACGGAAACAGTCGTCTCAAATCCGCTTGAGGAGCAGCTGCGCGACTGGCTTCTTCAGCTTGAACCTGCCAGTAAAGCATCTCTGCTCTCCGCGCTTGACTCTGCCGATAAATCTTTTACAGCCTTCTGTTACACCCCGGTTTCAGATTCGTTCTTTTTTGGTGATGACCCTGTCAGTCTTGTTCATACAGTAGAAGAGCTTTTGCTCCTTGAAGTCTCAAAAGTGTTAGAAGTGCAGTTTGACCTTGATTACGATCCATTCGTCTGCAATCTCAGATTTATGGCGGTTGCCGCAGCTGATATCGAAACTGTAAGGGAGATATTCGGCTACGTTGAAGACCAGATATCGCTTCTAGCCCTCACCCCTCAGCTTTTTATACCCGAATCTCCCCCTGTTATAGAAGAGACAAAAATTCAGACTGCACCGGAGAAGCCTGAAAATCTCCAGATCTCTTCATCACAGGAACAGGGGGTGACTGCAGTTGATGCCGGCGGGAAAAAGAACACTTACATAAGAGTGGATCAGGAGCATATCAACACACTTATGGATTTGGTCGGCGAGATGATTATCGCCAAAAACAGCCTCCCATATCTTGTCAGGCGCGCTGCATCTTTCTACAAAGCGCCAGACCTTGCAGATGAGATCGATATGAAGCATGGAACGATAAACTATATCGTTTCAGGACTTCAGGAGACTGCAATGCAGATGCGGATGCTGCCGGTTGCCAGAGCATTCGAGCGTTTTCCGCGTCTTGTAAGGGATATATCTAAAAAACTGGATAAAAAAGTCAGGCTTATTATGACTGGGGAGGATACCCAAGCCGATAAAGATGTAATTGATATGCTGGGTGATCCACTTATCCATCTTGTGCGAAACAGCCTTGATCATGGAGTTGAAACTCCGTCTGAAAGACTCGCTGCCGGAAAAGCGGAAGAGGCGGTTATCACACTCCGTGCGTTTCAGGACAAATCAGACATAGTTGTAGAAGTTGAGGATGACGGGCGCGGCATTGATCCTGAGCGCATTCGCATGAAAGCGGTTGAAAAAGGGATAATCACATCTGATTCCGCCGCTTCGATGAATGATGAAGAGGCTATACAGTTGATAATGGCTGCCGGATTTTCTACAAACGATGTAGTAACAGACCTCTCCGGTCGCGGAGTTGGAATGGATGTCGTTATGAATATGGTCACTTCGCTTGGCGGTTCTGTTCGTGCGTTCAGCACCCCCGGATCTGGCAGCAGAATGCGACTGACGCTTCCGATGAGTATGGCAATCTCGAAGATTCTTATTGTCTGTCAGAACGGCTGTACCTACGGCATACCTGCTGATGACGTAATGGAAAGTATGATAAATGTTCATAAATCGAGAGTGACAACGGTTAACGGTTACCCCGGACTAGAGGTGCGTGGCGAACTTCTGCCGCTTTACTCGTTGTCGGTGCAGCTCGAAATGTCTGGCGACAGATCTATTAAACCAGGTTTCTCCGCCGTAGTTGTTAAAATTAAAGGAGAGGCAGTGGCGATAGCCGTTGACTCTTTTCAGGATATTTCAGATGTAGTTGTAAAACCGCTTGCCGGTATGTTGCAGAAGCATCCGTACTATAATGGTTCAACAATTCTGGGTGACGGTTCGATAACCTTTATACTGAATATGCAGGAGGTTATTAAAAATGCCAATCACCCTTGAAACTTCTGAAAAGCAATCATTTATATCAATCCGTGGAGTCACAGAACCTGATGAGGGGGATGAACTCTTGTCGCTCTTGAGGGAACACCCTGGAATTTCAGTTGATCTTTCCGGAATGGAACATCTGCATACAGCTCTGCTGCAGATGCTGATTTCTGCAGAAACTCCGATTGCTGCATGGCCGCAAGATACGTTCTGGCGGAAATGTATGACGAAGAATCCCCCCGCTTTGCCATTGCCGGAGGAGACCCCCTGAAGTGGGCAGCAATGATACCACCTTAAACCTGAGCCTGAATTGAAAATAAATAAAATGGAGGAAGGAAAAAATGAAGACGGTACTGTTGGTTGACGATTCAACTACTCTGCTTATGAGCATGAAAGCCATTCTGGAAAAATCGGGCTATGCAGTAGAAACGGCAACCGGAGGGGATGCAGCCCTCAAAAAACTGACTACATTAAAACCTAATATACTCATAACCGATCTGAATATGCCTGGAATGGACGGCATTACGCTTATCAAGGAGGTTAAAAAAAATCCGCTCTTTCGATTCATGCCGGCGCTTATGATGACCACTGAATCACAGCAGGAGAAGCGGAACGAGGCGAGAGCCGTCGGCGCGACCGGTTGGCTTGTTAAACCGGTTAAGCCGGAGGAGCTTGTAGCGGTACTAAAAAAACTTCTCCCCGGAGCTTAGAAATATGCCCTCAAAACCGGAAAATATTCCCGCACTCCCTCTCTGGCTGGCAAATAACAGGTTAATGACCATTCCGATTGTATGGATATCCTCGTTTATTCTTACGTTTGCCGCAGCCTGGATGATCCTTGGCAGCTCCTTTACGCTGGCTATACTCTCTCTCTCAGTTATTTCTGCAACTATTGCAACGGCTCTATTCTGGATTGCTTCGGCTGCGCTGGGTCAGCTCGTCGAGAACATAGAGCCGCTCTGCGAAAAGCTCACAGGTGCAAACTCCAGAGCAGCCGCCGGATTTTCTGATATAATTTCTGACTGCAGCAAAACTCTTGATAAAACTGTAGTGCTGAACCGTAGTCATCTGGAAAGCATAGTTAGTGACACCTGTAAGGCTGCCGAAGGGCTTGTTATTATGCTGCAGTCCATAGACGGAAACGTAACAGGGCTTGTTCAGGAGACCGATTCATTTGTCAACGCAACCTCTGCCACTCTCGATCGCTCGAACGAACTTATGCAGTCTAACGCGAGTATGATATCAGAAATAGAGAGTCGTCTTCAGGGGCGTGAAGCTGAGTTGAACAGTGAAAGAGAGCGGGTTCTTTCGATAGTTAACAGCGTCGAACAGTTGGAAGAGCTGGTAACGCATATACGTGACATCAGCGACCAGACCAATCTTTTGGCTCTTAATGCCGCAATTGAGGCAGCCAGAGCGGGTGACTCAGGGCGTGGTTTTGCAGTGGTTGCCGATGAAGTGCGTCGTCTCTCCACAACAGTTGATGAAACTGCAACCAGAATTGGAAAAGGGATGAAGGAGATGGGGGATCTTATAAACCGTGAGTTTTCGGACAAACTTGCTGTTGAAGAGATGCAGGCGGAAAGCAGACGGCTCGATTCATTCAGAACACAGCTGCTCTCACTCGGCTCCACGATGAGTCACCTTCAGGGCCTGGTAATTTCAACAGTCGGCTCTCTCCGCAATCGTGGTGAGAACATAGAATCGATGGTAATGGATGCCATGGGGAGTATCCAGTTTCAGGATATCGGAAGACAGAAGATTGAACGTGTAATAGAAATCATGGAAACTCTCTCGGCAAATATCAGCGGGATAAGTGCCGTTATAGCTTCAGGCAGTTATGAAAGTGCAGTTATAAAAGCAAAGCTGTTTGAAATAGAGAGTGTCTTCGACCGGTATGTCATGGAGGACCAGCGACGCGTGCATGATATGGCTACAGGATCAAAACATTCAAAAGATAGCGGATTAGCCGCTATTGAGCTGTTTTAAGGGGGAGTTATGGAAGAATCAGAAAATTTCAGGATACTGCTCCTGTCTGGCGGGACAAAAGAGTTCTGCGACCCTGTAGTACAGCTGCTACTGAAAAAAAGCAGCTACCTGCTGATTGTTGAAACAGTTGAAGAGTTGCTGGCACTCCCCTCAACTACAACTGTAGAGATGCTTTTTGTCTGCCATAAGCCGGGAATGTATGATGGCGTTGCCGCAGCGGCAGAGATACGGGAAATTCATGCACTCATCCCGCTTGTCCTGATTGCAGAAGAGAATACTGAAACTCTGAAATCTGCGGTGACGCTCGGGGCCTGTTCACTACTTGAGCCGAACTGTTCCGCGGAATCCTTTTCAGCTGCCTTTGATAGCTGCAGTCACGTCGCGAATGCTTTGAGATGGGAGGTTTTGAAACATCAGCAGAGTAAAAACAGATCAGAAATTCTTATGCAGTCTCCGTTTTCTCATATATTCATAGATTCAGAAGGGGTTATTACCGCTCTGAACCGTGAAGCGGCAAGGATTATGGACTTAAAACTTGAATCGACGTATCAGTTTGACAAGGTTTCCGCCAGATTCTTTGCGCCTCACGCATTGACCTATCCGGTTGAGATGGAGATGGCGGTGCAGTCATGTTCTGACTGGAGCGGGATATTGCAGGGGAGGTTAATCGATCTGACGACACGGGTATACAGGGTTATATCCGTACCTTTTATAAATGAAGATATCGTTTCAGGGGTGCTTCTTACTCTTCACGACATTACGGTTGTGCAGAACGAAAAACTTCGCCTCCTGACTGAACTCCAGGCAGCGCATGACAGCTTCAGGCTACTTCCGGCATCCGTGCAGACAGATGAACTTTATCAGATGATTTTCAAGGGGGGTGACACCAATCTGAAGCGGGAGGTTTTCTCTCTCAGGGAGCTGCTTAAAACTGTTGCATCTACAGAAAACCTGATAATTCCGGATTATCTGCCGGAGAACTTCAGCGGCGATACAAAACGACTTAGATACGCCTTAAAAGCCTTGATAGGTGGTAGCACCTCTTTTGGTGAAAGCGGGGTGTCTGTTCAGCTCTCAATAAAAGAGCATACCCCCTCAAGAATGACTATCCAGCTTAATATTCAGGTGAAGCAGAGCGGCATTCTATCTGACAACTATCAGAGTATACGCGACTATCTGGCAACCTCATGCGACGTTCCAGAGGCGGCAACCGGTCTTGGACTGGCATCTCTGCTGATAGAGCAGATGAAAGGGACTCTTCTTGTCCGTACCGAGCGCGGGACAGGTCGTACAGTTACCTGCACCATACCGCTGTTGCCACTGGGAGAACAGCCCCCTGACAAGGTCAAGGGTGAGTTGAACGCAGACGCTGCTCAGCTCAACTCCTTTAAAGTCCTTGTAGCAGAAGACAACCTCCTTGAGCAGACTACCCTGAAACACCTCCTTGAAAGCATTGGCTGTCAGGCAGTAATCGTAAGTAACGGCAGAGAAGCAGTGGATGAATTTGAACATGGAGAGTTCGACCTTATCTTGATGGATATTCTTATGCCTGTTATGGATGGTTTTGACGCAACCCGTCTTATAAGAGAGCGGGAGAGGGTTGCGGGGGGATCTATCCCAGTAGTAGCTTTGACATCCTACTCACTAAAGGCTATTCAGGAAAAATGCGTTAGCGTTGGTATGAACGGCTATCTGGCAAAGCCGGTCGCAAAAAACAAGCTGGTTGAGGCTCTCGGGCGTATCGGTAAGCAGCAGAAGATATCAGTAAATCTTGAAATCTCAGAATCTGAAACAGACGCTTTGCCGGTGCTTGATGACAAAACGATTATGGAAAATCTTGATAACGATTTGGAGATGTACCGTGAGCTGATTGAAATGTACCTAGACAGTTATGGAAATATGGGTGAACTCCTTATAGCAAAACTCGCAGAAGGTGATATTCATAACATTCTTGAATGTGCCCATTCACTGAAGGGTGTTGCCTCCAACATCGGCGGCAGACGTTTGGCGGAAGTTGCCAGGAAGATTCAGGATATATGTCGTGAAGGGGTTAAGCCTGAGCCTGCAATCTGGGCGCAAAATGTAAAAGATGAGTCGGCTGCTTTTAAGTTAGCACTGGGAAAATATCTGAATGATAATAAAACCTGTAAATGATTAAAAACAGAAGCGACAGATAAAAAAATGTGTTGCGGAGGAATTTATGTCAACAAATGCAGTAATGAAATTGGAAGATTCAGCAAAAAGCAGCGAACTTATACAGCTTGTCAGTTTCATGCTTGCCGATGAAGAGTACGGAGTTGAAGTTCTCAAGGTGCGCGAGATTATCCGTATGCCGACAATCACAAAAATGCCGAATGTCCCCCAGCACGTTGAAGGTATAATAAATCTGCGCGGTAAGGTTATCCCGATTATCTCCATGCGTCGCCGTTTTGGTCTGATGGAGAGCGAAGGGGGGATTCAGACGCGCATTATAATAATGGATGTCTGTGGAACTCTTACCGGTTTTATAGTTGACTCCGTTTCGGAAGTAATCAGAATACCAAACAGCGAAATACAACCTCCACCATCAATGGTTCTCTCGAACGGTATAGGTCAGGAGTTTATAACAAGTTAAGAGTTTATGTGGTGCGTAGCGCAGCGGAGCCACCACATAAAGTCAAGTTGAACTTGACCATCTCGGCTTAGTTTCTGCTTTCTGGATTTTTATCGGGATTTCTCAGGTTTTCGGT
>JAQUHA010000013.1 GCA_028683855.1 Desulfuromonadaceae bacterium
CGGTTAGACCAACTGACACTTTTGGCCGAAGGATGACCACCAGCAGTGGTCAGATAATCTTTTAAACAAACCGCTTTGAGCGGGTCACGAATTTTAATGCCCCCACCTTTGGTGGGGGATGCTTACTATATAATGCCAATGCGTGCCCCTACATCGTCGGCACAATGGTGAATTTATCCGGGTGCAATCTGTCCTCCACCCAACGGAGCGGGTTGTCGGTGATGTATTCGGCAATGCGTTTATAATCCGCATCGTCCCGAATAACGTGTTCATAATAATTCCGTTGCCATACGGGACAACCGGGGGTGGCACGATGAATGTTGATGCGTTTGGTAACGGCAGATTTGAATGACCGTACAATCGTTGGCAACGATCCGATAACCGGTTTCCCGAATCGTTCAATCGTTGGGGCACGGCTCGCCGTGCCCGTAACATTTAAATTCACAATCCCATGGAAATGATTCGGCATTACCACATATTCACCGATTACGATTTCCGACCGTAATTCACCGCTTTTGATCCATTCCGCCTCCACAATATGCCCCGCATGATTCAACATCATCACACCATCAACAATCTCGCCAAATTGACATTCACGTTCATGTACGCATACCGTGACAAAATATGCTCCGGCTGCGGCATAATCGTATTCCGGCAACCGGACAGAACGGCGATGGTGGATGTCACTATTGTAGGTCATAATTTCCAATTCACAGTAGGGGCACGGCGCGCCGTGCCCCTACACACCATGTTTTCCCCATCGCCGGGGGGCTATCGCCCCCCGGTAATATACAAATAATCAAAGAACCAAATAACCTACTGTCCACTCCGAACGGGCCAGACATAGTAGTTATATGACTTATAGTAGTTGCTCACGAGGCCATTGTTCATATTGACGAAACAGGCGAAGGTACTATCGTACGCGTCGCTGGTAGACGACCAATAGTAGTCAGACTGAACGCCGCTGAAAGGATGACCGGCAGGGAGTGCGGGGTTAGCTTGAGAGCGATCTACAAGGCTCTGCAGTTCCTTGCGGTTTGGCAACCGCCACTGTCCGGCTCTGCTGCTGTCGGTCAAGCCGCATGTGCCTGTTGCAAGAGCACTGCTCCAGGTTATGGCGTTATTCCACGTGAGGTAACCGCTGCTCTTTGCTATGCCACCTGCGGTATCGGTGCAATTTGCATTTTTAAGCCATATTAACCCTGTCAGGTTATCGGTTACTGTACCGTTGCTGTTATCAGTAAATCGCGGATCGGGCCAGGCAACTCCGGCTTTTGTTTCGCCATCCTGACCTGTGTCAGTGCATGGTATGACCGTGCCTGCTGTATCGGTGCAGGCAGTTTGCCCGGTCTGAGGGAGCTGAACGGTTGAAGCGGCAAAGGCAGCTGAGAATGAGGAATAGAAAATGGAGAGTGCAATAACAATTGAGAACATTTTTTTCATGTTTATAACCTCGTAGGGGCGGGTTCTAAACCCGCCCTGGTTCTGTTTTTTGCCGAATATTTGGATATTCGCGGCAGAATGCCGCTCCTACGCACAAAAACAAAAGTTATTGATTTTTTTTCACGCAAAGTAAACTGTAGTGCTGCTTTTGTCAAAGATTTTAATAATTCTTTACCCCTTAAAACTGAAAAGCAAACTTGATTTTTTGGTGTTAACCGGGTCTTGACCAACCTGGAAATAATAGTTATAGAGCGATACGATTGTATATAATCCTGCGCCATATACAAAAATGTGGAATTATATAACTAACCATTGGTGACGGAAGCGCACTTCTACGGGGGGCGTATATAAACACGCTTAGAATGAATTTGCGTTGGAGTTTTTACGTAAGGCGGATCATGACATTCGGTCCGCACGGTTATTGTTGCTGAAATTTTTCAATGAATACCATGCACCTTTGACAGGTAATAATCATAGTTGCCTTCATAAACCCGCATTTCACCATGATCAACTTCAAACACTCGATCTACAAGCAGGCGGAGAAAATGTCGATCGTGGCTTACGAGTATGATCGTTCCACCAAAGTTTTTGA
Source organism: Desulfuromonadaceae bacterium (assembly GCA_028683855.1). Classification (GTDB taxonomy): domain Bacteria; phylum Desulfobacterota; class Desulfuromonadia; order Geobacterales; family Pseudopelobacteraceae; genus JACRCG01. The sequence goes on from JAQUHA010000013.1 coordinate 2,036, forward strand.
GTGTCTCCAGAAGCATATCCCGTGATCGGATATCAAGATGGTTGGTTGGCTCGTCAAGGATCAGGAAGTTTACCGGACGGGCAAGAATTGTAGCTAGAACCACCCTGCTCTTCTCACCGCCGGATAGATTCTCAATTCGCTTATCGACGGCATCACCGGAAAAGAGGAACGCACCGAGCAGATTTCTTATCTGCCCTATCGTTGCGGTCGGCATACTATCCTGCAAAGTTTCAAATATTGTTTTCTTCGGTTCAAGCAGTTCCATAGCGTGCTGGCTAAAGTAACCTATCTCGACATTTGCGCCTATAGTCATGCTCCCGGCGGTTGCTTCGGTCTGCCCCGCCATTATTTTGAGAAAAGTAGATTTACCGGCGCCATTCACACCGACTACGGCAATTTTATTAAGGCGTTTAACCATTCCGGTTACGCCATGAAAAACAGGTTTTTCCGTACCGTCAGGGGTAATCCATATTTTGCCAAGCCCTTCAAAGGCGGCAACGTCATCACCGCTGCGGGGCGGTTCGGCAAAATCAAAACGGACTGTGCGCTCTTCAGGCGGAATCTCGATCCGCTCAATCTTTTCAATCTTTTTAACACGCGACTGTACCTGTGCGGCATGAGATGCCCTCGCGGCAAAACGGGCGATGAATTCCTCTTCTTTGGCAAGCATATCCTGTTGACGCTTTTGTGATGCGATCAACTGTTCCAGTCTTATTTCACGCTCACGTTCGTAAAAATCATAATTGCCGCCATAAGTGGTTACCGTGGCATTTGCCACTTCAATTACTCTGGTAACAACCCTGTTCATAAAATCACGGTCATGGCTCGTCATAAGCAGAGAACCTTTAAACTCACTGGACAACCACTCTTCCAGCCAGATGATTGATTCAACATCCAGATGGTTGGTCGGCTCGTCAAGCAGAAGCACATCAGGCTTGAGTGTGAGAATACTTGCGAGCGCAATACGCATCTTCCACCCGCCGCTGAATGATTCAACGGGATGATTGTAACGGTCTGGACCTATCCCCAATCCGGTCAGTACTGCCTGGGCACGCGAATCGAGATCATAACCTTCCATGTGTTCAAACTCTTCAACTGCCGTTCCATACCGCTCAAGCAGCGCCGCCATTTCATCATCTGACTGAGGTTCGCACATCGCCGCTTCCATCTCTTTCATTTCGGCTGCCAGACGGACTGTCGGTCCGCAGGTTGCCATAACCTCTTCAAGAGCGCTCCTGCCGGACATTTCGCCAACATCCTGAGAGAAGTAGCCTATTGTGGTTTTTTTGGGGAGGATAACTTCACCTGCATCCGGCTCTTCCTGACCGGCAATAATGCGGAATATTGTGGTTTTACCCGCTCCGTTAGGACCAACCAGACCGGTATGAGTTCCCGGAAGAATCTGACAGGAGGCGTCACGAAAAAGTATCTGCGAACCGTGTTGTTTTGATATGCCTGATAATTGGACCATCTTCTGAAAACTCCCTGTTTTCTAAATCTCAACCAACCATACATAAGGAATCATGCCGTAGTTCCACGCCAGACAGAGCCGTCTGTAACCGGAGAAAAGAATAGCGTCTCCGTTGTGAACCAGAATAATTGGAGCCGGAAGATTAAGTTCTCCGGCAGCCTGCAGTGCATCTTCCATTTTTGAATAACTTTTCCTGTAACCACGCTTCGCTTTTGCAAGCCATGTCTGATACTCTTCATAACTGTGGTAAGAAAGGGCAACAGGAATTTCGCCGATTTTAGAGGAGCGGGGATATTTACACAGAGTTCCACTCTTAAAACATGAAACAATCTGCTCCCAAGTGACAGAGTAATTCAGATACCACTCCTGCTTTGCAGGGTGATTGAAAAACTCCCACCGTTCATCTTCAATATCCGGCTTGAACCAGTTTATTACGAGGGTTGAATCCGATCTCATTTCAACACGTTAGATCAGATTATCAGCTACAGTGTAAGTTCTGCATGACCGTGATACAACTCATCACGCTCACGGTTTACGTCTTCACTCTCAAGGTACTCTTCAAAGCAGATCGTACGATCAATTATGCCGCCGGGGGTAAATTCGATTATCCTGTTTGCAACTGTGGATACAAATTCATGATCATGTGAGGCAAAGAGGATAACTTCGTTGTATGCTATCAAACCATCATTCAGTGCGGTGATAGATTCGAGATCGAGGTGATTGGTAGGCTCGTCAAGGATAATCACATTAGCGGCGGTAAGCATCATGCGCGACAGCATACACCTGACTTTTTCACCACCGGAGAGAACTGTTGTCTTTTTCATCGCTTCTTCACCGGAAAAGAGCATTCTCCCTAGAAATCCGCGAGCAAAAGTTTCACCTTCAGTCGGCGGGGAGTACTGCCCCAACCAGTCGATCAGAGTCATCTCCTTTTCAAAATACTGGCTGTTCTCTTTTGGGAAATAGGCGCTTGTGATTGTAACACCCCAACGGAAACTGCCGGAGTCAGGCTGCATCTCCCCTGCAAGAATCTGGAATAGAGTTGTTCTGGCAAGTGAGTTCGCTCCGACAAAGGCGATTTTATCACCCTTGCGTACAATCAAATCAAGATTGTCGAGGACTTTCACACCGTCAATTTCCTTTTTCAGCCCCTTTATTTCCAGAATTATATCGCCGCATGGACGCTCCGGCTTGAAAACTACGTGCGGATACTTACGGGATGAAACCGGCATATCTTCTATGGTAAGTTTATCGAGAAGTTTTTTACGGGATGTCGCTTGCTTCGCCTTTGAGGCATTGGAGCTGAAACGCTGAATAAATGCTTTAAGTTCTTCAGCTTTTTCAGATACTTTGCGGTTTTCGTTCTGCTTCTGCTTTAAGTTCAGCTGAGCGGCATGGTACCAGAAATCGTAGTTACCGACGTAAATCTGGATACGCCCGAAGTCGATATCAGCGGTGTGTGTGCAGACCTGATTCAGAAAGTGACGGTCATGGGAAACTACTATAACTGTATTGGGAAAGCGGAAGAGAAACTCTTCCAGCCAGTTGATTGATTTCAGGTCGAGATTGTTGGTAGGTTCGTCAAGCAGTAGTACATCGGGGCTGCCGAATAGTGCCTGCGCCAGCAGTACGCGTACTTTATCGCCTGCTTCCAGCTCTTTCATCTGTTTAGTGCGGAGTTCTTCGGGAATTCCAAGTCCGTTTAGCAGTACAGCTGCTTCCGATTCCGCTTCATAGCCGTTCATCTCCGCAAAATCGCCTTCAAGTTCGGCTGATCTTACGCCATCTTCTTCGGTGAACTCTGCTTTAGCGTAAATTGCCTCACGCTCTACCATAACATCGTACAACCGTTTATATCCCATTATGACGGTATTGAAGACAGTCTCTTCGTCAAACGCAAACTGATCCTGACGAAGAACGGCAATCCGCTCTCTGGCTCCGACAACTATTTCGCCTTTATCAGCTTCAATCTCACCGGCAAGAATTTTGAGAAAGGTGGATTTACCGGCACCGTTAGCGCCTATAAGACCATAACAGTTGCCCGGTGTGAACTTTATGTTTACATCTTTAAAAAGGACCCGTTTTCCATAGGAAAGGGTTATGTTTGATGCTGCAATCATTTCTTGATACTCCCCGATTTGAAATAAAAAACCACGGGCTTAGTGAGCTCCGTGGTTCACGAACGGCGGCACGTTATCACATATTTTACTTTCAAGGCAATAGAATTTAACCTCGAACACTCACCAGTCGGATTGACTTTTAAGTTGTTCCGGTGCTATTCAATTCAGGCTTTTAACATAAGGAGTTGCCGTGTCTAAGCCGCATAACCGCCTGTTCGGTTTTATATCTCAATATCCACGCATGATTGTCTTTATCGCAATCTTATTTTCAGCTATCTCTCTCATTTACACAGTAAAGAATATGCAATTTCTGACTGGCAGAGATGATCTGATGCCGAAGAACGCCTCTTTTCAGAAGGATTATCGTGCCTACCGCGCCGAGTTTGGTGATCAGGAGGAGATAGTTGCGGTCATTGAATCTGATGATGCAGTAAAAACATCCCGCGCTGCAGATGCGCTATACAAATCTTTGCAGATGAAAAAAAACGTCTTTAGAGAGGTTTTCTACCCAGGCGGTCTACCTTTTTTCCGTAAAAACGGACTTCTCTTCATGCCGCTGGATGAGATTAAAAACCTGCGGCAGACTTTAAGTATGGCTGCGCCCGTCTTGAAAGATCTTGCGGCAGCACCATCAATTCAAACTCTTTTCACGAGCCTGACCAGTCAGATAGATGCTTATCTTGAATCAAGAGACCCAGCTGCATTTGCAAGCCTGACTTTTATGCTCTCAACCCTGGATAGAGGTTTTAACAGTTTTGACGGTAAAGGTGGGGGCGTATCAATTGACTCCTTCCTTAAAGGCTCCGGTAAAGAACCTTCAATGCTTGAGAGTTCCGGTAAACAGCAGGTAATTACGCTGCTGCCGGTTAAAGTGGAGGGGAGTTTTGTCGCTTCTGAAAATTCTATTATAACCGCACGGGCAGCTCTGAATGAGATTCTCGCCAAGCCGGAGTTCAAAGGAGTTACAGGTGGACTGACCGGCGTGCCTGTACTGGAATATGAAGAGATGAAGACGAGTCAGAGCGACCTGACTATAGCAACAGTACTCTCACTCTCGCTAACAGTAATACTTCTGCTGGCTGCTTTTCGCGGTACTCTTAACGTAATTGCAGCAATGGTTTCACTGGTTGTCGGAATCTGCCTCTCCTTCGGTTTTGCGACTGTAACTATCGGTCACCTGAATATACTTTCAATGGTCTTTGCAATTATGCTTATAGGTCTTGGAATCGAATACGGAATCCAGTTTGTACTCCGCTATCAGGAGGAGCTGAAAACCGGCTCACCCCATCGGGATGCTATCCGGATTTCGATCTCCGGAAACTTGCGTTCAGTAATTATGGCTGCGTCAACAACTTCACTCGCCTTTCTCACTTTTGTTCTGACAGATTTCAAAGGGATTGCCGAACTGGGCATAATTGCAGCTGGCGGTATTTTTATCTGTGTAATTACAACTTTTACACTGCTTCCATCGATGCTGCTGCTTCTTCAGCGTTTCAGAAAAAGCTCCATCAGCTCTCCTGCCAGTCAAGCCGGAGTGATTAATGGTTCCCCGCTTTTTAAAAGTATTCATGCTAACCCACGAAGCGTAATAGCCGTAACCGTAATTTTATCAACTGCCTGTTTATACCCAACCCTGACCATGCGTTTTGACTACAATTTGATGAATCTCCAGGCGAAGGGACTTGAATCTGTAGAGTATGCCTACAAACTGATGCGGAGCAGGGAAAACGCCGGCTACTTTGCAGTTGCAACTGCCAGAGACAGAGATGATCTGGCAAATTTAAGCAGAAGAGTTGAAGAACTTCCGGCGGTTGACCACGTCACAAGCCTGCTCTCATTCTCACCGGAGCAACAGAAAGAGAAACTTTCAGAATTGGCACTCCTCAAAAGGATAATGGAAAACATCAATCCTGTTGAATATGAAGAAAATATTCAGGTTATGACGCTGCCTGCTGTTTTCGAGAACTTTCATAACAGAGTAGTTAAACTGAAGGAGTTGCTGATTACGGAAAATTCACCTGAAGCTGAACAAATATCATCTTTCAACCTGACTCTGGACAGGTTTTTTAAAAATCTGGAAAGAGAGAAAGATCGAAACGCCCTGGGAATGTTGAGAGAGTTTCAGAACAAAATGTTTGCAGAACTGCCTGAGAAGCTGAAGCTGTTGAAGGGGAGTTTTGGAGGGGGGTATATTTCTGATAATGACATTCCTGATGAGCTGACTAAACGCTTTATTGGTAAAAGCGGAAAGCTTCTGCTGCAGATTGCCCCAAAAAGGGAAATTTTTGAAATAGAGCCGCTGCGCGATTTTGTAACTCAGGTAAAATCAGTCGTTCCTGACGCAACAGGCGAACCTGTAATGGTTTATGAGTCACTCTCCATCCTGAGAAACGCCTATCTTAAAGCTTTCATCTATGCCTTTGCCGGAATTGCGGCTCTACTCCTCATAAATTTCAGGAGCATAAGATACGCTCTGCTTGGAACAGTTCCGCTGGCTGCGGGTCTTCTGTTTATGATCGGCGGTATGCGACTGATCGGAGTGAGTTTCAACTCTGCAAACATCATTGTACTGCCGCTTATTCTAGGAGTCGGGATCGATTCAGCCATTTATATACTGAATCGCTACCGAAACGGGTGTGAAACTCCGGCAGAGGTTGTTGCCAGCAGTTCAGGCGTCGGTGTGTTCTTAAATGCAGTCACGATACTGTTCAGTTTTGGAGCGCTTATGGTGGCGCATCACAGGGGGGTATTCGGCATAGGTGCGGTCATGTCACTCGGAATGATCGCGAGTGTGGCAGCCTTCCTCATATTTCTGCCTGCCCTTCTAAGCTTGTGGGGGAAACGCTGAAAATCAGTTTTTCAGCCGGTTCATCCGGTTTTTGTAGATATAGTTTGTCCCCTGAATATACGCAAGAGCATCAAACAGCAGACCCTCATCCGGTTTTATCACAGTTGTCATACCAAGAACTCTTTCAAAACTGTAGTAATCTGCACGTTTCTGCGGTCCCAGAACTAGAAGTTTGTCATTTTGTATGTAGCCGAGTTTCTGATAGGTTGATATGAACGCCCTTTCAGTCCAATCGCCACTTGTCATAACATCCTTCCCGATAAACGAACTGGTATAACTGAAATTGAGTAATCCAAGTATTGTCGGTGCAACGTCGATCTGACTCATCATCCTGTCGACAACCTGCGGTTTGATAAGAGCCGGTGCATAAACAAGAAGCGGTATTTCATAATTCTTTACCGGCAGCGCGAGCTTGGCTGCACTCCCTGCACAGTGATCAGCGACAATTATAAAAATTGTATTATCAAACCATGGCTTCTTTTTTGCCTCCTCCAGAAACCGTCCTATTGCGTAATCCGCATATTTAACTCCGCCTGCCCGACTGGTATGTGAAGGTATATCTATCTTCCCCTCAGGATAGGTATAGGGACGGTGATTTGATGTAGTCATAACAACGCTGAAAAATGGTTTTTTGGCAGCCTCTGAGCGGTCAGCCTCCTTGATAGTCTTTAAAAAAAGATCCTCGTCGCAGACCCCCCAGGCATTCGTAAAAGTCACTTCACCATCGGTAAAATTTGTCCTGTCTATAGTTGCAAAACCGTTGTTTGCGTAAAAATAGTTCATGTTGTCAAAATAGCCATGTCCGGCATAGATAAACTTGTTGTCATAACCCTTCTTCTTCATAACAGAACCCCAGGAGGCAAAGTTCTCGTTGTTGGGACGCTTGACAATAGATGTGCCTGGCAGCGGCGGCATAGAGAGCGTAAGAGCTTCAAGCCCACGTACCGTCCGTGTTCCTGTTGCATAAAGATGTGTAAAATTCAGAGATTTTTTTGCCAGATCATCAATATTAGGGGTTAATCCCAGAGAGAGGAAAGCAGCGCTCAGACTCTCTTCAATAACCATAATTACGTTCAGATGCTTTTCTGCTCCGTTTGATTTTATGACCCTTGTGAATGTTTTGGAATCATCATTTACAAAACTGCTGTTTTTCTCCTGCACCAAAGCCTTAAGACGTGCCATTACACTCTTATCGTCCCTGTTAACGTAAAATTTGTTAAAATCAAGCTCGTTGTTTCTGAAAGCTGCAAAGAGGCAGTAGATGCCGTTACCAGCAAGTTCATCTGCATAATTATTAGGAGATATCTGTGTCATTGATAGATCTACAGCAGCAAATGACGCCAACGGAATCAGCAGGATCGGGACACCGACCTTAAGCCTTTTGACAAAAGTCGAGTTATAGGAGAATGAGGGGGAGAGATGGTTTCGGGCAGCAATAAATACAAAAATATTAAGGGCAAACAGACCTGCTAGTATCCAGTAAACCGGATAGGATTCTGTAATATTGCTGACAACTTCGGTGGTATATATCAGATAGTCAATTGCAATAAAGTTAAACCGTGTTGCAAACTCTTCAAAGAATGTGTATTCGGCAACAACATTGAACAGCATCAGATAAGTCAATATGAAGCAGAGTCCATAGGAGGAGTATTTGAAAAACGAGCTGTTGAATATTTTGTCAGGCAGAATAACGGCTGCTAATACGAATGGAATGACAAAGTATGAAAAAGTTACAAAGTCAAAAAACAGTCCGACTGCGTAAATTTTAGCAATCAGAACAGGATCAAAACCGATCTGCGGAAGCGAAACCAGAAGCAGAATGGTTCTGGATAGAGTTGAAAAGATAAGTATTATCAACCAGAGAGTGTATAACGAATTAAATCTGTTATTTATCTGCATATTATTCAAATCCCTTTTTAGCCGTCAATCAGTCTGAAAAAACTAAGGGGCGGTTACTGTGATAACCTGACTCCCAACTCCTCCGGGGTTAACAACCTGAAGCCTGAAATCCTTCTCCACCGGAGAGTACGGATGCCTCTGATATATCAGCTTAGTACAGTCAATGTAGATGAGCTTTTCGCGATCAGCCATATCCTGTCCGCCACGACCGCCAACCTGAACCCCGTCGACGTATACCGAAGAATTTTGAGTGAAATTTCTTCCGGTAACTATAAGCTCGTAAAAATTAACATATTCATTTCCTACAGTAACCTGACCTATTTCCGGCCTCGTTTCAACGACCAGAGTCAATGGCACAGAACTGTTTTCCGGAGCATTTTTAACCTGAACCTGATGCAGACCGCCGGCGACTTCCGGAACTGAAAAATATATAGAATCAGATGAGGATAATCTGGAGGAGAGAGCCGATCCGTTAAAAAAAAGCATTGAAGAGTCAGTGAAATTACTACCGGCAGCCAACACCTCACGCTCCTTGCCGGTGGCACACGAGCTTATGCTTGCAGGCTGCAGAGCAGTCAATACAGGTCTCAGCGGGAGTACCGTAAAATTATAGGATCTTCCAACCGTGCCATCGGCACGTTTAAGATAAAGAGCATATAGCCCCGCCTCCATTTGTGATGGCAGGGTGAACACAGCCTGTTTTGCATCAGTAACAGCGGTATTAATTTCGAGTGTTCCCATAAATGCCGTTGCCGACTCACCAAAACCGCTGCCTGAGAGTGTTACCTTGGCACCAGGTTCAGCCTGGGCAGGTATTATGCTGAGAATAGTAACCGGCTCAGCGGCTACAGGAGTGGCATCATTTTTTATACGATTCTTACGCTCAGCGGCATTGACATAGATCCCTGAACTTAGAATCATTACAAGCACAGCAATGCCGCATAATGCTGATTTCATTGATAACTCCTTTAACTGCATACAAAATAAGCTACGTCATATTACGGTAAAACAGGACAATATCACCCTCTAACTCTCATAGAGAGCCAGACTCCACCCAGCAGAAAGATTATATTTGCCCCCCAGGCTGCTGCCATTGGCGGCAGAGCACCGCTCCTGCCATAGGAGAGAAGCAGCGCATTAACCACAAAGTAAGCGAACCCAAGACCGATACCGACACCTATCCCCATGGCAATACCACCTGAGCGGCTGTTTCGGAGGGCAAAAGGGATGCCGAGCAGTACCATAATAAGCGCTCCGAAGGGAGAGGCTATTTTAGTGTGCATCAACGTCAGATAACGATATGCCTGATAACCGCCACGACGTAGATTTTCAGCATACTCTCGCAGCGTACGGATACTCATATTGTCAGCGTCACTATCCAGCAGGCGCAGATCTTCAACTTTAAGCTTCAAATCCAAAGGCATTGTTTCTAAAGATTTTTCCGTAAAGCCAGATGGATTGAATTTTTTCTGTTTCACCGAATTAAGCAGCCACATCCCATTGCTGTAAACCGCATTATCAGCATCAACTCTGCCGACCGGGTGCATGGTGCTATCCACATCCCACAAAACTACGCCGCTCAGAGTTTTTGTTTTCGGCTCAAACATAGTTGCCTGCAGTATCATGCTATCAGAACGGAACCATATATTGTTCCGCTTGAACGCCACGCGCTCGCCATGCTTTTTAATCTTTACCCTGTCTATCATCTCTGTTCGTGCATAACTGTGCGGCAAAACAAGCTCAGAGTTAACAAAGAGTACAATGCTCGCAATAAAGCCGAGAATCAGCATCGGCATAGATAGGCGGAAAAGACTTATACCGCAACTACGCATTGCGATAATTTCACTATCACGGGAGAGCGCTCCAAGTGTAAGAAGAGTTGCCATTAGAGTTGAGAAGATTGCAGTGCGACTGATCATTTCAGGAAATTTACAGATGAAATATTCCAGGATATCAACTGCAACCCCACCGGAACGTAGAAAACGGGGGATTTTTTCAATAAGATCAACGACAAGATATAATCCCACAAAACCGCTAAGACAGAGCAGAAGCATATTAAGCCATCTAATGGCGATATAGCGGTCGAGAACTTTCATATCATGGTGACTTTCTGAATAAATTGAGAATTTTTCCCCACTGAAAGAGTGGAATCACCTTTTCCATGGAAGCCATCCGTAAAAAGATCAAGCCTGTTGATAAAAATAGCAGGTTGGGTATCCAGAGTGCGATAAAAGCCGGTAAACCACCTTTTTCTGCAACTGTTTTCACAACCGACATGAGAATGTAATACGAGAGTATAATCAAGATGCTGATCGTAAAGCCTGCAGATTTACCTGCACGGCGATTTTGTATTCCAAGTGGAACCGCTAGGAGCGCAAAGACAATCGAAGCAAAAGGGAATGTAAAACGGCTGTGATACTCAGAAAGTTTTTTAAGTCTATTTGCCTCTACTGTTGACGGATCTTCAATCACGCTTTCGAGTTCCGACATTGTCATATCCGACTCACCGCGCAATATATCGCGTTTCCCCCCTTTATCCCCAACCGTCATGCTGTACTCGCCAAAATTTATCAATCTATACGCACCTGCAGCTGCAACAGAATGGATAGAACCATCCTGCAACGAGAGTAGCAGTGACTGACTCCCCTGTTCAGCGCTTATAACACCCTGCTTTGCAAAGATTGTCATCTGACGATAAGGGTTCCTGCCATCGTGAATAATAACCCCTTTAAGAGTCCGGTTCTCTTCGTCGTAACGATCAGTATACATGACAATACCAGGAATATCAGCCCAGAACGTTTTTTCGCGGATTGTAGCGCTGACATTCTCTGTTAGAACTTTAAGTGTAAGCTTTTTAAAAGAGCTGTTCCCCCATGGAGCGGCGATTGTACTTGCGCCAAGAGAGAGGAGCATCGCTATAAGAGAGCAGAATATTACAGGGGGGAGCATCTGAAAAAGGCTTATGCCACTCGCTTTCAGAACGACTATTTCATTATCTGCTGAAAGCCGTCCGAATGCCATAAGTACCGCAAGCAGAAACGCCATAGGGATAGTCATAACAAGAAATGAAGGGATAAGGTAAAGAACCATTCTGCCTACATCAGCAAGCGGGACACCGTATGAAACAACCATATCCGTAAGCGAAAGGAGGCGTCCCATAAGCAGAACAACTGTAAAAATGACAATACCAAGCAGAAACAGCGAGGAGATTTCACGGATTATGTAGAGGGATAATATACGTTTCACAGTCGGGATAATACATGAGTGCTTTAAATGTGTAAAGAACCGTGGATAGCTCCGGTTACCCCTTTGCCTCCCGCTCGCACTCAAGAATCAGATTGGCGATTTCACTCTCATTAATATCCGGCAGGAGAAACGTCCCGTTTTGATCTTTTTCAACACGACTTATTCCTGGATAGCGCCTCTCAAGAACCTTTATTTCCATAGCCTGATCTTTGACTGTAGCCAGAAGCCGTCGATTTTCCGCCTCAAGATCAAACTTTTCAACTGCTGAACGTATGGCAAACTTTAAATCTGTATCGTCCCACGGTTTACAGAAAAAACGGTAAATTTCACCCTTATTAACTGCATTCATCGCCGCTTCCAGAGTTGCATGACCTGTCAGCAGAATGCGTACGGTATGCGGATGAAGATCCTTGACAATCGCAAGAAACTCCGACCCCTGCATTGCAGGCATCCGCTCGTCGGAAACAACAACCTTGAAATGCCCCCTCTTCATTTTTTCGAGCGCTTCCTCGGCACTTTCAGCGAGCATTATATCAAGCGGCTCATCTATAAGAGCACGTCTTATTGCCTTCAGTACATTTGCTTCATCATCTACAAGCAGAATATTACTGTTCATTACTCCCCCCCTTTTAACCTAAAAAAATATTAGAAACTTACACGTCCACAACTTTAATAAATATTCCATGTGCAGGGGGACTTTTTCGATAATGACTCTTTATAAGCAGAACCGAAGAGGTGTCAAGCACGCTGCCTGCCTGCATCAAAAGGACACCGCTGCCAGTTTCAACATCCCTCGAAAGAGTCATGCCGGATACCAGGTCGTAAGGGACAACCTCCACTTCGCCAACTGCACTCCCCTTCTTGCCTTGATAATAGAGCGTCCGTACAATCGGGCTGAATTTTGCCACCAGCTGCGGATCAAGCAGTGTTCCGGCACGATAGCCGGCACTCATCATCGCAAAATCGGCACGGTTCTGTTCAACAGATCGTGCTGTCTTTTCAATAAAATCGGCAATAGCAATCAGTCGTGCTCCAAGCGGTATCTCCTCTCCGGCAAGTTTATCCGGAAAACCGCTCCCGTCAAAAGCCTCATGGTGACTTCGCAGCATCGGCAGAATCTCTTCCAACTCCGGCACATTACTCAACATATCAACGGCACGCTGCGGATGCTGCGAGTAATCATTCAGCTCACTCCCCGACATTTCGTCCGTTCGTTTCAACTGCATTACCGACTGCTGCCCGAACTTACCTAAGTCGTGTAGCAGAGCAGCCAGACTTAAAGTCGTAATCATCTCCGCAGAAAGACCTGACCTGCGCGCTACATCTGCCACCATTGTACTGACTGAACGGGCATGAACAGCGAAACGGTCACCCATTATTTCGAAAATTTTATCAAAAGTTCTGCATATAATATCAGCAGGTGATTTATCAAGCTCTTTGATAGCCTGGCTCTGTTCCCTGATTGTCGCAGTTGTCTGCAGCAGCCGTTTTTTCAGACTGTCATTCCAAGCTTCAAGCTCTTCCTTCTGCTTTGCAATGATTGCATTCAAGCGATTGCGTTCTTGACTCTCCATGTATAGAAGAATTGCGTCACGTACAACTCCGATAAGCTCTTCATCATCCCACGGTTTTGAGAGATACCTGCTTGCCCCCCCCTTGTTAATAGCCTCTATTGTAGCATTTATGTCAGAGTAACCTGTCAGCAGAATGCGCTGTGCATTTGGAGCAAACTCCTGTGATCTCCCAAGAAACTCCGCGCCGTTCATACCGGGCATACGTTGATCAGAAATTATCAGGCCGACATTCTGAAGAGTTTTGATCTTTTCAAGAGCAGCTTCACCCGACGTTGCGGTTTCAATCTCAAAATCTTCATCCATTAGCAGACGCTGTATCGCTCGAAGAATATTTTCCTCGTCATCTACCAGAACGACTGTAATCGCCCCCTCTTCGCCATCAACCATAAAACTGCCTCCAGATATTTTCTACTTCTTTGCCTCACCACAGAAAGGACAATGCAGCCAATCTGCATCCATGGGGAGGTGGCAACTTACACAGCGATTTGCCCTGACTTTTCCGCAGTAGGGGCAAAACACATATTTCGCTTCGACTGACCGACCACAGTGCATACAGGGTCTTTCAAGCGAAATATTCGGCCCGATCACCCGTAACACCTCATCAAGGGTAGTCCAGCCAAGCCGTACTTTCTCAAGTGCGTCCTCAAGCAGTGTCCGCATACCACTTGAACGAGCCAGTTCAAGGACTTCCGACTCTTTATAGCCACTACCGATAACCTGCCTGAAATCCTCGTTCATAATAAAGACTTCATAAACACCTATTCTGCCGTGATAACCGCTCTTGTTACAGACGTTACAACCGCTCCCGACATAAACGCCACCGGTAAAGAATCCGGCTGGCACTCTAAGTATTTCCAGCATATCCTTATCAGGTGGAACGAGCGTTGCACAGTTTTTACAGATTTTCCTCACCAACCTCTGGGCAACTATCCCCTCAAGCGCAGAAGCAATGATATAAGGTTTTATCCCCATATCTATCAAACGGGTTACTGACCCTACAGCCGAATTTGTATGCAGTGTGGAAAGCACCATGTGTCCGGTCAAAGCAGCTTTAAAGGCGACATCTGCAGTATCATGATCTCTTATCTCGCCAACCAGAATTACGTCAGGGTCCTGACGCAGCGTAGAGCGGAGAACCTGTGCAAAGGTCAGCCCGATCTTTTCATGGATCGAAACCTGATTTGCCTCTTCAAGAAAATATTCAACCGGCTCTTCAATAGTTTCAAAATTGCGTGACGCGTTCATCATGGAGGAGAGAAGCGAATAAAGCATGGTAGTTTTACCGCTACCGGTAGGACCGGTGGCTATAATAACCCCTTGAGGCTTCTTGCTCATCACATTAATTTTTTTAAGATCATCCTGTAACACGCCAAGATCATTCAGACTTTTTATAGCGGCGCTCTTATCCAGAATACGCATGACAATTTTTTCGCCGTTTACAGTCGGGAGAGATGAAACCCTCATATCAACGATACGTGTCCCTGCTTTAACTGTAATACGACCATCCTGCGATCTTCTTCTTTCCGAAATATCCATTTTTGCGAGAATTTTAAGGCGGGAGATAACAGCCGGATGAAGATCGGCAGGGATCTTTATCTTGCTGTGCAGCATACCGTCAATACGGAAGCGGATAACTGTATATTTGGTCTTTGGCTCTATATGAATGTCGCTGGCACAGTACCTGATCCCCTCTGAGATTATCGAGTTTACAATCCTTATTATCGGCGGAACTCTGGATGAGCCGATAAGCTCTTCAACTGTAGCCTCTTTCTCCTCATCCTCAATAACGATATCGATCTCATCCATCGGTTCGACATCAAATCCAGAATCAGTGCCAGCATACAGATCCGTCAGACCGGCAGTACGTGAGAGAACAGCTTCTATCTCCGAAGAGACCGCAATATACGGCACAACCTTTAAACCGGTTACTCTGGTTATATTGTCGCAGAGCATAAGATCGGAGGGGTCAGCCATTGCCAGCATAAGCTGTCCGGCTTCCATTCGTACAGCCAGAATCCGATGCCGCTGACAGATGTCGATAGGTATAATATTTACGGTAGCCTGATTGATCTCTGTCTCACGAAGATCAATAAAATCTATACCGAGATTCTTCTGCAGCGTTCTAATCAGAACATTCTCTGTGATGTAGCCAAGACGAATGAGAGTATCTCCAAAAAACTCCCCCGGTTCACGCTGTTTCAGCGCCGGTGCAACAATATCTTTTGATAAAACCCCCTCTTTGATCAGGATATCCGAGATCATCCCGCGACTTTCATCAAAAAGCCCCGCATACCTCGTAATAGTAGCCTGCTGATGTTTTGCGACCTCTTTTAATTGGCGGTTTTCCTGAATAAGAACGTACTGCTGCAGAGCAAGACTGACTGTAAGCCTGAGATCTTCATCATTCCACGGCTTTGTAATAAACTTATAAACAGCCCCATCCTTTACCGCGCCCATTATGGAATTAACATCTGCGTAACCGGTCAGCATTATACGAATCGTTTCCGGCCACCTCTCCTTAATGACTTTAAGCATCTCAGCCCCGGTCATTCCAGGCATACGGTGGTCGGAAATTACAAGTTGTATCTGATGTTTTTCCATTACCTCCAATGCTTTTATCGCCGAATTTGCAGTTAGTATATTGTAATTTTCCTCAATAAAAATACGCTTTAGCGCAGAGAGAACATTCTCTTCATCATCAACAAACAGCATAGTAAAATGGTTCGGTGATGAATCAATTTCGAGGAGATCATTTTCATTGATTTTTGTCTGGTCGGCACCCATATCGCGGAACAGACCGGCATACTTGCTCATTGCTGTATCCCCTCTGCAGGTATTGTTATGGTAAAAACAGTCCCACCCTCTTCAGGGCAGTTGATAACTACAGTTCCTCCACAAGCCTGAACAGCCTGCTGGGCAACCGTCAACCCCATACCAATCCCATGCCCGACATCCTTTGTGGTGAAAAAAGGCTCAAAGATACGATCCCTTATTTCAGGCGGAATTCCGGGTCCGTTATCCGCAATCCTGATAAAAACATCATCCCCCTGCAGACCTGTTTTTAGTGATATTTTCAGGTCAGGGGTCTCAAGCTGAAGAGCATTCTGAATAATCTGAAGAAACGCCAGAGATAGAAGAGCCGGGTTGAGATTAACTCTGGGGAGACTCCCCAGCTTGCATTCAATCTGCACATCATCCCCTGTTTCGTGTTTAAGAACAGACAAAGTCTGTTCGAGTTCAATGTTTATATCAGTCAAAACAGCACCAACCTCATCAACGTGTGAAAATCCGCGCATATCAGCTACCAGTTTCTGAATTCGCTCTGCTCCATCAAGCGACTCTTTCATCAACCCGTCAATATCGCTCAGAACATAATCTATCTTTAACCTGTCCCATTGAGCGCCCGCCTCTAAAGCAAAATCAACAGGCATTACAGGTTCACATTTCACCCTGTAGAATTTAAGCATCTCACCAAGCTTTTCTGCATATCTGGAGAGCGTATTAAGATTGCTGATAACAAATCCGACAGGATTATTAATTTCATGTGCCATGCCCGCCGCAAGCCCGCCTATCGCAGCCAGTTTCTCTTTCTGAAGCAGAGTTGCGTATGCACGATTCAGCTCCTCAGTACGTTTTTCAACCTTGATCTCGAGTGTTGCAGCAAGCTCGCGATACCGCCTCTCCGATTCCGCCAGCATACCGTTAGCTTCGAGAAGCTCCTGATATGAGCTGTTTACTATCTTTGTATGTGCTTCGCTCGTAAGCATCCGCTTCATCGAACTGTTTATAAGAGTATTAAGGGCGGAATGCAGCATATCTGCGACACCGTCAACCCCGGAGTCCGAATCTGTCGCCGACACTTTGAGAATACCGACCGGTTCACCCTCCAGATAAATTGTTCTCACGACAGAAGCGGGAGCATCAAAACCGGAAACCGCCAGAACCAGACCGTTATAATCTGTAATCTCGGCTCCGCTCGCACCGGCAGACACCGCACCATCAAGCAGTTTCAAAGCTTCAGGAAGATTAAGCAGATCTGCCAGGCTTTTCTCTTCCCCTATTATAAAATCCAGTTTTCTGTCCATGTTCATGCCATCACCTTCGTAATGCTGTTTAAAAAGTCAGCACGCTCAACGCCGAAACGCTCATTTAAACCAAGTCTGGCATCCAGTGAGTCAAACACCATAGCAACAATACTGCTGTATGTTTCGACTATTCCACTCCCCTTCAGAGCTGATGCCATAACCAGATGCAATCCGGTTTTACCCCAGGTATTCCGAACTTCCGTCTCAGATATCACATCCGGAAGATCACGTTTATTGAACTGTATTACAAGAGGTAACCTCTCTATATCGAGACCTACAATAGCAAGGTTCTTTTCAAGATTTGCAAAACTTTCAGCATTATTCCCCATCTCCCCTTTTTGCGAATCCGCAACAAAAACAACTCCATCAGCTCTCTGCAACACCGCCTTTCTGGTCGCGTCGTGTCTCACCTGACCAGGTACGGTAAAGACCTTAAGTTTGATACGGAAACCGGAAGGTGAATGATAAAAAAGTGGGAGAAGATCAAAGAATATAGTTCTATCATCAACAGTATCCAGAACCATCAGATCACCCCGCCCCTCATTGCACAACTGGTCGTGCAGAGTCAGCAGGTTCGTTGTCTTGCCGGATAGTGCCGGCCCGTAATATACGAGCTTAATCACAAGCTTTTTTGCCTGTTCGTCAAATTCAATCATTAATCGGTAACCCTGACAAAAGTGTAATAACCATTAAACAGGTATATCTGTAACAATTAAAGCGGTAGGCGAATAGTGAAGGTAGATCCCTTCCCTACTTCACTATTCACAACTAATTCTCCACCATGCTTTTTGATAAGATCGGCACTTATAGCCAAACCAAGACCTGTACCTTTGCCAGCCTCTTTCGTAGTAAAAAACGGTTCAAAGATCCGCTCCAGGTGTTCCCGTGCAATACCGCACCCCGAATCAGTTACGCTAATTTCGATCCAGTCATCAGTCTGTTTTGTTGCAAGAGAAATTACGCCTTTTTGGTCAATAGAATGAGCTGCATTTACAAGCAGATTCATAAGAACCTGACTGATCTGCTGCGGATAGCAGAGAACCGGCGGGATATCACCTAACTGCAGATTTAATTCGGCTACATATTTGATTTCATTCCTGACGATATTTATAGTGCTGTTGATACATTCATTCAGATCGCTAAGAACAGCCTTGTCCTCCTCTGATCGTGAGAAACTCTTCAGATCCCTCACAATCTTGGTAACTCGGTCCGCCCCCTCCTGTGACTCGGAGATAAGTTCGCCCAGATCCTTCAGGATCATATCTATCTTCAGCTGTCGTTTCTTCTCAGTAATAGCAGCTTTAGCAGTAAGATCCGTGCAACCCTCCAATGCAGCATCCTCAAACTCAAAGAACTGAACCAGTCTGTCGGCATACCTGACAAGAGCAGAAAGATTGCTGGAAATATATCCGATCGGATTATTTATTTCGTGTGCAACACCGGCTGCAAGCTGACCGATTGAAGCCATTTTTTCCTGTTGAATAATAAGAGTCTGTGACTCTTTAAGCTGCAGCTCAATCCTCCTCTTATCCTGAATAAGCTGCCACTCACGCAGAACACCGTCAATAGTCGTACCGATTGACGCAAAAGCCTCCGGCGACTTAACCAGATAATCCAGCGCCCCACGCTTTATAGCCTCTGCAGCCACCTGCTCAGTACCGAAGCTCGTCATCATTATTACAGGAAAGGATGCAACATTTTCAGGTGAATTAAGCAGATTAATCGTACATCCATCACTAAGATTGAGGTCGACAATCGCAACCGACGGTATTGATGAAGCGATATATTCGGAATAGTCGTGAATAGTTGTGACAACTGTAATTGCAGCGTTTGGAAATTTTCTTTCCAGATTACGGCTGAGTGCCATTGAGTGGGCGGAGTCATCCTCCGCTATAAGAATATTCAGAGGACTCTTTATTTTCATTTTCCACTCTCGATTCCATCCAGAACTGAGCGCACCTTGCGGGCAAGCTGGGTTATGGTAAAGGGCTTATGGATAAAATTTGTCTTGGCAGGAAGAATCCCACGTTTTGTTATCACATCGTCAGTATAGCCCGACATATATAAAACTTTCAGGTTCGGGTTTACAATGGATATACGGTCGTACAGCTCTCTTCCGGTTAGTTCCGGCATAATCACATCTGTAAGAAGCAGTGTTATTTTGTCAGCATTCTGTTCGTAAATTTTACAAGCCTCAAGCGAAGAGATGCTCGAAAACACCTTATAGCCACACTCTTCAAGAAGTAACTGAGCAATTTCAAGATTGGATTCGTCATCCTCAACGATCAGAACAGTCTCGCTGCCGGATGGTATATCTGCAAACTCCTCATTCAGCTTTAAATTTTTAGGTGGTGTATGAGCAGGTATGTGGATGTAAAAGGTAGTACCAACACCGGGTGTACTTTCAGCATGAATTTCTCCGTTATTCTGTTTGACAATCCCGTACACAGTTGCCAGCCCAAGCCCTGTACCCTTGCCAAGCTCCTTGGTAGTAAAGAATGGTTCAAAAATACGCTTTATCGTAGGAGCATCCATCCCGCAACCGTTATCACTGACTGTAATACGGACATTAGAACCGGTCTGCGATCCTGGATGAACCTGGCAGTAATATTGATCAAGGTTCGCATTTGAAGTTGTGATTACTATATTGCCGTTCTCCTCAATAGAATCGCGGGCATTAACTACAAGATTTATAAGAAGCTGATCGAGTTGCGAAGGATCCATCATAACCGCGTCGGTTTCATGATCTGGAATAAATGTCAGCCTTACATCCTCGCTTATGAGCTTTGCAAGCATCTTCATCTCTTCATTTATTGATTTATTTATATCAATAACACGCGGCTGCACAACCTGCTTACGCGAAAATGCCAGAAGCTGCCTTGTAAGATCAGCAGAACGACCGGCGGCATCCATAACATTGCGGAGATATGTATGGCTCTTTTCGTCCTGAACAACACGTTTCATGGCAAGTTCGGTGTAACCTATTATGACATTAAGCATATTGTTATAATCATGAGCCACACCACCGGCCAGACGTCCTACAGCCTCCATCTTCTGCGACTGTCTCAAACTGTCTTCCAACATCCGGCTTTCTGTTATGTCCAGCAGACTGACAAGAACCAGAGGCTCTTCACGGATAATCAGCTTGGCTGTTGAGCAGAGAAAATAGTGTTCCTGATCCTGTCCGTCGCGGTTAAATAAAAGTCGCGCCTCAACTGAAGTATGCGTGGTTCCGTTATGAAGAGTATCCAGTAAAAGCTTACGAAATCCGCAGTCAAGACATTTTTCGCTGAATCCGCAACCGCGCGGATCAAGAGCTGACTGAAGGCAGTGCAATGACTCGCCGAGAGGCTCTCCAAGCATCTTACCCCTCAGCAGTTTGGTAAATGCTTCACCGGAACGGTTAACCTTGCATATCCGGCGCTCCTCATCAACAAGCATCATAATCATAGGGGCATTTTCATAAATTGCATCCAGCTCCTCTTCCTGTGATCTTACCAACTGAACCGCACGCTGCCTCTCAATGAGCAGCTTCCATTCACGCAGCGCCCTCTCTATGGTTCGTGGCAGCTGTTCAAAGGCTTGAGACGATTTAACGATATAATCAATTGCTCCCGCTTTTATTGCCTCAACCGCAACCTGCTCATTACCAAAACTGGTCATAAGAAGTATCGGAAAAGCACCTGCTTCAGCCGGAGAGGTTAAACATTCAACTGAACGACCGTCCGGGAGGTTAAGATCCATGATTACGATGTCAGGAAGAGCTTCCGCCACACGCTCACGAAACTCTTTCAAGTTTGATGCAAATGTAATCACAGCACCATGACCGCTGTTTTCAAATGCCCGTTTAACAGCAAACAGGTGGGACTCTTCATCCTCTACCACCAGAATTTTAATATCTTCCATACAACACCTCTATTTTATGCTGAAGGCTTTTTGTTCCATGCCAGCCAGTAGTACCCCAGTGAAGCGATCAACTCTACGAACTGCGAGAGGTCAAGCGGTTTGACGAGATAACTGTTAACCCTCCGCTCGTATGCTTTAATCATATCAGATTCGGCTGCCGAGGTTGTGAGTATAACCACCGGTATTGAATTCAGACCAGGGTCTTCCTTTATAATCCTTAGAACCTCAAGTCCATCCACCTTGGGGAGACGAAGATCAAGCAGAACAATGTGCGGACGTGTCGGTTTTAAATCACTCCAGCGCCCGACACCGTGCAGATAATCGAGTGCCTCCTGTCCGTCAGTCACATGTTCAAGATGATTGGCAACTCGAAAACCTTCCAGATTTCGTCGAACGATCTCAGCATGTGCCGGGTCGTCCTCAACCAATAAAATTACCACCGGCTCTCCTTGCATAGCGTTTACTCTCCGATCACAACTTATTCAAATTTAAAATAAAATTTTAAGTACCTATAATTTCAGAGCTTTTCTACGACATCAGGGAGTGTAAAACAGAAACAGGCCCCCTCCCCCTCTCCGGCAGACTCAACCCAGATTCGTCCACCGCTCAGTTCAACTATCTTCTTTACGACTGAAAGCCCGAGGCCGACACCACCGCTTCCTGAATCTATTTTTTCAAAAACCCCGAAAATTTTATCCTGATCCTCTCTCTTTATCCCTATGCCATTATCACGTACAAAGAATTTTATCTCCTTACCGTTAATCACTGCGCCTGTTTCTATCTCCGGTGCAGACTGATCTCCCATATATTTGACAGCATTATCGAGCAGATTCTGCCAGATCTGAACTAACCTTGGACGGTCGCCATGCAGCATAACATCGAATCCGGTAATTTTAAGCGTAACACCTTTTTTCTCCAACTGACCGGCAACTGCAATCCTCGCCTCTTCTGCAATCTGTTTCAAGGTAACAGATACTGGCTGGTTACCAATTCTGCCAATACGCGACAGCTCCAGCAACTCATTAAGCATAATTTCCATCCTGTCGGATGCGCCACGAATAAAACCTATATCCTCTGTAATGCGTCCTGAGTCTGCTCTGGAAATATCCTGTTCAAGATAGCCGATAAAGGTCTTGATCGTAACCAGCGGGCTACGCATATCATGTGAAACGCTATAGGTAAACTGCTCCATTTCAGCAATTTTACTATGCAGGTCTGCTTTTATTTTTCTCCGTTCAGTAATGTCGTATGTAACTCCGATAACACCTATTACCTCACCGGAGTTATCGCGCCAGGGAGTTTTGTGAGCAAGAAAATAACATCTATTGCCGGCAAGCACCCCAACCTCTTCACGTTCATGGAACTGCCCAGTCGAAATAACCAATTCATCGGTTTTTCTGAACTCTTCTGCAATGTCATGGGGGAGAAGCTCGAAGTCTGTACGACCAACTATCTCAAGCGGAGAATATCCGAGCATCCTCGCCCCTGATCTGTTTATTGAAATGTAGCGACCATCAATATCCTTCGCAAAAATTGCTTCTGAGGCACTTTCGATGATGGTACTTAACAAACTCCTCTGGCGCAGAATTTCATCCTCAAAGTTTTTTTGCTCGGTAATATCTGTTGAAATTCCACAAAGCCCAAGAATTTTGCCATCGCTGTCTGTAAGAGGAATTTTCACCGTCTTAAAAACATTCTGCTTATCGCCACTGTTTACCCACTCCTCTGTAGTAATAATATTTCCATCCTCAATCACCATTGAATCGTCAGCCATCTGTTTCTCTGCAATTTCAGACGGAAGAAGCTCACTGCTTGTCTTTCCTATCGCTTTATCTCTAGGAATTGATAAAAAATCAGCCAGGTTTCGATTGCATAAGAGGAGGCGACCTTCGGTATCTTTCATGTAGACCATAGCCGGCAGGTTATCTATAAGTGTTTCTAACAGTCTTTGCTGATTAAAAAGCTCTTTTTCGCCAAGGAGTTCTCGCTTCCTACCCAGGAATATCATGTAAGCAAACATAATAGAGGTTAACAGGAAAATTAATAGAATTGCAGCCGTATCCGTAACTTCACCATACCAATCAATCAGTATGTCCTGCTTAGCCATACCAAGATTAATATATAACGGATATTCACCTACTCTCTGGTAGATGTATAGGCGTTCAATATTATCAATCGGAGAGACTGAATAACGGGTAAAACTGCTCTGGTTTGATTGAAGAATGTTTTTTAAATTCGGATACTCCCTTTTAACACCTACCGCTTTGGAGAGAGCTTCCGTAAAGGGGTAGCCGGTAATAATCGTCAGATCCTTGCCACGAAGCCTTACCACGCCATTTTTACCAATATCAAGAGTCGAAAATGCTTTACTAAAGTACTCCAGAGGTATTCCTGATAAAACTACACCTCCAAAAGAACCATCAGGATAATTAAAGCGCCTGGCAAACAGAAGTACCCATTTTTTGCTGATCATTCCAATAATCGGCTTACTTATAACTAAACCCTGAGCTCTGTTATCCCGTAACTCTTTAAAATAATCACGCTCTGCAATATTTTTAGGTTTTCCGGTATAACCATCCGTTCCATATAAAGTATCGCCCTTTGAATCTGCAACGCGCAAACTGTTTAACGAAGGTATCCGCTTGCGCTGTCTGCCCAGATACGCGTTCAAAGCCGTTTCATCGATTTTACCAATGGCTAACTGACGCTCTATCTCTTCAACAGTAGAGTGCAGCAGAATATCAATCTGACCGATTGAACCGCTGATATTCTGCTCCAGAACTAAAGCCAGATTATGAGCTGTAATTTCTGACAGTCGCAGATCCTCTTTACGGTTTTTATGCAGAAGAATTGCTGCAATAGAGTTAACAAACAGATTCAGCAGCAGCACAACTAGAATCAGGCGCTGGATATACCTCGGAACTGAAAAAATCTCCGGAGTAAAATCAATACTGTTTTTGTTATCTTCCGATGTCATAGAAGTTCCGGTCTCTCATTTTTTTAGAGCAAGCGGCAGAGTAAAACGAAAGCATGAGCCGTGCCCTAAACCCTCTGACTCTACCCATAACCTTCCACCGTACAGCTCAACTATTCTCTTTACCACCGCCAGACCAATGCCGCTCCCCTTACTGGATGGATCAAGTTTGTTAAAAATACCGAAAATATTATCCTTAAAGTTCGGATCAATCCCCAGTCCGTTGTCTCTGACATAGAAAATAAATTCACCGGCAACCTGTTCGAGACCAAGCTCAATAAACGGTTCCGGCTGATCCCCCATATATTTGATCGCATTTTCAATAAGGTTTAGCCATATTTCAAGAATCCGCTGCCGCTTTGCCATTAGTTCCACGCTATTTTCTACTACTTTAACGGTAACACCCCGTTCACTTATGCTGCCGGCTACAAGTTGAAGTGACTCCTGGACAAGCTCGGAAAGGAGAAAAAGTTCAGGCTGATAATTAAGCCGTCCTATTCGTGCCAATTCAAGGAGTTCGCCAAGCATTAAATTCATCTTTTCAGTAGCGGCGTGCATATACCCTATATCCGCGGAAATTCTGGCATGGTCTCCCGATTTTATATCCTGTTCCAGATAGGCGAGGAATGAAGAGACTGTTACCAGCGGACTTTTAAGATCATGCGACACCGTGTAGACAAACCGCTCAAGTTCGGCATTCTTCTGTTTAAGATCCTCCTCATAGCGTTTTCTTTCCGAAACTTTCCAGACGGCATCCATAAGAAGCGTCAGCTGCATAACATCGGAATCGTCGTAAGCTGAAGCCTTATTTGCGACACCGACAACTGCAACAATAACCCCCTTATCAAAGAGCGGAACAGTCATAAAGCTGGTCAATTTAACATGACCTTCAGGGTATCCCCTCTTATCAGGATGCGGGGCGGAAAAATCATTGATAATAATCGGTTTTCTCTGCCTTACAGCCTCACCCCACACTCCGGTTTTATCAAGTTGATAGAGAGTCTGCGGGTTAACAATGCTGCAAGCATCCATAACCCCGTTAGACCATGAGTTAAGAATGAACTGCCTGCTTTTCTCTTCATAATAGTATATGTAACCATACCTGCTGGAGGTAATGACAATAGCTTCGTTAAGTGCAAAATCGAGCAGAGCCTGTGAATTGACCGCATCATATTGAAATACGTTTACGAGCGATTGAAGACGCTCCTTATTTCGTTTCTGCTCGGCATAAAGCCTGTCAATTTCTGCCGGCGTAATTTCCTGGCCCGGCATAAGGGATTCGGTTATCGAGTGATCCATGTCTGAATATTCCCTTAAAAACTGAATGTTATCATCTTGTTATCGCGTCACACTTCCAGGAAAATTATAACAACTGCGTCATTATCATAAAATTTTATTGTACGACCAAGCAGAAGACACGGTTTTCCACCCAGAGAAGTTCTGTTTGATAAACTCTTCTTTTCACGAATCTGAGAAACAATATTTACAAACTCCATTGAACAGCTCTGAACGATGTCCGCACCAAAAATTTCACTGCAGACAGGTTTCAGCCACTCCACCCCCATATCGTTTGCGTACGCTATCATTCCGCTTGCATCAACACCCACAACACCGACCGGCAGGTTGCCAAGAAGGCTCTGCGAAAATTCGAGCGCCCTGTTCCGTAACTCGAGCTGTTCTGTACGCAGCAGAACTTTTTCCTCCAGAATATGGTTTGAGGCAGCCAGCTCCTCAAGCAGTTCCCTGTTCCTTTTAAGTAGAGAATAGCGTTCGAGACCATTCTGTATTGTGACCCTTAATTCGGTATCGTTCCACGGTTTGGGAATAAACTTATAAATCTGCCCCTCGTTAATTGCAGAGACAATAGCTCCGGCATCAGCATAACCGGAGAGAATTATCCTGACAGTTTCCGGCCAGCGCTGGTTTACCTCTTTTAAAAACTCAACTCCGTTTGTTGCAGGCATCCGATAGTCAGAAATCACAACCTGAAATGGGCCTGACTCCTCCATACTTTTCAACCCCTCCTGGGCTGATCCTGCAATGACTATTTCGTAATCGTCATCCATAAAAATACGTTGCAGAGCCCGCAGGACATTGTGCTCATCATCAACACAGAGTATTTTTATCTGCTCGTTATTTACTGTCATAGCCCGCCCCTTTTCAGCTGGATGTTCAAAAAACATTAAGAGTATTGCTTCGTTGGATAACTGTTCAAACTATCACGCTGCAGTAGCAGTCTCCTGATTCAGCTGACCTGCAGATAATCAGGAGACCACATTCTGGTTCTGCATAAGCGGTAGACGAATTGTAAATGTTGTTCCTACACCAACTTCACTCTCAACCTTTATTACGCCGCCATGTTTTTTTATTATGTCATAGCTGATAGACAGACCCAACCCTGTCCCCTTGCCAACCTCTTTAGTTGTAAAGAAGGGCTCAAATATGCGGCTGATATTTTCTGGTGGAATCCCTTTGCCGTTGTCACTTATACGAACGACAATATCATCCCCATCATGTTCAGACTTTATTCTGATAGTTCCATGTCCTTCAATGGCGTGAGCGGCGTTCACCAGAATATTCATAAACACCTGATTAAGCTGCTGCGGGAAACAGTCAAGAAGCGGCAGATCAGCCTCAAGCTCCTCCTCTACATCGGCTACATACTTAATCTCATTACGAGCCATATTCAGAGTACTGATGAGACATTCGTTTATACTGAACGGTTTGCATTCACTTTCATCTACATGGGAAAAACTCTTCAAATCCTGCACGATACGCCGTACACGGTCAGCTCCATCGCGTGACTCCGAGAGTAATCCGGCAATATCTCCCAGAATAAAATCTATTTTCATCTTTTTGCGGAGTTCGTTAAGCGTTTCAACTGTACGGGCATCGCCATCTGCCTGCAAAACCTCAATCAGCGCCGAGTTATAAGCAGTGATTTTATCCATATATTTACCTAGCGAACTTAAATTGCTCGATATGAACCCCATAGGATTGTTAATTTCATGAGCTACACCGGCAGCCAGCTGACCGATTGAAGCCATCTTTTCCTGCTGCAGTATCTGTGACTGCGAATGCTGCAGTTCCGAATAGGCTTCTTCCAACCTGCTGTTCATAGCTTTAAGGATTGTAGTGTCATGTATGCTTACGACTGTGCCTGACTGCAGCGGGCTGTTATTCTCTTTTATGGGTGAAACGCTCATTTCAAATGAACGTCCGCTCTTCGGGTCTATCAGATTTCCATGCTGTCCATCAAAATCAGCTACCTGAATTCCAGCCCCTACCAGCAGAGTCATCCAGTTTTTGTCGATTATCTCGCTATACGATAGTCCGGTCAGATCGATAATCGGCTTGTTGCAACGCTTTATCTTCCCACAAGTGTCACACATCAGAACCATATCAGAAATACAGTCGAGGGTAATTTCCCACTCTCTTTTTGCCTTCTCGATCTGCTTGAATACCCAGTTCAACTCTTTATGCTGCTCCTGCAGACTCTCCTTGCTTCTAGCAAGCTCTAACTGAATCATTTTACGCTCAGTAATATCCTCCTTAACTGCCAGATAGTGGGATATCTCTCCGGTATCAGTCATAATTGAAGATATTGATGCCATCTCCCAATAAAGTTCTCCACTCTTCTTCTTATTATGAAACTCCCCGCGCCAGGTTTTACCGTTTGAAATTTCACGCCATAGAGCTGAATAATTCTCCGGTGACATCTCCCCTGACTTCAGAATCCTCGGGTTTTGACCTATCGCTTCGACTTCGCTGTAACCTGTTAACTCGCAAAACTTACGATTAACATATTCAATTGTCCCTTCCGTATCGGTTATGACAATTGAACATGGATTTTCAGATACAACCCTGGAAAGTTTCCTCTGTTCATCTTCCGCCAACTTTCTCTCTGTTATATCCAGCAGGGTTTCAATGGCAGCGACCTTACCGCCTGATCCATCAAAAACGGGAGCTGCATCGAAGAGCATATAACGTCTCCTCCCCCCTACATTTTCCAGCCACCGTTCAGACTGCAACCCTCCATTAACGTGCTGTGATTTTCGACAAGTGCTGTATAACTCTTCAAACGGTGCTTCATCTGCTGCGAGAATAAGATCCGCCAGAACCGGACGTTCTACATTGTAAAAGGGGAGCCACTGACGGTTGGTACCCAGCATCTCTGAAGCAGA
Organism: Desulfuromonadaceae bacterium; assembly: GCA_028683855.1. Lineage (GTDB taxonomy): Bacteria > Desulfobacterota > Desulfuromonadia > Geobacterales > Pseudopelobacteraceae > JACRCG01. The sequence goes on from JAQUHA010000013.1 coordinate 30,343, forward strand.
GAGGCTGGTCAGCTCCTCAATAGCACTGTTCCATACTGTTATGCGGTGATTTTGATCAATAACAAATATCGGGACTGCCGCTTTGTTCAGTATCTCCTCGGCAAACGCCTTCTGACGCTGCAGTTCAAGTTTTACGCTGACAAGAGAATCATTCTGAAGATTTATTTTATCCATAAGATTATTAAAAGTTTCAGCCAGTCGCTCTATCTCATCCCCACTATTAATTGAAAGCGGTTTCCAGCTCTCAATTGTAAAATCCGTACTGTCAAGATTTTCTATCATCTGCATAATCGGCTTTGTCAGACGACTCACAAGCAACCAGACAATCCACAACGAAAGGAGTAAACCAAGAAATGAAATTGCGAACAGGTTTATTGAGAGATCATTAAGTGGCTTAAAGGCATCATAGTAGGAATTATTTGCCGCTATGATCCAGTTTGTACCTTCAACCCTCTTGAAAGAGCTTAAAAGGCGCTCTCCCTTCGAGTTCACATTGTCCAGAGAGCCTTCAAAACCATTAAGGGCTTTGTCAAGACCAATATTTTTACCTTCAGGAATAACCTCAAGTATACGTCTGCTGTCTTTATGAATAAGAATCGTACGTTCATTGAAAAGGGTGAGAAATGATGATTTTCCGAAAAATTTTGAGGAGAGTCTGGTTAGAAACTGATCTGAATCTAGCGAATGATATCCGGCAAGAAGGCAGATAACACGATCTCCATTATCCCGAACCGGCACAACCATTGCGATAGTAGGTGTATGCGGCGGCACACTCAGGCGGAATGGTGAAGATAAAAATGGTTTCCCTGTTTTCAGCGGTTCGCTCACATACTCACGGAAACCAAGATTAGCCCCCACCAGTTCAGGAAATCCCATACACTCAGTAATAACAGTGCCATCCGTACCAATTACAAGAAAGCCGGCATCAAAAATCATGGTTGCCGGACTGGCATTGGCAAGAGTCTGTTCAAGTTTAACCGGATCTGCGAGAGTTTTTGAATCGATGGAGGCAGCGGCTAAAGAGAGCTGATTACGGGCAAGTTCGACCCTTCCACGCAGTTGTTCAGAAATTTCTGATACAAGAATAAACTGTTTTTCAAGAAGGGTCTCTTTCAGAAGACTCTGAAAATAGAAAAAAAGGAGGAGGGAAATAGAAGCGATAAGCAGAGAAATGGTAAAAAAAACCATCACGCTTACCTTCGTCTTTATGCTTCTTTTGATGCCAGACATAGCCCCCCCTGACAGAATTTATAGCTTAACCATTCTACAGCAATGCCGGTATTTGTCAAACGGCGGTATAATTACAAACTTCTTAGATATTGATATGTTAATAGATTTATAATCCCCCCCTCTTGACTTCCGAACATTCCATGTTTAATTCATAAGCAGGGAATGAAAATCAAGAATTAAAGAGGCGTAGCCATGGACTTTAACAAACTTACACAGAAATCTCAGGAAGCATTTACAGAAGCACAAAGTAAGGCTGTATCTTACGGTCATGTGGAAGTTGAGGGCGAACACCTTCTATGGGCGCTTCTCAATCAGCATGACGGACTGGTTTCGAGATTGCTTCAGCGTATGGATATAAGACCGGATCTGGTAAAAAATGCCGTTATTGCTGAACTTGATAAAATACCAAGGGTATCCGGTCCGGGCGCAGAAGCAGGTAAAATTTATGTTTCACAACGTCTTTCACGCATTCTTGTTGCGGCTGAAAATGAGGCAAAAAGGCTTAAAGACGAATATGTATCAGTAGAGCACCTATTTATGGCACTCCTTACAGAGGGAGATAAAACACCATCCGGGCGTATTATGAAACAGGCTGGAATAAATCATGAGCGCTTTTTAAAAACTCTGACAGAGGTACGCGGAAGTCAGCGGGTGCAGAGTGCAAATCCGGAAGCAACCTATGAGGCTCTTGAGAAGTATGGGCGCGATCTTGTAAAAATGGCAAAGAGCGATAAGCTTGATCCGGTAATAGGGCGTGATGATGAAGTTCGGCGGGTTATTAGGGTGCTGTCAAGGAAAACAAAGAATAATCCGGTTTTGATCGGAGAGCCTGGTGTCGGTAAAACTGCCATTGTTGAAGGATTGGCGCAGCGTATTGTCCGTGGCGACGTACCGGAAGGGTTGAAAGATAAGACAATTTTTGCTCTTGATATGGGGGCGCTGATCGCCGGCGCAAAATATAGAGGCGAGTTTGAGGAGCGTCTTAAAGCGGTGCTGAATGAAGTGAAGGAGGCGCAGGGGCAGATTATCCTCTTTATAGACGAACTTCATACGATTGTCGGGGCAGGCAAAACAGAAGGTTCGATGGATGCGGGCAATATGTTGAAACCGATGCTGGCGCGTGGCGAACTCCACTGTATCGGTGCAACAACGCTTGATGAATACCGGCAGAACATAGAAAAAGACGCAGCGCTGGAGCGCCGTTTTCAACCGGTTTTGGTAGAGCAGCCGACCGTAGAGGATACCGTTTCTATTCTGCGAGGCTTACGGGAGCGTTTTGAAGTGCACCACGGAGTACGTATTCAGGACAATGCACTCGTAGCCGCCGCAACTCTCTCTAATCGTTACATAACCGAACGCTTTCTTCCGGACAAAGCTATTGATCTGGTTGATGAAGCGTGTGCCATGCTCCGCACCGAGATTGACTCGCTACCATCCGAACTTGACACTTTGTCGCGACGTGTCATGCAGCTGGAGATTGAAGAGGTTGCTCTCAAAAAAGAGAAAGATAAAGCCAGCAAAGAGCGTCTTGAAATATTACGAAAGGATCTGGCAGATGAACGTGAAAAAGCAAACTCTATGCGGGCTCGCTACGATTCAGAAAAAATCGCCATACAGAGAGTTCAGGGTCTTCGTGAACAGATAGAGAAAACACGCCGCGAGATTGAGCAGGCAGAGAGGGCAGGAAATCTTGAACAGGCATCAAAACTTAAATATTCCGAGCTACCGGGTCTTGAAACAGCTCTTAAAAATGAAGAAACATCTTTAAACCAGAAACAGGGTGGTCAGAAACTTCTCCGTGAAGAGGTAACCGAAGATGAAATTGCAGAAATAGTGGCACATTGGACCGGTATTCCGGTGTTGCGACTTGTAGAGGGTGAACGTGAAAAACTGCTAAGGCTGGAAGATATACTGCATCAGAGAGTTATCGGACAGGATGAGGCGGTGCAACTGGTATCCGACGCTGTACTTAGAGCACGGTCAGGCATAAAAGATCCACGTCGTCCAATCGGCTCTTTCATATTTTTAGGGCCTACCGGAGTCGGAAAAACAGAACTGGCTCGCACGCTGGCTGAAGCTCTCTTTGACTCCGAAGAAAATATGGTTCGGATAGATATGTCGGAATACATGGAAAAGTTTGCCGTATCTCGCCTTATTGGTGCGCCTCCGGGCTACGTCGGCTATGAAGAGGGTGGACAGTTGACAGAGGCAGTAAGGCGCAAACCATACAGCGTGCTTCTGTTTGATGAAATAGAAAAAGCTCATCCAGATGTGTTTAACATTCTTCTTCAGATTCTTGACGACGGACGGGTTACAGATAGTCACGGAAGAACAGTCAGTTTTAAAAACACAGTAATAATAATGACCTCAAACATCGGATCAGCCTATCTACTGGACGGAATAACAGAGACCGGTGACATAAGAGAAGATGCCAGAAAGAGTGTAATGCACGAGCTGAAAGCCGGATTCCGACCGGAGTTTTTAAACCGTGTTGACGATATCGTTCTGTTCAAACCTCTCCATATAAATGAAGTTATGAAAATTGCCGATCTTCTTGCTGAACAATTAAAATTGCGTCTGAAAGAGCAGCGTATAACACTTGAAATAAGTAAGGAAGCTTTAGAGTTTATTGCAAAAGCCGGTTATGATCCAATCTACGGCGCACGACCACTAAAACGCTATCTACAGCGCGAGCTGGAAACAAGAGTAGCAAGATCAATCATTGCAGGGGATGTGCTTGAGGGGGGTATCTTAACTGTAGTACTGGAAAATGGAGTCCTAAATATTAAAAGCTCAACACCCTGATTTTACGCTTAAAAACGAAACCCCGAATCTTCCATTAAAAACCTTTTGGTGAAAGTTTTAGTGAAAGTCGGGGCAAATCAAAAAGAATCTTCAATGATTCTATGTAGTTAAATGGAGCTGGAAACGGAATTCGAAAATCACGTATTATTTCAGTATGTTATAAAACATATAAATATATCATATCGTTAGTTTGTATTTCGTTGGTAGTCAGTCCAGTTTAGTCCAACCAATTTCAATCAGTTTCAAGCAAATAAGGGGCAATGAGGGGGCAGTAGTAACGGGGTGAGCCTTCACCTGCCGGTTCTTAGGGCAGGTGCAAGGCGTTGGTTAGGATCGACTCTCAATTCACAGGTTTAAGTGTTAACGTCACCCTATGAAGTTCGTCAATAAATTGGTCGAAAACCAATCGTGCTTCTTGAGCTAATTCCTTTTTAGGAAAAACTGGTTCTTCTGGTGGCACCTCTGCCTGGTTCAACATACCTATAGAGGGAGAAACGTGAATAATCCTGTGTCGATATTTAATGAACTTTTGTACTCTCTCAATAGTATTCTGTGGGAGGTTAAGTTCGCCAAATTTGATATTATAGGCTTTGTTATAAGCAAGTTTGCATTTCTGAAAGCTTTGAAAGTTTATTATGTTTCTTTCGTCTATCAGCTTTAAAACAGTTTTGTTTTGCTCTTTTGCTTCTTCAGCCAAGATATTAAAAATACCGGCATCTCGCTCTTTTTTTGGAAAGAATGAGTCAACTAGATTACCTGTATTTGGGGTTATGCCTTCTGATTCAATCTCAAGTAGTCGCTTCTTTGTATATGCTTCGAAGCCAGAGACTAATATTGCCAAGCTCAGATTGGTTACAACAACCTCATAAATATAACCTTGATTAGATTCACCAGTAGCTAAGATTTCTGTGGCTTTTAGTGTTTCTTTCCAGGCGTCTTTTGCGGTTGGTTGCAAAACTGGTACTCCTTCATGAAATATACTTACTCCCATTACCTCAAGACCATTATCTCCGACTTGGAAAATAGAACCATCGATACCCACCCTAAATTGTCTTTCAGAATTTTTACCTATTGCACTGTATAATTCTGCATTTTGTGCTCTTGGTCCTACATGTAATGCTATTTCAACAGGCGACCAAGTAAATGCCATGAAAACCTTCTCTGCTGGAGTTGCCTCTTTTAGGTCAACTTTCGCTACTCTTGTGCCGGTGCCAGGTGAAGTGTGATAGAAGTACAGGACTAAATTATCATCACGCTCCAGCCTGAATAGGTGGCCTCCAGATGGAATTTCGAAAAGAATGCCGCCTTTAACATTATGGTCAAAAAGCTCCTTTGAATGATACTCAAATGAAACTGTACCTTCAGGGCGACAGACAGCTTCTTGAATTTCCGCACGAATCGATGGAGGAATATTTTGCATGATTTTAAAATCCTAACGGCGTGTGAGATCACCTGTCGGCTTTTGGGGCAGGTGTATCTTCCTTGTTGGTAGCTCCACGTTAGACTGACTTTGCCTGTCAATTAATAGTCTGTTATTTCCGCTAGAAACTCTTTCTCGTTAAAATTCGGATATTTTCCATCTGGTGCTCGGAATTTTTCCCATATATGCATTAATAGTTCAGCAATTTCTTCCTTTGAAGAATTGTCGATACTGATTTCATGTTCAATTTCTAAATCATTGTCGGTGGGTGCTCTGTAGCTTTGAAGACTTTTTTGTAAATATTTATCGCTATGAACTAGGCCATTCTGCAAATCAAACAGACGTATTCGAACCTTTATTGAAGGCAATTTCAAATTGAGAGCGATATTTCTAAAAAACAAAAGCAATAGCGCACCATACTCATTTATTTCACTAGCTTCTATGAGTGTGATATCACCGGCATCCCATCTGAATTGCCGTGTCCAATAAGTTAGAGTCAACGCCCCTGATTTTATGAATGCAATTTGACGTTGTTCATTTGAAAATGGATTCTGTAAATCGGTGTTGATTACCATGACATCTTTGTCAACAGACTTATTAAGTCTATTGCTCAAATCTGGGTAGCTGTAACTAAAGCGCCTTTCTGTTGACTTAAGATTAATTGTTGATTTATCCATAATTTCATTTAAACGTTGCAATGGGATTGCTTTTGAAACTGGAAAATGAGCTTCAATCAAATATTGAACGGGTACGCTCTCGTTTGGGGCCGCCAGTGGGTACTCGATTAACTCTTCAATTTTCCCAGTTTCTTCTGAATCTCTTCTGGCTGATAATTTTTTACTAATCTGCTCTAGCGCATCAAATTCGTCCTCTGAAATCATCTCATCGTAGCCAATGTTTGTGATTTCTGCTATCCGCGTTAATAATTCATTAACCTCGGATTTATCTTCAATATTCTTACCTTGAAATATTGTCATTGGAGGTTTGAATTCCTGAGGCGATACGCCAGACCATATCGGAATTAGGGTGCTTTTTCCGAAACCAGCTCCAGACTCAAACCACAACCACGGTGAAGTACGTGAATATTCTGTGCATATAGCTAGTACTATCGAGCAGTTTGCAAGATTTTCATGGAGCATGGTTTTGAAAGCATCGTAACCTGGTTTTATGTCACGCTTTGCTATAAATGTTTTTACTTTACCGTTGAATACCCTTTGCAAAACTCCATCGATAGCTCTTACAAGCTCAATATCCCTAGTGTCGTAGCTTATAAAAACAAGTGGCTCGTTCAGTTCAGTTTTGTCTGAGAGGGTCAATGCAGTCTCCTTATTATTGCCCGACCGAGTAGATTCTTGAGGCGCGGATATAGCTTCTTCAACTTTTTTTACTCCGTCGTGAGTAATACCGATACCGCCGCCAATTGTCCTATGTTTTACAAGATTCTCGCCGGCTAGATACTGAACAATTAAACTAACTTCTTCCCTATCAAAACCGAGTTCAGTCCCGAGTTCAAACATATTGGCTATCTTGTTATTGCTTCCCTCGGTAATTTCATAGAGGCTATTCAAAAAAGTGAATCTGTTTTCGTTAGTTTTTTGCAGCTTGTTCATTTATTCTCCTTCTACCAACGGGCATGGCTTTGACCTGCCGGGTTTTAGGGCAGGTCGTAAGCCTTGTTGGACATGATCTTTAACCTTCTAAAGTAAAAAAAGGGGAATGGAGAGTTGACCCCTCATTCCCCCGTAAAGTAATTATTAGCCTGCGTCTATATCTTTGGTTGGTCGCCTTGGCCTATGTCTTACGGGTGGAGAACTTAAAGAAAACTGTGTCACAAATTGATCAATTTCAGCAGGGTCAGCTTCATCTGTTATGGTAACATGTAGAAATTTTTGCCCATTCATGTTTAAAATTTTAACATTTAAGACGTCAGGGCGACTGATAGTTTTAGTAATTATATTTTGTAGATCAGACGGTAAAGGATCACCAACGCAAATCTCCATTAATCGATTTCTGTCAAATAGATCTGGTTTTTCACGAAAGTTTGAGTTGCGATCCATGCGCCTTATTGTCATGCGAAGGCTTCTAAGCTCATCAAGGATCAACTCTTGCCCTGGCACCTCTTTTTTCTCGATTTTTGCTACTTTGAATTCTCCAAAATGTTTTAGAAAGGTGGTATATGACCCATCAGTACTTGCTTTTTCATATGTTGCTTTTATTTTTTCAGTCAATTTATGTTTAAAATCAACAATTTTTGAAAATCTAAGATCTCTCGGATATTCCAAATGTTCAATTGGTGAAGTATCAAAAGAGTAAGTTGTTCTATCATCCTTGATAATAATCGTAGGTTTATCGAACGCAAGTCGCATTCCCAATTCAAACATAACATTTGGATTTTTACCGCTGACATCACAAACTACAATTGGGTTTTCATACAAATTCTGAATAATTCGTTTCTGAATAATTCCTACATCGTCTGCATTGCTTACTAGATTTCCTTCAAACCCAGCAGACTCTATTGCCTCCGTCAATATATCAAGGACATCTCCCCAATGAGATTCTGAACAGCCGTCAATGGTAGAAATAGGCATTACAATGCCACAGGTGAGTAGGGGTAGTACTTTTTGGGATTCATCTGTCATTTGAAACCTCCAGGTATATTAGTTCAACGTGGCTGAGGCTGACCCGCCCTCGGCGGGTCTTGCCGATGGTTGGACGCTATTGCCCATCGGTTGTGCTATATATGCCACCGTATGGGAGTCTTTCAGGAGTATCTCTATCTGACTCAGTTGGTTTAGAACCAGGTCGACATTTTCCAGACCTGTCATATGCATCCCAGTTGTAGCCCATATAATCATAACCTTCTTCATCATATTTGGTTCTTGTTACTTTGTGTAAATGCATACTATCAAAACCTTGATTATTATATCCTTCTATGTCTAGACCTCTTTTGTTGAATCCTTCTTTATTGTATCCATCCCTATCATATCCTTGCTTGTCGAATCCAATTCTATTAAAACCATTTATATCGAAGCCGGCATAATCGTAGCCATCTTCGTCAAAACTAGTGTTTGTAGTCTTGTGTATTCTAGCGATATTAAATAAATTTCTGTTATATCCGTCTTTGTCATTTCCGTCGTTGTTATAACCGTCTATATCATACCCAGAGACATCATAGCCTTTCGGATCAAATATAGTGTTCGTATCTTTGTGGTGATTTTGCCGATTATAGCCTTTAGAATTGTATCCGTCCTTGTCATAACCATCCCTATCAAATCCGAGTCGGTTATAACCATCCTTATGAAAGCCCTCTCTGTCGTAACCAAATTGATCAAATCCATTATTGTCGTAGCCTTGATTATCGTAAGTTGAACTACCATTATTTTGATCTTCTACCCACCATATATCGCCCTCTCGATGGACAGCACTGGTATTTTTTGTTGTTATCGCAATATGCTTGGAGAATTCACAAGCTTCTTTAAATGTATTGAAAAAAACTTTTGCCATATTCGCCTCCGTTGCAAGTATATCTCTATGCAGAAACTATAAGACTAGGCAAAGGTGAGAGTCCTGTCAGATGGATTGTTAGCGACGACATCTTTGTAGTCTGCAATGTGTTTGAAGTATGGATGCCCATTCGGTTGGTCGATTTTCTCGCAGAACCACAATCGTTCGTAAGGCTCTCCGGAAAAATCAAAATGACAAAAAATGTGAGGAAAGTAGTAATACTTATCACCGTCCATATTTACGGCCTCAATTGAATCGTACGGGACATCTCCCATAAGCCACGCTCTTACATCGGCTTTTTCTTCGTTAACCCAATCCAGAAATCGGTAACCATTTTCACACTCTACGAGACTACCAATTCTCAAACAAAGAACTATTCCTCGTTCGTATGTATCCAATAAAGCAACCCGAAACCAAGGTGAAATGCCTTTCTCTTCGTCTACTGTATTTGGATAGTTATCCACTCGATCTACGTGCCTGACAATCACGTCTTGCCTTAGATTCTCCGCACGGCATTTGTAAATCTCTTCCTCGAATTGCTTTCTCAGTAATTCTCGATGCTGAATCCTCTCTCCGTTAGACTTGAAACGATTCCTTATAGTGGGCTTGCTAACTCTTCTCCATATTTCTACAGCAACACCGACAAATCCACAGAGAACAACGAGCGGTTCCCAGTTACCCTTCGGGTCAAAATACCAAACAACACCTAAGGAAGCAGCACATATAAACCCAACTATTTCAACGTATATCAGCTTTGACATGCCTAATTTCCTTGCCGTTCAACGGGGGCCGGAAATCACCTGCCGGTTTTTATGGCAGGTGTATTTACGTGGTTATACCTTCAGGTGTAGCCTCTGACTCCTTAACCTCCTACGGGAGAGAAAGGAACTTTATGAAAATTGATCGTATGGCTGGTCAAATTGAGTTTGATTCTACTGAGGAATTATTAGATTCTTTTGTTTCCTTGTCTATTCAGTTAAACGACTTTGGAAATGAAACTTATAACTCCTTGGTAGATGACCCTTGGTATTTCAAGGGACGCAAGCTTCTATGGGAGTCTGGCTTTGCTTTAAGGCAACAGCTGCGGCACGAGCTTCTTTCAGCTCTTCCGCAGAAGCGAATAGTTCTCCACATTTAGAGCAAATTCTGTCTTCTGTTCTTGTACCATAAACTTCATCCTATATTTTTGGTTATTTTTTTTTTTAAGGAGTTAAAATGCCAACAGAATTTAAACAGTTACAGGCTGATCTTAAAGCCCTTCAGCCCTTTTTGCAGTTCACCGACGATGGACTTTTTGGCCTCGTCAAGTACTGCTTCTCTGATGTCTCCGTACTTCCAGACGTTGGAGCAGCCGGAACAGGTAATCTCGGAGTTACTGTCAATTTCTCCGATAGGCTTCATAAGGTCTCCTCCACAATTGGTACACTTCGGGAATACTTCCATGGTGATACCTCCTCGGTTTGATTTTATTTATTTTCTTGGTGTATAACGGCTATGAGCGTGACCGGCTGCGGCGGGTTTTTCGCCGCGACCGAGTCCACGCGAGAGTTGGGACATCCTTTTATCCTCAAATGCGAATATGTGAAAGGCGTCTCCAAAGGATCCCTTTTATCTCTGAACAGGCTGCTCCCACGGGTTTCTCTGAAGCAGGTTATATTTCTTGCCCTTCGCTTTTTCATCCTCTTGCAACGGGGTACATGGCGGCGAACCACCTTCTTTCAGCTTTTGACGAAGATCATGAGGTAGGCCAGCAAGCTCAGTCCAATACACGATTGTCCTTGTTTTTGAGTTAAGGCCGAAAGCGTCACCATACTCCAGATAAACTCTTGACGCGGTCACTCCAATGTAAGTCGTCCAAGTTGCGCTATTCATGCCGTTAATCTGCTTTGCTTGAGTAATAAATTCTTCTGGCGATAGGTGCTTTATGGTAGTGCCGCATCCACTTATGAAAAAAAGTGTCAACAACGGTAGAAGTACCAGAAAACATTTTTTTGTATTTGACTTGATCATACCTTGCTCCAGATAGCGGTTTGGGCGGTGTACACCGCCCTAGTTGGATATTCATTTTTTTGCGGTTCTATGCGGACTTTTCCTTCTAGCCTTTTTCGTTTTTGCCGCTCTTCCTTACTGCTCCACCAGCTTGCTTCTCCGGTTCCGTACGCGACACCAGCAAACTCCTCTTCGTTTTCGCTGCCCGCGCTGCCATGCTCTTGCAACTCCGGGCACCTCCGCCAGCAGAACCGACATACTCCTCGGTTTTCTTTGTTTTTTCGTTGTCCAACGTGGTGGGGGCGCACCAGCGCGTCAGCGTCTGTGTGCCGCCGCCTGGTTATGACTTCGCTTTCCAGTGCGCCCGGCTATCCTCAAGCAAGCTACCGATATCCCGAGGGCCGCTGCAATAAATGATGCCATTAAGATGTAATCGGTAAGAAGTTCGTTCGGTGCATCAGGGGCAAATTCTTTTGCAGAGAGACGAAGCCAGTAGGCCAGTGTTGTTCCGACCAAGATGTAGCTGAAGCCGTAAAGTGGAATGGCTAATAATCTGAAGCCTTTTCTCATCAGCACGACAGCAAACGCGGCAGTCAGCATGAGGACAGCTAGTGATGCCCCTCCGCGTTCAATTGTATTTGCCATTGGTTCAGAATTAAAAAGACTTGCCGTTCTAGTCATTTCCTCGACTGCCAACAAGCCTCCTCCGATCAAGACGAGTATGTACACGCCCGTCATGCCGTCGATTCCTCCTTTTATTTCTTCCTCAATCTCATAGCCGCAGGTGCATCTAAGGAGTTCTGCTATCTCTAACTCCTCCCCACATCTCGGGCATCTATTTGTCGTCATTTCTTTCTTCATGGTCATAACGCCATAAGCCTGACCGGCGGCTTTTTGGCCGGTCTTGGCGCTAGTTGGACATTGTCATTGATCCCCTATCTAGTTATTTGTTTGAGTGCTTTCTGCGCCTTTTCATGTCCCTGTTCAGCTGCCTTGCGATACCACTTCTCTGCCTCTACTTTGTTTTGCGGAACCCCATCACCTTTGGATAACATATAACCGAGAACAAACTGTGAATTTGAGTATCCATTTTCTGCAGCTTTTCTGTACCACTTTGCTGCCTCTGTTTTATCTTGAGGAATTCCATCGCCCTTGGCTAAAATGTTAGCAAGGTTGTGTTGTGCTTCAACATATCCCAGTATAGCTGCCTTTCGGTACCACCTCTCTGCCTCCACTTTATCTTGAGCTATCCCTTCGCCATTACTATACATAGTGCCGATATTGAATTGAGCTAAGGCGTTCCCCTGTTTTGCCGCCTTACGAAACCACTCAATTCCAGTATTGTAGTCTTGTGTCACACCTTTGCCGTCGGTATACAATACGCCAATATTATACTGCGCGTTAGCATCCCCTTTTTTTGCAAGTGGCATCCACTCACGCAATGCCTTTGTATAGTTTCCAGCCTTTGCAGCAGTCATACCTTCGTTGAATCCAGCAAAAGCCGCTGTAGAACAAACTGCAACCATAAACAGTGATGCGAGATGTTTCTTCATTTCACAATCTCCTTGAAACAATAAGTGATGAGTAGAATTAGAGTCACATATTAAAGATATTATTCAGTTCTGCGGCATGTGCTGTGCCATACCATATGAAAAATATCCCTATACCACCAACTATTAAACTAGGCACTATGGCCATAGCCAGTATGTTTGTAGAGTGGAGTCTGTTTTTGTTGAAATTCTTTACCAATACAAATGTTATTGCTGCTACAACTACATACAGTGGTATGAACATAACGAGATAAGAAACGACAACGCTCAGAACCTTACCAGCTGCAGTTATCACGTTTTCCAGTGGCGGGTTTGGGATCACGATATGGGATACTGTACAGTACACCGTTGCGGCAATGCCCAGTCGCAGAAAAAATCTTTTCCAACCAAGTACATTATCAGTTGCATTAATATTGTCTTGCAAATGTATTACCTCTCCTATTTACATCATATTTACTTTACATTACTCCAACATATTTACTATTCAGGACATCCCACACCTTTTGTGCAAAACGTCCTCCTTCCATGCCCAAATTCAAAAGTTCTTTGCGAAATGATGCCCATTCTGAGTCGTCAAGAAGCACCGTTCGTAGAACGTGACCATCTTCTTTTCTTATGTCAATCTTTGAAAACTTAAAAACTCCATCTTCGAGCAAAAACGCTGTAATGGCTCCATGTACTAAATCATTTCGTCTATTGCCGGCGACCTCAAATCTTTGAAGCAGAGTTTTACTTTCTGCATTGAATTGATTCAAGTCCGAATAGTTTTCAAATTGTTCTCGTAGAAATTCAGTTTTCCCTTTCAAAAAATGCGGCGGCTTGCTGAAGCGCTTACTGGGACCAACAAGGGGAAAGACCATTGAAACAATCAAGTCTAATGTTTGTTCGGCGCAGCCCCACTGTACCACTACAAAACCAACAGCCTTGAACAGAATTTCTATATCACTATTTGGCTCTACTCCGGAAAGATCAAAGGTCATTTCTAACATCCTCATGGAAAAGGGTGCTCAATTTGGAGCACTCGGCTATTTTTGGTTCTTTGTTCAACTCGGTTATATACGGTTTCCCTATATAGGACATTTGTTCCTCATATAGGTAACTTATTCCTCATATAGGACACCTGGGTTGGTTACCTATATAAGACACCTATCCACAAATTGATCAGCATCGCTTCATCTACTTGTATATGCTTCTCTAATTGAGTGCCGACGATCTTACCGTACTGAACAAACCAGAGTTGCCTCTCCGGATTCCAAAGCCCCCCCTGCGGCTTTCAACATTGCCCGCAAATCCTTTTCATGAACTTCAATATGAAGAGGAACAAGAGTATCAAGAGAATATTTAGCCGGTGGCGGTATCCAGTCTGTTTTCTCTACAATCAATTCTACCGTTTTCAGCCGTTGCTTCAATTCAGCATCATACCGATACCGGACACAAACCAAATCATCACCGTATTTTTAGGTAAGACGCTTTGTTCACTTTTGCCCCGGTTTCAGAATCAATCTGGTTTTCATACATTATCCGATAATATTTTGGTGATTGGTTAATTTTCATAACATACAATCTGTATACAAGAAACCAAAATCAACAAACTTCCCACTGACCGGCCTTATTATGCGTCTTTGAACGCATAAAACTTAACGCCTCTGCCTCTGTCATACATGACGCGACTCTGCGTGATGTGTGACGCCTTTCCCGCCTCAAGCGAATATGATGCCGCCGTAACGGAACAGAGTGCAACGGCGTGAAGTGAAGCGCGGTGTTATGTGAGTTGCCTTTATCCTCTGACTCTATCCTGGCGGAAGTTAGACAGCGTGTCCTCTTGCGCTGGCTGACTGTAGCGGTTTTCCCATATTTTTTTCGTCACGTATTTTTTTGAAATATTTTCTTGACACAAATATACCCTGGTATATTATATACCCAGGTATAACGAAAGGGGAGTCAATGATACCCAATACTGATGAAAGACAGATTGCCATAAAATTCAACGACAATTTAATCAGCAACCTTGATTGTGCTGCAAAAGCAGGTGAGATGAATCGAAATCACCTCATGCTCAGCCTGGTAAATATTTGGTTAAATGTTCTGATGAATAACTCTGGCTTACGCAGTCTTTTCTATATCACATGCATTCTCAGAACACGTAAAAAACAGATGGAGTGTAAGCCTGCGTTTGAACACGAATTCACAGAATCACGACTTCCTGAGAAACCATTGCCCTTAAAGTTCAGTGACTCAACAATCTTCGACATTGATAGCTTGGCTTGTGTTAACCAAATATCGAGACATCAATTATTAAAAACAATGATAATTGTAGGTGTTGAAGAACTTAGAGAATTAACAGAGGGAAAAACTTATCAGTTTGGAGCAGTTGAAAAGAAACTGCACAAATCATTCAGCACAATAATGGAGAAGGGCTTCAAGGCATTCAAAGCCTATATCAATTAATCCTTCACGGTTCAGTTTTGTCAAGGATAGAAAGGAGATTAAAATATGAAAAACACAAAAGAACTAGTACTTGATTACACGCAGGTTCCTTTAAAAATTATTTTTAAAGGCATATATGGCGTTAAGCGTTACAAGTTAATACCATCCGCAGACCAAAGCGGCATCACAATTAACAAGGACATTTAATGACACTGACAACAGACAGCTGAAGCCAGGAGGTCTGCCCCTGTCGGGGCGGCCTTCTGGCGTCAGCTGCATATAAAGCCTAGTAGCCAGCCAATCGTTAATTCGTAGTAGCAAGCCATCGGCAATCTCTTACCCCGTAAATTTACGGAAAGGAATTGTATATGAACTTACTACTATCAACCACATCTGCACCTTACCCCGGCAGGATGTTACCTGTAACACATCCTGCTTCAACCCCATCTGTTTCAGAGTTCCAGCATCTCCTCCACGGCATTGATTCCCTTGACCTCGGTCTATACGTCGCGTGGGGATCAGACTGGAAACGCCGACTTCACTCCCTCGACAAGAAAAAACAGCAAGCCCGCAGAAATGGCGCTCTGCTGATCTCAATGCCTTCCGGTAGAAACTGTATCTTCAAACCTGGTGGCAAAGGTGAGAACTACCGCTTTCATCTTCAGTTCGACGCTTACAATCTCTTTATCGGTAAATCAGCAACCCCTGGTACTTCGCCCAACGTCTATCTCTCCATAAGTGCCAAAGTTCTCTGGCATAACGGTATTGAAACCGCCTTGTCATGGATTGCACTTGATCTGAAAGCAATCGGTGGTGGTACGATCCAGCGTGTGCAAGTTAGCCGTCTTGATCTCTGTGCCGACTTCCTGGTTCCAGGTGGACTCTCTCACGAATTCATTCTTTCCCACAAAGTGACCCGCAACGATAAAGGCAAGCTCTACCTCGACAAGAACGAACTGCAAACCTATTACGCTGCCGATGGAAAGTCGCCTATTCAGCTAAGACTGTACAATAAGGGTTTAGAGGTAAAACAGGGTGGGATAAAGCTCTGGTTCCTCGATCTCTGGAAGCGTGAATCAACAGATGACATCTGGCGCATAGAATTCCAGGTGCGCCGCCCTGCCCTCAAACAGTTCGGGATAAACTCTATTGACGATCTAAAAGAGAAACAAGCCGGACTATGGGGGTATCTCACTATGAAATGGTTTTCCCTCCGTCTTCCCGATAACGACAAAGCAGAACGTAAAACCGTTCACCCCTTCTGGTCTGCCGTCCAGGAGTGTTTTAAGAACGATATTTCTGGTACTTGCAGTCAAGCATACCGTAACTGCGTGACGCTTGCAGCTGCCTCACCGGAATGGCACCTATCCCATATAGACGGCTGTCTCTCCTCCTTTGCCGCAATTCTCGGAATAAGTAATCGTGAAGAGGCTCTGCAAGAATTACAGAGTCGTCTGACTAAACGCAACAACGCCGCCGACTTTGAGACCGCCTGCATTAAGAAAGCAATTCAACGCGGAACTTCAGGGGGTGGACAATGATGGACTCTTTCAGCGACTCAGCACTTTCAGCTTACTTCCCTGGTCTGGTGGATATCTGCCAGAATGAAGAGGGTCAACTCGTCTATGCAATCATAAAAGATGGGGAGCTGATCTTCTCCCAGGAGTACAAGACCGATACTGATAGCTTCTCTATACCTGAGAGAAAACATTTCCAGTTCACCATTCCCCGCGCCGCCGAAGTCATGCGTTACTTCAAACAGGATGACGATTCGCTCTATGACGATCTTCTGACCTATCTGAAACGCTTCTCCGGTCTGGACGATATGCAGTGGGCTATTGTTGCTCACTACATCTTTCTGACGTATCTGCACGATCACCCATGCATTGACTACTGCGGCTATCTCCTCTTCTACGCCGTACCGGAAAGGGGGAAGAGTAGAACCGGCAAATCAGTCACCTATGTTGCTTTCAGGGGCATTCATCTGATTGAACTTCGGGAAGCTACTATCTTCCGCTACAGCCAGAACCTCCACGGCACACTGTTCCTTGATCTGCTTGATGTGTCAAAGAAGGCGGAACGTGGCGGCTGTGACGATATTTTACTTCTACGGGCTGAAAAGGGTGCCAAGTGCTGCCGTGTGCAAAATCCGGATCAAGGCCCATTCAACGATACAGTTTATTACGATATTTACGGACCGACGATCATTGCCAGTAACGAACAGTTGCACAACATCCTTGAGACAAGATGCCTCCCGATCATCATGCCGAACCGCCCAGGGAATTATGAGAATCCACGTCCCGAACTCGGCATTGAATTAAAGGAGCGTCTGACAGTCTGGAGAGCTAAGTATCTCACCGCAACACTTCCCGATCTGGAACCAATCGACGGTATTTCCGGAAGACTCTGGGATATTACAAAACCGATGTTCTTTATAAACTCGCTTCTGCCTGTTGATTCTTCAATCCTCGAAGATTCGATTCTTTCAATAGCTGGTGAAAAGGATGAATCAAGGAAAGATTCTCTGGAAGGTCGTCTGGTAGCGATCATAAAGGAGATAACTGAAGAGAGTGCCCTTGGTCGATTCGCTGAATGGAGTATCAAGACCGGAGAGATTCGAGACAGATTCAATCAGGGGAGACCAATAGACAAGTATGTTTCACCTCAATGGATAGGTAAGAGATTAAAGAGCATGAGTTTTCACAATAGGATTGTTCACGGCTATTCGGAGATCAAGATCACCGCCCAAGAATACGCCCTGATCCTCAAGCAGTACGGGCATGACAAGAGAGAGTCGCAAATACCCGTCAACTCTCACCCCAACTCTCTACCAGATAAAAGCCAACAGATTCAGCAACCTTTGAAAGAGGTAGAGAGTGGTAGAGAGTCTGCACAGGTGCGAGGTCAACGGTTTACCTTTACTACACCGGAAGAGAAAGAAGTTTATCTTGCCAGACTTAATGAATTGAAGGAAACAGGCGGCTTGTCTCGGGATGAGATGGAAGGACAGGCTCAAGGGTATTTAGAGCAGTGGAGGTGCGACCATGACTTTCCATTCTAAACGCCTTTTCAGAGATGCAAATGAAGAAGAGTTCTATTTTGAGCGGATAGCAGAATTAATCGCGGATGACCGCCTGGATGATGAGGAGACTGAGCGATGCGCTTGGGATGCTGTTCTGAGAAGAAGAGACCATGACGACTGACAAGCCTCTCCATACGTCTATGCCAGAACTTTTGACGGTTGAAGAGTTTGCAAAACGTCTTCGTGTCGGTCGCTCTACTGTTTTTTTCTGGATCGCCAGCAAGAAGATGATACAGGCTGTTCATTATTTCAAGATCGGCAAAACGGTTCGTATTCCCTGGAGTATTGAGTTGCTGGTCTCTTTATCCTCAGAGAGTGAAGAAACTGAACCGGCTCCAATACGATCCAGGAAGAATAAGAGAACAATAAATCTGGACTATTGAAAATAATCTTAAAGGAGAATAGTCTCTTACTCGGACTACTACCGACGGAAGGGGGCTAACAGAATGGGGACATAAAATGAAGAAGACATCAGGCATGGTTTCATTGAATGAAACTTTGCAATCTGGCGGCACTATTAAACGCCGCAAAATCTCAGAAAAGTTGTATGTGGACTTTTACTATTTCGGCATTCGTATAACCAAGTCCACCGGCCTTGACGATACGCCGCAGAACCGGGCTAAAGTCCGTTCGTTCCTTGATAAATCAATGCAGAAAATCGAAGCCCGAACATTCAGGTTTGCTGATGCGTTCCCTGGTGCATCTCGTAAAGAGAAGAAATTATTTACTGAGCTTGAAGGGCAACAGTTTAGTCCTGAACCTCAGTATGTGATTTTTGGGGAGTATGCTAAAGAGTGGATGAAGAAGGTTATTCCGACTTTTGAATCAACGACGAAACGTAATGATTACGAGTCGGCTTTGAACTCCCGAATTCTTCCCTATTTCAGAAAGAAGAATTTTTATCAAATTACCAGCATGGAGCTACAGAACTTTGCCGCCTCGCTTAAAAAGAAAACCGGCAAGAACAAGGGGAAACCGCTTGCAAGACAGCGGATGCAGAATATTATTATTCCGCTGCGCCGAATCTGGGAAGATGCTGCCGATCAGCACCGCTGGAATCTTCGTAATCCGTTTGAGACACTCAGTAAGCACCTACCTTCAAAGTCTCGCAAAAGAAACGGCAAAGTGTTCAGGTTCACTGAATGGCAAAATTTCATAGCGTGCGCTCCATTGTTTTTCAGGCCGCATCTGGAGTTTTTGCTAATGACCGGTTTATCGGCAAGTGAACTGGCCGGACTGCGGAAAGAAGATGTTTCTGATAAGGCGATCACGCTTAACCGTTCTATTGTGCTTGGGGAAGAAAAAGACCGGCTCAAGAATGATTACCGTTTCAGACGAATTCCGGCAACCGACGCAATCAAGAATGTGGTAAGTCGGATTCAGGCTCTTTGCCCTGATTCTCCATATCTGTTCCCGATGGAAAACGGCAGGCCATTTGACGGGAATTCATTCAGGAAGATCGTTTGGAACAAAGCCCTGAATGAGTCACAGATTGCATACAAGACTCCGTATAGCACACGGCACACGTTCTGCGCCTGGGCACTTACCATTGGCTTGAATCCGATGAAGCTGGTCAATCTGATGGGGCATTCATCAAAGCAGATGGTGTATCAAGTTTACGGGGAATACGTCGAAGACCTGGAAGACGATGTGGATGATATTATCGGCTATTTTGGGAAGGATTTTCTGATAAAACCAGGCAAAAAAATATCCCCAATACTGCTTTATGGGGACAGTGTGGGGACAGTTGCTACTTATTTACAAAAATCATAAACAATTCTATGTAGTTAAATGGAGCGGGAAACGGGATTCGAACCCGCGACCTTCAGCTTGGGAAGCTGAATTTTTATGATTTCAGAGCTTTTCATTATGTATCAAATCCCTCCCAAATACCAGTCTAACATATTGACTTTCCTGAATTTAACTTATATATTCTTTCCTGTTGTTTCCAATCACTTTTGATCGTTGCCAAGGCATTAGAGGTTACACGGAGGTTACACGTGCCGGATACGATAACACCCCAAAATCGGCAGCGCAAGCGTGAAGTGCGCAAACCGGGGTCTTTCACTGACAGGTATATCAAGAGCCTCAAGCCGGATAAGGAAATGTACCAGCTTCGCGAGGGACGAGGATTTGCCATTCGCGTCCTGCCTTCCGGGGTCAAGACCTGGTACTACATCTATACGATCAACGGGAAGCGCAGACAGCTCAATCTTGGTAACTACCCTGACATAAGTCTGGAGGCAGCACATAAAACGTATCTCGAATCAGCTGCTCTCGTAAAGAGCGGCATAGATCCGATGGCCAAACCGGTTGAGGAAACCGCCGAGCCGGCGCAACAACAGGTTGAACTGACCGTAAGGCGGCTCGCGGTTGACCTGTATCTTGATGATTGGTCCAAAATCCATCACTCGGAAAGATGGCACTACAACAACAGGAAAGCACTGGAGGCCGATATATTGCCGGTCTGGGGTGACCGTCTGGCTGTCGATATTCGACGGAAGGACGCAGTAGAGATTCTGGAACTGGTGGCAAAGCGGGCACCCGGTCAGGCCCGGAATGTCCTGAAAGCCGCACGGGGAATGTACTCGTACGCTGTCGACCGGGAACTGCTGGAATACAACCCATTTGCTGACATCAAGATATCCAGGACCATCCCCATGATGCAGCCCATGTCCCGGGACCGCGAACTTTCAGAGGATGAGATAAGGCATCTCTGGAAAGCGATTGACGAAGGTGGTGGGAGCGAAAGCACCAAGCGGGCACTGAAACTGATTCTGGTCACCGGGCAGAGACCGGGGGAAGTGGTCGGCATGCACCGGCGTGAAATCCAGGGAAAATGGTGGACAATACCATGGCAGCGAATCAAGACCCGCAAGCGCCGTCAGGAAGATCACCGGATTTATCTTACGCCATTGGCGATGTCGCTTATAGGCGATGAGAAGGAATATATCTTTCCTGATCCTGCCGGTAAAAGCGCCATGACTGAAAATGCCCTGAGCCACCATGTGCGCAAGGATATACCGGATACCGTCAAGCGTCCGTATTATGACCTCCCCCGCTGGACACCTCATGATCTTCGCCGTACAGCAGCCACGAGGCTTTCCAAGATCGGCGCGTCCGATGAGGTCATCGATGTTATTCTGAACCACGCCAAAAAGGGTGTAAGCGGCATCTACAACCGGAACAAGTACGATAATGAAAAGCAGTTGTGGCTTACCAAATGGTCACAGCACCTGTCGAGACTTCTCAAGAAAAAGCAACCTGCAGCGAAAGGCACCGGTGGCAAGAAGAGCGTCAAAAGTTCCACCGAAGAACCCAAAAAGTAGTTTCTGCACGATGGGGGAGCACTCTCTGCAGCCAGAGGATTATCAGTATAGCTGTCAAACTATTTATGGCTGCTATTTATGTCAATAGCGTTTTTATAGTTGCTAAATATGCTGTTATCGTTAAATATAGAAGCTATATTTGCTGATTATGGGAATTCTGATGTCGAATAGAAACGAAAATATCCTGCCGGAAGTTTTCCTCTCAGAAAGCGATGCCTCGCGTGCTGTCTCGAACATGGTCAAGCTGGGGACTGCGCGTAAAATCGGCCCACGGCTCTATACCCGTAACATGATCGAGCCGGTGGAGAATATCGTTGCCCGCAATCGCTGGCAGATTGTCGGCATGCTGGCGCCAGGCGGAGTGATCGGTTTTCGTACCGCCCTGGAAAGTCATCCCGCCGAGGATGGATCCGTCTTTGTCACCTGCGGCTACAAAAAGATTTCCGAACTGCCGGGTCTGCGGATTGTCAGAATACCCGGTTCAGGTCCGGTCGAAGGCGATATGCCTTTTATCGGCGGACTTCACATGGCATCGCCTTCACGTCTTCTACTGGAAAACCTCTCGCATACAAAAGCACGGGAGGGAGCAACCAAGGCTGCCGGGCAGAAGGCTGTCGAAGAGAAACTTACCTCCATCCTGCGGATCAAGGGCGAAAGTGAGTTGAACCGGATCCGTGACCTTGCACGCTCCATTGCAGCAGATATCGGCCTTGAGAAAGAGTTTCAACTGCTCGACCGTCTGATCGGCAGCCTGCTGCAAACGCGGGAAGCAGACTTGAAAAGTCCGGTCGCACGGGCATATTCCAGCGGTGAACCGTATGACCCTGCCCGTCTGGAACAGTTTGAAGCCCTGCGCAGCGCACTTGCCCGCAGCGTCCTGCCAAGCCGGAACCGCACCTATGAACCGGGGCCGGCGTTTTACAACGAAAGCTTCTTCGACGCGTACTTCTCCAATTTTATCGAAGGGACCGAGTTTGAAGTGGACGAGGCTCTGGGGATTGTTTTCTCTGGAGTGATTCCCCAATCCCGACCGGAAGATGCCCATGACATCCTCGGTACCTGGCGTATCGTCGGCAATCTTGTTGAATTACAGCGGACGCCATCGGATATCGCCTCATTCATGGAACTGCTGCAAAGCCGACATACGTCGATCCTGGAAGGGAGACCGGACAAACGCCCAGGGGAGCTAAAGGAGAAGGGCAACCGGGCCGGGACTACCTACTTTGTCGCACCGGAACTGGTAAAAGGTACGCTTGCCCAGGGCTTCTCCTTCTACAATTCACTGTCCGATCCACTTGCACGAGCGCTTTTCATGATGTATCTCGTTTCTGAAGTCCATCCCTTTGACGATGGCAACGGCAGAACGGCGCGGGCGATGATGAACGCTGAACTTGTTGCGGCTGGTGTCTGCCGGATCATCATCCCGAGTGTCTACCGCAACGAATACATAGCATCGCTGAAACTGCTTTCCAACCACAAGGACCCTGCGGCATTCCTTCGCGTCATGGATGTGGCTCAGGATTTTGTCAGCAGAATAGATTTCAGCGAGCTGGCGTCTGCCCGGCACATTCTGGAGCGGTGTAACGCGTTTGAACGACCTGCCGATACCGTCAAACTGATGATGCCCTCACCCTGAAGCGCATGAATTGAATATATAAAGCGGTGGCTCGACATGAGATCATTTCATGAAACATAACAGGGCAACACTCATCGAAGCCATTGCCTTGAAAGAGACACAACTTGCTCGGCTCGACGCTGAACGGCAGGTGCTCCTTGATACGCTTCATGATCTACGGCAGCAGGTGTCAGCTATAGATGCATCCTCTTCCCCTGCCTCAGAACTTTCCTCATTATCCTCAGACGATAAGATTACCCTGTTCCGTTCCCTCTTCAAAGGGCGGGAGGATGTCTACCCGAAACTGTGGGTCAGCAAGAACGGTGACCGCAAGGGATACATGCCCGCCTGCGCCAATGACGGAGTCTATACCCTCTGCGGAAAACGCAAGACTCCCCGAGTCAGGTGCAGCGACTGCAAGCACCAGTCGTACGTGCCGGTCACGGATGAGGTACTTAAGGAGCATCTCCAGGGGAAACAGACCATCGGTGTTTACCCGCTCCTGCCGGACGACACCTGTCGGTTCCTGGCGGTGGATTTCGACAAGACAACCTGGCAGGAGGATGTGGCGGCCTTCCGGGAAACCTGTACAACTTTTGATCTCCCAGTTGCGATAGAACGCTCTCGCTCAGGTAATGGCGCCCACGCCTGGTTCTTCTTCTCGGAACCGGTTATGGCCGCAACAGCGCGGGTCATGGGTTGCTACCTTATTACCGAAACCATGTCCCGGCGCCACCAGCTCAGCATGGAATCATATGATCGGCTCTTCCCCAGTCAGGACACCATGCCTCGCGGCGGGTTCGGCAACCTGATAGCCCTGCCGCTGCAATGGGAGCCGCGTAAAAAAGGGAATAGCGTCTTCGTTGACGAGACATTCTCCCCCTATCTGGATCAATGGGGTTATCTGACATCGCTCAAACGGCTATCTTCACAGGAACTCCAGTCCATTGCCGACAAGGCAGTGCGCAAAGGACAGGTAATCGGCTTACGGTTGCCGTCGGATCATGACGAAGAACAGGCACCATGGGAACGGTCGCCTTCAGGACGGCTGCCTGAGCAGCGGATCAAGGGAAAGTTGCCAAAAACAATCACGGCGGTACTTGCCCAAAAAATCTTTGTTGAAAAGAAATCGATCCCGTCGGAGTTTCTCAACCGGATCAAACGGCTGGCCGCCTTCCAGAATCCCGAGTTCTACAAGAAGCAGAAGATGCGGCTCTCGACCCACAACACCCCACGGGTTATCGCCTGCTTTGAGGAACTGCCGGAATATGTGGCGTTGCCGAGAGGCTGTCGTGATGCGCTCGAAACCCTCCTCAACGAACTTGGTATCACGTTACATCTCGATGATAAGCGTCAAGCCGGTGTTGTAACCTCCTTCGAATTCCATGGCACATTATCAGATGTCCAGCAGCAGGCCGTAGATAAACTCATGCAGCACGACATCGGGATATTTGTCGCACCTCCCGGTTCCGGCAAGACGGTAGTCGGCGCATGGATGACAGCGGCCAGGAATTGTTCAACCCTGATCCTGGTACATCGCAAGCCTCTTCTGGACCAGTGGGTGGCCCAGCTTGCACGCTTCCTTGATCTGCCACCCAAATCGATCGGCACCATCGGCTCGGGAAAGAGCAAGGCAACCGGGGTTCTGGATGTGGCCATGATGCAGAGCCTGGTCAGGAAAGATGAGGTTGCCGATCTGGTCGCCACTTACGGTCAGATTATCGTCGACGAATGTCATCACCTGCCGGCATTCTCCTTCGAACGGGTGCTGGCCGAGGTGAAGGCCCGATATGTGGTAGGACTTACTGCCACCCCGTACCGACGCGACGGCCATCAGCCCATAATCCACATGCAATGTGGGCCGACCAGGTATTCATTGGACCGGAAGCAGCAGGAGTCACGTGACGCATTCACCCGGCGCCTTATCCTCCGGGAAACAAGTTTTACTGTGTCAGACTCCGATAAGGAGACGACCATCCAGGAAATCTATGCTCTGTTGGCTTCCGACCGGGAGCGGAACCGTTTCATTCTCGATGACATACGAAAAGCCCTCGCCGACGGGAGGTCGCCAATTCTCCTGACCGAACGAAAGGACCATCTGGAACTCTTTGCCGGGGAGTTGCGTGATTCGGTGAAGCACCTGGTGGTACTCCATGGCGGCATGGGGGTAAAACAGAGACGCAAGATTATAGAGCATCTCGCAGCGATTCCCGATGACGAAGAACGACTGATACTTGCTACGGGGCGCTATATCGGTGAGGGTTTCGACGATGCCAGGCTGGACACACTTTTTCTGGCGCTGCCTTTCTCATGGAAAGGGATGCTGGTACAGTACGCGGGCCGGCTCCACAGGCTTCGCGCTGGCAAAAAAGAGGTCCGGGTATACGACTATGTGGACGGGTCAGTGCCGATGCTGGCCAAAATGCATGAAAAGCGTATGAAGGGGTTCAGAACTCTGGGATATGAACAGGTAACGTAGAGAGTGTAATTTCAAATATTCCCCAAGGACTTGAGCCTACCAATAATCGGCATGCGCAAAATTCACCGGATATTGTTTGTTTTTGCAATTATCCATTATGAATTACCCTCAAGGTATTTCAATGTGCAATACCACCTGCAACTACCACATTTCCTCACCAAAATTATTGATCAAAAATTGAGGGCTGCTGTGCTTTCTGCTGTTGCCATTGGAAGCGAACCGGCTTGCTGAGTTTTTTGATATAACCTTCATCTTGAGCCCGTTTTAGCCAGTCATTCAACTGGGTCTTGCAGACATCGACCTGGTTCAGCATTTCATCAAGGGTAATGGGGGTTTTATACGTCAACTCCTGAAAACGTTGCAAGAACAGGCCATAAAAACTTACAGGTCCAGGCGGTGTTTCAGCAGCCGGAATCAGTTCTGGAGCCTCTTCTTTTCTATATATGTTGTCATCTGATGGCACCTCACATACCACTGGCGGATGCTCCTGCCTTTCCAGCAAGGACATTTGGGCCGGCTCAGGCAACTCGGTTTTCGTTGTCTGCTGTTCGACTGCGGTCATCAGCACTTTGAGATCAAGCCTGTCTCCCGGCAGCCATTTGGCACCTTGCCGGACAAGCTCGGCATTACCGGATGATGATGACGAAGTAGTTTTCACCCAGAGTGGCACCCAGGTCTGCCGCAAATTCTCGACCGCTCCGTTCCATGTCCCTCCCTTGTTTTTCGTAGAGGAAACCACAATCGCCGCATCAGCCAGGCAATAGATATACTTGTTGCGAGACATTGCGTTGCCGACATCGAAACCTGCCTCTGGATTGAACGGTGAGATCAGTACCAGGTTATTGGCCATCAAAGATTTGCGGTACTTGGCCGAAGTTGCGGAACGAAGCAGGCTATCTGCCAATATGCCGATGGTCGTCCCTTCATGGGCAAGCGATCCTTGCATTGCCGCTTCGTCGATTCCGCGAGCGCCACCGGACACGATTGAATACCCTTGAGTGGCAGCTTCTTTTCCCAGAGTAGTCGCAAACAGAAGATCATCCTCTGTAGCATCACGGGAGCCGACGGCCGCGATTCCTCCCTTGTTGAGCAGATTGCGGTTGCCGCACCCGAACAGCACTGGCGGAGAATCTGTCTTGAGCAATTTCTTCAAACGGTTCGGATATTCTGCGTCAGAACGGGTCAATACCCACAAACCTGCACGCTGCCACTTTTCCAGAGCCAGAGCCAGAGCACTGCCACGGCCTAGCAAAAAACGGATGCGATCAAGCGTTACTGTTTTGTCGTTCCAACCCAACAACAGCGATCCAGGGTCATTACCCAACAATGCTTCCGGGAGAGTTTCTTTCTCCTTCAGCCACAGGGCGAACCGACCCCACTCAGTAGGTGAAAGGGGGCGAGGATCACCCTTGACCGGTTTAGAAAAATAAGCTGTCAATAACAAAACCGCCTGTGTTTGCCCACTGATATTCATATCAATCCCCGGTACTCGTACTTGCCAATGCCACCGGCCAGACAATCCCGCTGCCGGCACGGCGCAGCAATGCCGCAATCACGGTCATCGTCCATGCCGAATCCACCATGTCGTCTACCAGTAGCACCGGCCCATTGGATATGCCGGGGATAACGGAAAAGACGCCATCAAGGTTCCGGCACTGATGATAACGGTTCTGCTGAAATTTTTGTTGCTGGTTGTCACGTACCTTGGTAACCGCTTCTACAAATGGCAGATTGAGCCTTGCAGCCAAACGGCGAGCAAAATCCGGCACCAGTTCCGGATGGTTGCGAGAAGGTACACAGGTGACCCATGCCGGTCGCGGCTCTGGTCGCCACCGTTCCGTGACCATCTCGGCCACGGCATTGACCAGATCATCCCGGAAACGGTTATTGTGCTTGTCCTCAGCAACTATGCGTCCCCAGCCTGCGTCACCCCAACGGGAAAGAATCCTGCCGGTCTCGGCGCGGAGATTGGCTGGAAGATTTCCGCTAAATCCGTACTGCTGAAATGCGCCACCAGCCACCTGTTTTTTACATTCCAACGGCAGTTCGGCATGTTTCAGATACAGTGCCGCCTCGACAGCCAGCCGATGGGAAAATTCCTCCGGAATGACCGGTTGACCGAGACAACGAGCACATCTTCCGCAGGGTTGCGCCTGTTCGTCGTCAAGTGAACGGGCAAGGAACAGCATCAGACAATCCGGACTGTTTATATATTCCTGGACTTCCTGCCACTCGCCGGCACGCTGCTGCGTCAGACGCTGAATGTGCTGATGGTCGAGCCGATAGGCAACAGGAGTACGCCGCCAGCGCGAACCGTCCTTGATAACGGGAGAAGGATTTTCAACCGACAGGAATTTGAGTACCTTGTCAATCTGTCCCTTGCGGAGATTAACTTCAGCTTCGAGTTGGCGGTCCGATAATCCATCACTTTCCGCAAGCGCATCCATAATGCTGTTCACATGGCGTTCGTCCGGAAAGGCGCTGGCACGGAAAAACTCTTGAATCTCTTGATCTTCCCGTCCTGAAAGCAGCACGCCAACAGCATAATCTATGGCACGCCCAGACCGGCCTACCTGCTGATAGTATGCAACTATGGAGCCCGGCGCCTGATAGTGAATGACAAAACCGAGATCAGGTTTATCATACCCCATTCCCAAGGCTGTCGTTGCCACAAGCGCTTTTATCTCATTGTTGAGCAGTGCTGATTCAAGATATTGCCGGTATGCGTCGGAACTTTCAAAGCTGTCAGCTTCGACCCCGCTGTAGTATGCTTTGGCAGTAATACCGTTCAGTGTCAGCCATTCGGCGACTTGATCGGCATCACGTTTAGTAAGGGTGTACACGATTCCGGTGCCGGGAAGTTGCGGCAGATGTTCAGCTAGCCATGCCAGGCGTCCTGACTGGTCTGGAAGCTTAACCGTCTGCAGAGCGAGGGTTTCGCGAAGAAGCGAACCCCTCTGAATATCAATATTTCCCAGCTGTGATGTGATGTCATCCAAAACCCGGTTGTTGGCCGTCGCAGTCGTACCGAGTACCGCCATATTCGGCGGCATGTGCTGCAATACGCTCACAAGCCGGCGATAATCAGGCCGGAAATCATGGCCCCAGTCAGAGATACAGTGAGCTTCGTCCACAACCAGAAGACCGATCTGGTTGGCAACGGGGAGCAGGACCGTTCGGACAAATTCATCATTTGCAAGACGTTCGGGAGAAATCAGTACTGCGTCCGCTTGATTGTTCAGAATGGTTTGTATCAATGGCTGCCAATCATCGCGATTGGTTGAGTTTATTGTTACCGGTCGGATTCCCAGACGTTCTGCAGCCTCGATCTGGTTACGCATCAGCGCCAGAAGGGGCGAAACGATCAGAGTCGGGCCATGTCCCCTGTCACGCAGGATGCGGGTTGCTATAAAGTAGACCGAGCTTTTCCCCCAGCCGGTTCTCTGCACCACCAGCATCTTCCTGCGCTGGTTCACGATGGCGTCAATAGCTTCCCACTGGCCGTCACGAAAATCGGCGTTTTGATTCGACAGGGCTCGACGCAGTAATTCAAGGGCGTAATGTTGGTCAGTGGGAGCAGGCATATAGTTCTCCGATATATTCGTTCAAGCAGCCTCCAAAGAAATGCGTTCACTCACAACTGTACTTCAGGCAGGCTCCATGTTCAGCAGATATTTGAAAGCCGGGATCAGCCGTATTATTTTACCGTCAAGCGAAAGTTCTTCCTCATCCTCATAGGTGATGATCTCACCTCGATCCAATCCGGTCTCTTCCATCGCCTTGATCAGTGATCGCAATTCCCGGTTGCGTGTGCCCTCATCCCCTAAGGTATGCACGACCTGGATCAATTGCGTGATCTTGCCGCCGGTACAGCAGGCAAAATCAACCTCAAGGCCATTGCCGGTCTTGTAGTAGTAAAGTTCATGGCCTCGGCGTTTCAGATCAAGATAAACCTGATTCTCCAGGAGATGCCCAAGATTTTCACTGAAACTGAATCCGACGGCACCGGCCATCCCGGTGTCAATGGCGTAGACCTTTTTCGGGCTTTTGATCTGCTCCTTCGCGGAAAATGCAAAGGAGTCGAGAGTAAACAGCAGATAGGCATCGCTGAAATATCCCAGGTACTCCTTCACGGTCTTATCGTTGAGACCAACCAGAGCCGCCAGCTTGTTGAAACTGTAGAGCGAGGAGATATTCGACGCCAGGTAGAAAAAAAGATTCTCCAGATCAACGGCCTTCTTGATGTTAAACCGGGGGGCTATGTCCTGGTAGAGGATGTTTCTGGCGTACATCACCAGAAGCTCTTTTTTGGTTTCCGGCAGATCTACCGCACCGGTCTCCGGGAACCCGCCAAAACGGAGGTAGTCGTCAAGAAGTTTGCGCAGCCGGTTTCGCTGTTTGGTCACTGCTACTGCATCGCTGATACTCAGCCCGTTGGAAGCAATAAACTCCGGGAAAGAAAACGGATACACCTCAACCGGCATCGCCCGCCCGGAAAGAAGGGTAATGAACTCCGATGTAAGCAGGTGCGAATTGGACCCGGTGACAATGAACTTTATCCCCTTCTGTTCGTATTTTGCCTTGACGAATACCTGCCATTCAGGAAAGAAGTGCACCTCATCGAGGCAGCAGTAAACCGGTCCGACCGGCGCAACCAACTTCAGGTAATCGTCATAGGCCCGCTCAAGGTAGGATACATCGCTACGGTGACGGCTGAATTGTGGGTTTTCCAGATTGAGAAATAGTATGTTCCGGGGGGGTACCCCCTTATCGCGTATCAGGTGGTTGATCGTTTGCCGCACCAGCGTGCTCTTGCCTGACCGACGCACACCTACCAGCGCGACAATGTGGGGCAGATCCAGATAACCCTTCACCTTACCGAGAATTCCGCGTGAGACCCCTTCCTGGTAGAGGGTCCCATCCCAATGGGGATTCTGGTCAACGATTACCGATTCAAACATAGATCGCTCCGAACTAAATCTGTATTGTTCGTATTATAACGCGAATAATATTCATTTCAAGCGAAATTGTCAGCCTATCATCCACCGTCATGCGGGCCGACCTTACGTATGTTGAACTGGCGAATTAATTCGACAATGGCGCATTGATGGTACCATTTTTGTACCCAAAGATGCGCCATTAGTAGAAGGTGGCAAAAAGCTCCCCATATTTGGTACCAAATTGGCATCCAAAACAGCCACCTTTTTGAGATACTAAATATTCTCCTACCACCAGTAGTACCAGCGCCAGTACCACCATGGGGCATAGCAGGGACGGTAATCCGTACTGGAGAAGGCGTACTTGATCAATGTCCAGAACGGTTTTCCCTTCACGTAGCCATGATAGAGCCGCACCTGCACCCGGTCCATCAGGATGTACGGCAGCGAGATACAGGCGATGCCGATGGCCCAGTACCAAAAGGACTTTGGGGAAAAGAGGCCGACCAGCAGGCCGGAAACCGCACTGGTCAGCAAGGGCACTGCAATTGCGACCAGCACCGCCGGTAGCTTCGCCCTTTTCGGCTGCCGCTCTCGTAGCCATTGCTGAGCGTCATAGTATTTGATAGTATCCGACATAGAGACCTCCCGATTCTTCAGTTTTCAAGGTAGATCGTTTCTGGCGTCAACAGGTTGATAGCCTTGCCGATGGCGATGTCCAGCATGATCACCTCCTGGCCGCTCAGATAAATATTGTTGGCAGTCTTGCCATTCTCGGTCAGACTGATTTCGAGGTAGTGAATACCGTTCTTCTGCCGGGCAACCAGGTAGAGCGATTGCGGATGTTCGCCATAGTCATGTTTGAGTGCCGACGCCAGCTCGATCTTGCTGCCAGCCTTACTGCTCCGTTTCCAGTAGGCCTGCATGAAGTAGTTCAGAGTGGATTTCACCGTGGCAAGCTCATAGAGATCGTTGAAGATGACAAAATCCCAGAAATCTGCAGTTACGTTGGCATTTCTACTGAAATGGGATTTGTAATGACCGCGGGAATCCCTGCATTCATGCCGTTGTATCTCGACAGTAACTTCAACCTTGATTCCCTTGAATTCGAAATCAACCATTTCCTTCCACCTCCTTCCATAGTTTGCTCAGGTACGTTGCCGATACCTTCAATTTCCGCTTCCTGTACAAATAGTCGGAAATAGTGCGGAATCCCATGTCTTCGGCCTTCAGCTCCTTGACTTCCCCCCAGTAAGCCAGAATCTTACGTCGCAGGAGCGGCTTCCTCCCCCTGCTGATCAGGATGGCGGCGTTGGCCTTGCGCAGATGAGAGAAGTCATCGTATTGCTCCTTCTCTGCCACCCGGTAGCCTTTACCCTTGATCGTGTCCCAACCTCCCTTGCGGGCGGCCATGACAAAGGCGCAGTATTTGGAGATCCGGCCGGGGAGGTCGGGGCGCTCTCCCTTGAGTTGAAACGATCTCTTCACCCCGTCCTGGAAGATCTCGATGATCTTGTCCTCCGGCAGCGACGCCACCCAGGCAAAGAGCTTCTTCCGCTCGTGTCCCGTCAGGCCGGTTATCAGGTTCAGTTGTTCGGTCATGTCATCCTCTCGTGTAGGTCAGGGTCTCCCGCAGCCGGAAATGGGAGGTTTCCAGGGAGGTCTGCTGCAGGGCCTGCTCGTGGCTCATGCCATGGGCAATGCATTCCAGGTAGCGTTCCTGGGCAAAGTTGTGCTTGAGGCCGTGGCTGCCTCGGCCCGGGACATACTGGCCGGTCTTGTGTGCCGCAGTATTGATTGCCTCCACATAGGCGAAGTAATCGCTCTCCAGTCTTCCTCCCTGATGGTCGAGATATTCTTCCAGCCTGCGGTAGGTTGGGACGGAGACGAAGTGTTCGGTCTCTTTCCCACCTTTCTCCACCGAGGCGACAACACCTATTGGAGATGAGGTGACCGGATCGGCAGTGATTCCGCGCAGCCCATTCATGGTCAGCGGGTTCTTTAGCCGTCGGTTGCTGGGAGCGCCGACCCCTTCGGTACGCAGGCCGCCTTCGTACTGCAATGACGCCTGCAACTGGAAGGTCCCATCGGTGATGGCGGCGATCAGCCGGACCGGGTCGGGATAGGCCCGGTTGTCGAAGAGCTTGCTCGATTTCCGGAGCAGCTTTCCGCTTCTAGCGTAGAATTCCATGCGCAGCTGTTCCGTGCTCAATCTGGGAATCTCCAGATCATGGATTTCGATATAATGATTGATGGCGTACTCGAACTTTCCCAGTGCCGACAGGATGGTCTCCATGGTCTGGCGGGAGCGTTTCTTTTCGACGTAGTGCGTCAGCCGCTCCTCCAGGTACACCGCCATGCCGTCGTGAACGGACGCGGTATCAAGGATGGAAGTTCGTCCGTTTCCGATCATGAACTCAACGAAGCGATGGGCCTCGTATTTGTAGACCTTCCAGGAGCCGAATGAGCGTATTCCCAGTGAGCTGTCCGCCTTGGCCTCACGGATCGAGCGGACCGCATGGAAAACCGCTTCGGTCTGGGAGTGCAATGATGTCGGCCACCTGTGTTTCATTGATTACCTCTGGCCGTTGCCGGCCTGCGTGTTGAGATGACATGCTCTTTTTCCGGCATCGCCATGCCGACGGTAGCAGCTCCGTCTTCCTGCTTTTCGTAGTGTCCCTTGTATCTGGACCTGGCAAGGATTCCTGCCAATTGTCCTACTGTCTGTCGTGAACCGGGACTCTACCGGTGACTCACATCAAACAGGTCCTCGATTGTGCCTGCCAGAAAATGCCTTTCCAGGGCGCCGGACTTCGGGGGTATCCCGGTCCTTCCTCAGATTCCGGATCAACAGATACATATTGTTGAGCGGAAACGCCTTTCCAGGGGCGCCGATACCGGGGGTTCTCCGGTCGTCTTCGGATTTCTGACTGCGTACGGTCATGCGAGGGGGAGGTACATCTACCTCGACATGAAAGGGCTCTGCTTAGGTTGGCCAATCCCGTGGGTGGTGTCCGGCCGGGCCAAGTGGCTCGACGGCTCTGGGTACACCGGGCAATGATGCTGCGAAAAATCTCTCCTATCTGAAAAGTAGTAACTGTTTTGTTTGTTTTCTTAATATCTGCAACACCTTGATTATTCGTCACATTCTCGAACCCAGCAAAGCACTGCAGGTATTATTTGTGCTCATTTGTGAACAGATCGACGCACCAGGTCTATCGGCCTCCTGAAGGGAGTGAGAGATCCCCATTGGCAAACATGGCGGCAAGGATCTTGGTAATCGGAACAGCCGTATTATCGAGCACAGTTTCCAGGGGCTGCGTTGAATCCGGCAGGCAGGGGAATTTATCAAACGCCTGACGAGCCAGTTCTGCCTGATCTTCCGGTGGCAATGCGAGCCAGGCAGCCTGGTGGGCCAATGCTTCTTTGCGCTCCCGCTCTTCCCGCTCCCTTTTGGCAGCTTCGGCAGTTTCTTGCCGGACACGTGCGGCTAACCTTGCCTCATCCTCTACTCGTTCCTCATCACGCTCGGCACAGGCAAAATCATCCATTATGGCGGCGCAGATCATTCCGCCGAGTTTGCCCTTGCTCCGGTCATGATGCTTCAGCGCATAGCGGACATTGCTCATGGTGAAGTCCATGCCATGTTTCTTTACAGCGTCAGAGATCACCAACCGAAGTCGCCTGTTGATCTCTTTGGACGGGATCAGCGCTATGATTTCATCGATTCCTTCAGCGATAGTACTATCAACAACAACTTCAAAAGGTGTCATGGATGTAGTTGTTTTATCTGAATTTGATTCTATCTTTGTTGTCCGAGACTTCCGAGGACTGTCCACGGACGCGTCCGCGGACATGTCTTTGGACGGCAGAAGGTTATTTTTCTTTTCCGCACGCGACTCACGTTTTCTTACCTTGTCTTTTTCGCGGCGATCGGCAAGCTTCGCAAGCTCATCAGTTGCCTGGAGTCGATCCCATTCCGTAATGGCAATCACGTTGTCCACCATTTCGATGAATCTGAACTTTTCTAGGGTCGCTAGAGCAAACTGTACAACTGGAACTGACCGTCTCAGTACCGCCGCCAATGTGGTAACATCATAGGGAAGCGATTCGTGCAGCAGGAGCAGTCCTTCGGCATTACTCCGCCCCGCCAGCATCAGCATTCTCACGTATATGATCTGGACGGCATCGGCATCCGGCATCTGCTCGATTGCCAGCCAACGGGGATCATCGAACTCGGCGCAAAACAGCCGGACCCAAAACACTTCGTTCATGCTTTTCTCTCATGCATCATCCATTAATTTCCTGGGCAGATTTACCCTGTTTTTTTGCCAGCCATTCGGCGATCGCTTCAATCGTGTAGAAATTCCGCCGCCCGATGACAATCGGCACCGGCAGATCCCCCGCTTTCTTCAACCGCCAGAAATTGGTTTGTGATGTGTTGAGGGTTTCAACCCGGAACTTTTTTTCAGGAATCAGCTTCACAATTGCCTCCTTTGTCGATGTTTCAGAACCATTATCATTTATTCCTTGCGTTTCATTCGCTCACATAGTATCTTACTTATTATCAGCATTATACATAATATTTTATTTGTTGCAAATATTTTTTTACCATATTTTATGCTTCGTGAAATAAATGGGTGCTCCCGTGAATGATGATCAAACGATAGGCGGAAGACTGAAAATAGTGAGAGGCGGGAAAACTCAGAAGGAGTTCGCGCTGGAACTCGACATTTCTGCCCCGTCGCTGCAAAAATACGAGCTTGACGAGTCAGTGCCGGGCGGCCTGGCGCTGGCAAAGCTGGCGGAGAAGGGAATCAATGTTAACTGGATTCTGACGGGAAAAGGATCGATGCATATCCTGCTGCCAGACGACCGGTTGTTGCAGGAACTTGCCTTCAAGGTATTCGTTGCCACTCGAGGGAAGGATGATGTGTCTGAGGTGAAACGGGCAAAGCTCTTGACCCGGGCCTACCGGATCGCTATGGATGACGGTTTGAAAGCTGCAGAAGAGTATGTAGATAAGATGGTGGATGTACTTGAGTACTATTCGTAGGAGAAACAATTAGGAAATTTGGCGACACTGTAGCGGGTTTTAATAAATTTGGATCATCCCCTTCTATGGCATCACATCTTTAACTTCAGCATCTCATCATCCATCCCGTAGCGAACTACGTCAATACGATCTGTCTGCCGGGTAACTAAGTCACCGCTCATAACCGGAAGACTGAAAGGAAAGAAAGCCGGATTGTTCAGCAAGAGTCCCAGTGCCCCCTTGCCTTCGGGACTGGTTTGTAGTGCTGCTTCAAGCATCAGAATGGCCAGGTTTTGATCGGAGATTGTTACCACCGCAGCTTTCTCATAGCACCCCTTCGTTTCAGCGTCTTTTAAGACTCCCCACTCTACGAATGAACGGATCACGTAACGGGCATAGCGACTAATTGTCTGCCTGTCTCCGTACTGTTCTTTAAGCCGATTGGCTATCTGTTGCTGAGTGACTTGGTCCTGAAGGTTTAAAAGCCTTCCGGTTTGACGTGCCACATTGAACCAGAAAGGGTAAGCCGCAGAAATCACCGCCCAGTGAATAGCGAGAGCCATAGATGGTTGCTTGCGCAGCAGTGCCAGAGCAGCGTTACGAAAATCGACCAACTCGGACTCTGGCGAGACCCAGATTTTCATCAGATTATTGACGGCAAAAGTGCGGGTCTGTTCACTGCGCTCACCTTCAGCATCGCAAGATTTTTGACATCCAAGGAAATCATGCAACTCCTTGCGGATATATTTACCCTCCATGCCAGCAAAAAGAAGATTGGTTGTCTTCTCTAACCAATCCAGCCTGAGAATTTGCTTGATCCCGATCAAATCGTGCCGTGCACTCATTATCTTGCCTTCCTTTCAAATTTCACCAACGGCACGATAACCTCTTCGATCGAGACGCCACCATGGCCAACGATAATTTCACCTTCCTTTACAAATGCATAGCTTTCTTCTGCCATTAAAGGGAAGAAACCTGGTGGCAGGCCAATGGGCTGCCACTCACGGGCAAAGGGAACAGTCATAGCTACAGAATCACGCAACTCAGAGGTCGGATAGATTCGCACCCGTTCACCCCGTGTTTCAGCAATTACTCCTTCTGAGAGGCGCCCTTTCCCTTGGCATTCGATATTTCCATGATCGGAGGTAAGCCACACCTGATAATGGTTATCCAGGAGATAGCCGACAAGATCAGTCAGAAAGCCCTTGTGACACCACTGATTGATCTGGTTATGCATACCGGCTACGCCTAGCTGCATCCCGTGCATGATCTTGTCAACTTTGTCGATGACCAATCCGACTGCTCTGGTTTTACCCGGATTTAGTGTCGCCTCAATGGCGGTTCTGACATCACCGTCGCCCAAACCTCTCTGGTAAGCGATGTCCAACCGGGAAAGGCCAATTCCTTCCCAGAATTGCCGCCATAGATTGGCCTCGGAATTAGTTGTACTAATGGACGTGGGGAAATAGAGGGGAGGCTTTCCGGAAAATATCGACTGCCTGGAAATGGATGTAAGCGTGGGTATCCAGGCAAACGCAGCCGATTCACGCATTACCAGGCTACGATCCTGTTCGTGCATGATCTGTCGGATACTGACCCACTGGTCAAGCGAAAGCCCGTCTACAACAATCAAGGCTACTTTGCTATCTGCTGCATCCTCCAAATCCCGGGCTAGACGTCGAGGCACATGGTGGAGCATGACCGGATTTGCAGGGGGGAGATTCATAAGGCTTGCATAGTGGCTACGCAACCAACCAGCAAAGACCTGATTTATTTCTGCACCTATCTTCTGAAATGACTCCCGATCACACGTAAGACAGCCAGAGTGGATCAGTGCTCCCAATTCCGCCCACTTTGCGGCAAAGGCAAGCCAATCCTGGAAGCAGGTGTCTCCTACTGGGACCGCCTTCTCAACAATTTCGAGAAGACGCGACAGTCGTATATCGTCATCAGCCGCCTCGGTCTTGACTATCCCGCTGCGAAGCCAGGATTGAGATTCAAAATTGATTTTCGGTTTCCGAACCGGCGTAAGTTTGCCCTCAACAAATAGATTGTCGATATAAACGCGAATGTCTTGATGATCGAAGGGCAAGAAATCCGGGCAGGGATATTTAAGCCCATATTCGGAAACATCCTCACTGACCTGCTCCCCAGAGCCAAGCCTGTCAAGAAAAACGGGCCAACGTTCCTGCAGAAATGCGAAAAATGCCTCCTCGTCAGATATGATCTCGTTCAGCGGCCATGTTTGAAAATCACCATGCAGCATCAGCACCTGGAGCAGACGCGCTGAAAGTAGCTCAGGGATTCTAATCCTGTTGTAGTGAACACGGAGTAGCACTCGAAGCAGGTCAACCTGATTATTGATGAGTTCTGCCGCGATGCCGAAAACATGGCGAAGAATAAAGTCTTTGGTGGTGTTGTCCCCCATACGATCCGGAATCGCCTTCTTCTGGGTGTCATAAAGGGCATCCAGAAAACTGCGGTCCAGCTTTTCAATGACTGGGTAACTCAGATTGGGGAAAAGCCCCCCAAGATCAAACGCAAGCTTTCTGCCCGCCTGCAGGAGATCATATGGCAGCGCTTCGAGCTCCGCACCATGGACACGGAGGATCACTACCAAATCTGTGCGTTCCCCCCGGTCCCAAAGTGACCGGTACTGCGATTCATATGCATAGCGAAATTCAACCGGATCGTTAAACTCAATCAGGTCAAAACCACGGTTACGGAGCGCAAGGGCAAGCTTTTCCTCGGTCAACAGCGCATCAGGGTCAGCCACCAGAGTGAGCTTGCTGACATGGGGGACAAAATCTTTCAGTATAGCGTCGCGCCAACTACCCATGACCGATTGCCTCAACTATCCGCATCAAAAGAAGCGGCCTGATTTCCGGTATAATTTGTTTTGCAGCTTCCAGTTCCTTGCGCCAGTCATTCTCTTCCTTGGAGAGCCTGCCCAAACGGAAATTCCTAACTTCGGGAAGACCAATACGCTCCATGGCTTTTCGCCGGGAGTCAAATGCGTAGCGTCCCCGTTCATTTTCGCGGGCGATTGATGAGCGATGCTCCTGCTGAAGAGTGTCAAACTGCTCTTGTCCTGCCTGTTCGGCTGCATCCTGAAGTCGGTCGTACGCGGACAGAGAATCTTCATAGCCAAGCGATTGCATCACCCGTGGATCATTCGTTTGCAGGGCGTCCCAGATATGGCGGGCCGTCGGCAGGAATACTTTCCCTTCGTCCGTAACAAACACACTGACATAGCGCCGCTTCACCAACGGAATCCGTATAAACTGACTGTGACTTTGCATTCCAGCCTGTAGCCGCACCTCAAAAAGACCCCACAAACCGGTCACTTTTGCCGGTAAGCTGTCTATCGCCACGCACGCAAGTGGCTGTCCAGCGGCCATTTGTGGCAGATTGAGTGCCAGACCTCTGATACGGTTGTTCTCAAGGTTAAGAAGCAGTGCGTCACTATAACGCTCAGCATCCCTGGAATTGAAGACGCATTTACGGTGGTTATCTCCATCAGGCCAAGTCAGATCCCACCACGAACGTTTGCGGGTTGCCTTGCCACCCTGAACGTTAAGATACCCGGTCGTCATCCGTTCCACCCAGTGGGGCAAAGGGTGCGACCGTAGTCGCTCAGCAGCCTGAACATCCGGCAAGTCCGATATCCCATAAATTGTGGCAGACTCCCGGACTTGGCAAATCTCTGCACGAATCATGGAAACAGTTTGATCAACCGCAGCATCAATGGCGTCCGGATTAAGAAGCGCGGCGGCAAAGACCTCCTCGAACAGTTCGCCAGCCTGAGCGGAATCAAGAACGTCTCCGGTTTTATCAATACCGAACTCTTCGAAGATGACGGAAAGCTTCTGTTCCAGCACCTCTCTGACGCGGAATTCTACCGAATTTTCGAACACAAAATTTATTGCCCGAACGATCTTGGTTTGTCCGATACGATCCACTCTGCCAATCCGTTGTTCAATCCGCATCGGGTTCCAGGGGAGGTCGTAATTGACGATTACATGGCAGAATTGCAGGTTCAGGCCTTCCCCCCCAGCATCGGTGGAGATCAGGACCCGCACGCTTTCTCGAAAGGAATCCTGGGCTTGTTTTCGTTCATCCATGTCCATGGAGCCGTTGAGAGTAACCACGGAAATACCACGGGACTCCAGAAAATCCTTCAGCATCTGCTGGGTGGAAACGAATTCGGTGAAGATGAGAACTTTCAGGTCAGGCTCATTTTCATCGGCCTGGAGCTGATAGATCCATTCCATCAAGGCTTCTGCTTTGGCATCAGGCCCTGCCTGTTCACATCTGCGGGCAGTCTCCAATAAGGTTTCCACCTGACTGCCTTCATTCTGCAATGCAGTAACATGGGACCGGAGAAGCTCATCAAGCAGTTCCTGCCCATCCATGTCATACAGTTCATCCAGGTTGTCCGTGCCGTTATCGATCACATCGAGACGTTGATTGGCAGACAGCTCATCAGTTTTCAATGCCTCAAGTCTACGTTCCAGGGTGGTGCGAATCGCCTGAGTACTGGACACCACCAGTCGCTGCATAAGAATCATCAAAAAACCGATGTGTCGCTTCTTCTCACGAAGCGCCTGGTTGTACCCCTCTCGGACATAGTCGGTAACAGCTTCGTAGAGAAGCTGTTGCAGTTCATGGTGAGGTTCCCATTTGATCGGGACCATCCTTGTCAGTCTGGGTTTAAAGAGCGGCTTGCCTTCTGCGTCGATGGCGTTACGCTTTTCGGTGCGGATCACAAAAGGGGTAACGCGCTCACGAGAGACGCTCTCCTCATCCGGGAAAGCATCCGCATCGAGCAGGCTCATCAGCCGGTGGAAGGAATCCGTCTTGCCCTGGTGAGGAGTTGCCGAGAGCAGCAGCACATAAGGTGCGGCTTCCGCCAGGCCTCGACCCAGTTTGTAGCGGGCCACCTGATCGGTGCTGCCGCCGAGACGATGTGCCTCATCAACAACAACCAGATCCCAGCCGGCAGTGACCAGATCTTCAAAACGGCTGCGGTTATACTCTGCTACCCGTTCCGCCGACCACCCCCGCCGCTTGTCCATCGGCTTGACAGAATCCAGAGAAACAACCACCTGGTTGAGTACCGACCAGGGAGATTTGTGACTGTCACCGGCAAAGCGTTGTAGTGCGCCGATGTCGTCGCCCAATACAAGCTGGAACTGCTCGTTAAAGTGAGTCAGCATTTCCGCTACCCACTGGGTGGCCAGGCCCTTCGGCGCTACCACGAGCGTGCGGCGCACCAGACCCCGTAGTTTGAGCTCGCGCATCACCAATCCGGCTTCGATGGTTTTACCCAGTCCAACCTCGTCAGCCAGCAGATAGCGGACCCGGTCACCGGCAATGGCGCGGGAAAGAGCATGGATCTGATGCGGCAGGGGGATGACGTTGGATTCCATTGGGGCCAGCAGCACAGGCCCGTCAGAGCCGGCGCTTGCACCTTCCAGGACTTCAGCGACCTTGGCGGCTGCGGCAATATAAGTAATACGGTGGGATTCAATTTCCGGCTGAAGTTCAGCGGTTAAGGGACGTAAGGCGGCGCGTGAAACCCGGACTACCGCTTCCTGATTCGGCAACCAGACACGGCAGACAGTCTGCCCCCACAGGGTCTGTTCTTCAATGACCTTGCAGGGGGAGTTATGGATGGTGGAATAAAGCCATATATCTGTCTTCATCCCTACACGCTACCGCTGACCCTTGCCTCAATTAGTTGTTTCAATGACACGAAGTCTTGGGGCTGGATGCTCGAATCTTTCTGTAACAGGTCTTTAACAACGGCGTTCAGCTTCTCTTTGCCTGCCAATGGCGCTCCACTGGTACCTAAAACTTGAAAGCAACCAGAATTGATCACCTGTGTAAAAATCTTCTTGCCTTGACACATGCCAATCCATTCGCCATGTCCAAAATTCAACGGATTCGTGCCACCAGTCATCTTTTGCAGAAAATCATTGAATCGGGTCTCTATTTCAGCGCCCGAAACCTTTTCCGTGACGTTATTCTTATGCTGTTCAAATTCATTAGCCGACTGAAGTTTTGCTAGGGCTGTTGTTTCAGAAGGAAATTCTGCTGGATTTGAAAACTTATTGATCCAAGTGCCTTTTAGTTCTTCACGAATTGAAGTCACAACGTGATTTGCAACGTCAAGATATAATCGTTCATTGACAAATTGTAGAATCTTTCTTGTGATCTCATCTTTGCTGACTTTACAATACTTTGACTGCTGCAAGTATTCAGGATCGAGAAAATAATTTTCTATCTCTCGTTTACGCCAAATCAAAAGATTGTATGTTCCGGGATCTGGAAAGTTATTCCAGCATCGATCGACAAAATTTTCATCATGATGATCACGATCAATCAGGAAATAATAAGTGGGGTGATAAGCAAAAAGTGCCTCTGCTACGCTTTTAACGGAGTAAGATGCTCCCATCGGTTCGATCCGAATAGTCTTATCAAAAAGTTGAGAAAGGGTCTTGGGATCGACTGATTCATTGTCTTTACCTTCAACAAAAAGTACATGTTGAGCCTGTTGTCTGACTTCTTCAGGACGTATGCCGGTTTTAACAGTTATCATTCAGCCATCTCCTGATTATTCAGTAAAAGTATTCTCCGACCTTCATCAACAGAGTCCATAATATCTTCTGAATGGGTAGCAATTATGTATTGGTTTTCAGGGGCCAGCTCTAGGAGTTTTTTTACAAAACTTCCATGCCATTGAGCATTTAAATGTAGTTCTGGCTCGTCAATCAATACAACGCTAGGAGAGTGTTGTGTGTGAAACCAAATCAGAAAAAGTGTTGAGATAATTTCTTTTTGGCCAGAACTCAGACCATCAAAAGTAAATGAATTTGCCCCGTTTATCGGTTTGACCCTGAAATCGACCGTATTATCCGGTGAAGGGCGGAGCTTACTGATCGTTCCACCTGTATAATACTTTAATAAATCGTTTAATTTTTCGATGATATGGTTCGGTTCCTGATCTTCAGCTATTTCAAATAAATTTGCATTTCCCATTAGAGAGCGAAGCATTCTTAGCTTAAAGGCACTCATAGGAAATTCGTAACCTGGGCGAGAACGATACCGTCTTGGCATATTATCTCGCTCTACCATCATTCCTAGTTCTGGGTTTCCTTCCTGGACTTTACGGTAACTGTGAAAAAACAAAAATTGACGGCTTAATACCGGATTAGGTGATATACCGCATACAGTAGTCAGAAAACTATCCAGCACATTTTCCTGTACAGATCGTAATTCCCTGAGCTCGTCAAAAAGTTCAATGGGAGGATTGTTGATTTTAACAACCCCTTTCTTGTCAATCGACATTTCAAGGGTAATTGCACGCTCTCCCAATACAATATCGCCACTGATTTCAGTTCTCTTTTCACCAGCTCGTATCAACATGTCGGGAATATCAAGTGAAGAATATTGTCTGCCCACATCAAACATATATTGTTCAGAGGATAAACCAATTAGCAATAAGGCACAGCACTCCAGAATAGAAGTCTTGCCTAAGCCGTTTCTACTCCCCATGACCAATATATCTGGATCACCTGGTATGCGAGGA
The DNA here is from genome assembly GCA_028683855.1 of Desulfuromonadaceae bacterium. Classification (GTDB taxonomy): domain Bacteria; phylum Desulfobacterota; class Desulfuromonadia; order Geobacterales; family Pseudopelobacteraceae; genus JACRCG01. The sequence goes on from JAQUHA010000013.1 coordinate 73,339, forward strand.
GTTGGAAACTCCAACTCTAAGGAGTCAATGCCCTTATAGTTTCGGATTGAAATCCTGCGAATTTTTATAGACGGGAATTTGTCTTTTATCATGTCATGCTCCCTTCGCTCCTGCTGGTTCGTGTCAAAGCCTGGTCATACCACATGAGCAACTTTGCATCTTCTTCGAGGACGTTGTTGGGGATTTTTTCAGCTACCTCAACGATAGTGCGGTAAGCATCATCGGTCTTCTGTTGCCATAAATTTTTGAATCCGACCCGGACAGCCTCCAAGCGGAAAACTTTGAGCTTTTTCTTTGCCTGCTTGTATTCTTCGAATTCCTTGAGCAATGCTTTCTCACGCAGCTTCTCCAGGTCGCCCGCCTTGTTGGGGTCGGGTACATACCAACGGTCGCGGGCTTTTGCTACAAGCGCTGGATCATCCTTGGGCAGATTGCGAAGTTCCTTCCAGTTAGATGAGAGATATGTGTGAATCTGTTCAGGTACTAAGCCCTTACCATCGTAGCAGAGAAAGCTTTGGTTCAACAATTCTCGAAGATCGAGTTGGGCCTCGTTCTTGCTCCAACCACCAAGTTGCTGCATGAACTGCGGATTGATGTCAGAGAAGGTTTGAGGTTTGTCTTTGATAAGCTGGCGCAGCCATTGAATGGCCGATGCCTCGTCGAAAACGAAAAGCGATGCCTGGGCCACTTCGCCAGACAACATCTTCTTCCGGTCATATTCTGCGACTTGATCTGTCAGGAAATACATCCCGTCTCGCTCGATGAAACGTTGGGCCAGCTCAATCTGAAACTCCTGGCTGGAAATAGGAATCGGATACCCTTTGCGAACATAGTAGGCAACTAGCTGATCAAACAAGATACGGGGGTCACGCTCAGGAACCATCTGTAGTAAAACGCCTTGTCGCTTAGTAACTGGCAAATATTTTAAGTGAGTGCGAATGAAATCCCAGACTCCTTCCTCGGTCTCAGCTTCATTTTGGAAGCGTTCTTCAAAGCCACCATTTGGTTTATAAACAGAAATAACCAAATCCTGCTTTACAGCAGTGGGAGTTGTAACAGCCTTAAAACTGCCTTGTTTTTTGTCCAGAGCTGAAACATTAGCGACAATAAAACCAACCTCTGTGAGCGCCGTCTGAATGCTATTCCAAACCGAGGCATTGGTATTTGAAAATTCGACGGTAAGCCAGCGGCCAGGTTTCAGCATACGATATGCTTCTTTGAAACAACCACTCATTAGTTGTCGATAATTATCAAGATTTTTCCCTTGTGCACTGTTCTCTATCGCCTCAGGCTTATTGTTTGTTATTACCTTCAGCCAAACTTCCCAAAGCGAATTTAGTTCTGAATAATTTATGTTTGCACCAAATGGTGGATCGAAGAAAAAATAATCCAACGAGCTATCAGGCATTAAAACGTCTTCTGAAGATGAGGTAAATACTACTTGTTTGGTTACATGGTCTCTCTTGCTTTGATATGAAGAAATATCCTTTATTCGAAAACCTATCATTGCAATCAAGCAATATTCAATTTGATTTGATGGTATGTATAACGTACCAGCTAAGACTCCTGCAGTCTTTGAGAGGTTGGTATTGAGGCGACTCACTGCGATCTTATGCATCTTACTCGCCCTTGGAAGTTGGTCCCCAACGAGGCATAGCAATTGGCTTTCCATTTCTGAAGTTGAAAGTAAATATCTTAACGTTGCAAGAACTCGCAAATTCCGCTTTGTATAAAAATGGTGAACATGGGTAATTCCTATTGGATCGTTTCGACGTGTTTCCCGACCTTCAATCATACGATTTGAAGGATACCAACAAGATATTTCATCGTTTTCTATCTTATTTATAAGTGCAAGGTCATTTGTGTCGGGTTTTTTTTCAAAACGTCCCGATATTCCAGAAACAGAATAATTTATAAGCACAGGAACCTGTTTTGCTTGTTTAACAGTTTCACCGATTGCTGAATCGTATTTACTGTGCCAAGAACGGTCAAGCCTTCGCTTTGTCAGTTCCGCAGTGCAATGAGGACATGGGAACTCATCGAGGACCTTTCCGTTCTCAGCATCAACCGCCTCTTCCCAAAAAACAACTTCTCTTGCACACTCAGGGCAAACAAACACATCGGACCATACTGTATAGTTAATCTTACCTGTGCGATTGTCGGTATGCTTCGTTTCGTACATCCACCCGCATTCTTTCTCGACTTCTGCAAGGATTCTATAAGCTTCTTTTTCAAAAGCTAATGGATTTACTGGAGTGTTGTAGTTATAGGCAATAAAGGTGGCCGCTGGTGATAGATCATTTAAAACTGCCCGGCGTACGCCAAGATTAGAAAACGCCACCCACTTCTTCTTGCCATCATCATCGGTCTCTTCCTGCAAAATCGTGCCATCTGGCTTAACCTGATAACCAAGCTCCATTACAACATTTCTGTCACCGCACATTTGTGCTGCAACCCCTGTCATGCCAGTTCCGCAAAACCCGTCAAAAACGATATCTCCAGGCTCGGTGTAATGAAGAATATACCGCATAATGGCCTTATGCGGCACCTTGGTATGATAGGAATGGGCATTATAGATAGGATCGTTCTTACCCTCGCTCACATCCGCCGCGAACGGCTCCCGATGGTAACTGTAGCCCTCTGGCTTGACGGGTTTTTGCGCTTCCCATTCGGCAATGAAATCAGCAATCCATGGATTCGGGCAGGCGGTGTAATAAGGGGGATCGCTCAACGCAAGGATGTCGTCATCAGTGCCGATGGGGAATCCTTCGATCTTTCGAAATTCGGGGTCATGCAACTTCTTGCGCAGCTCCTCTGCAAAGTGGGCACGACGTGCCTCGTCGTTCTCAAAAGCAATACCAAGGCATGTTATCGGGCTGCTATTTGGTACAAGCTGTTCTTGAAACAAGTTGCCTGAACCAGCCTTGCCGGGAATCATCTCTGTTTTGAAAAGCTTCTCTTGCTTCATTGTGCCTTCTCCAAAGTTATCCGTCCTTTTTCTGTAATCCGATATTTTTGCAGACGGCTATTGGGTTTGTCGGGAAGTGTGTAGGCAATTAACCCACCTGCAAGCATCTCCCTTACCCGCGCATTCAATTTTCCAGAAACGCTTGCCTGCCCAATGGCAGACGCGATCTGTGATTTTGAAAAATCCCCCTTTTGTAGAGCCATGAGAACTCGCCGCTCGATTGACTCTGGCCCCGACTCTGGCCCCAACTCTGGCCCCAACTTTGTCTGTGGGGTGACTTGTCCAGTGATTTGTACGTATTTCAGACTTTGGGAAAGATCATCCTCACGTTGGTACACTTTGCACAGTACCGAACCGTTATCCAGAATGAACTCAGCAGGAGGATTTCCACTTACGCTCAGCTCTTCTTGAGCTGTCTGGATTCCAACACCATAGCGCTGCACAAAACCAAGGTTTTTCATTGCCTCTGCAATAGAAGGATTTCGGTAATCGGCGTATCCAGGTTTCCCGAAGGTCTCCGGGGTGACACGCCCAAAAGGGCCGCCAGCATTAATAATCTCGATGCGATCATCAAACCAGTAAACCATCACCGGTGAATTTGTTCCCTCATAACTGCGATGCATCAGAGCATTTCGAGTCAATTGCTGCAAAGCGCCCAATGGATAGCGGTAGTGTCGCACTTCTGTCGGTGACGATAAGATATCTACTGAAACACGGTTGTGGGACAACAGCTTCTGATCCAAGGCATCCAATTGCCGTTGCAAATGACCGTCAATCCGTTGTTCGTCAACGACCTTATCACCCCAGTTTTTACCTTGTATTCTTAAAAACTGGATACGCGCACCAGGCAGGAAATGTTGTGGATTCCGTCCCAAGGTAAGAATGCCGGTAACGGTAGGAGTCGGATCATCAGGAGATACGATCATCCGACAAGCAGAAAGGCGTTCTTCGTAACTTCTTCCATTTGCAGCAAGAATATCCGGAGCAAAAGCTTTGGGCAGATATTCTTCTTCGAAAAAGACACGGCTCAAATCATTTGTTGTAGCAGTAACAACAGGATGCAAATCAAAAGGAAGAAATTTGAAACGCCGACGCTCGTTCAGGATCCGCTCTTCCTGCTCGTTAGCAATTGAACGGCGTGGCCCGGTGCGAATCCAGGTGCGACCTTCAAATCTTACCGGGGGCATATCTGAAGGCAGAACGATGATGACTGCCATCTCTGCATTATTTAATATTCGCTTTTCTACCGATAGCACTGGCAATGGGAGAATATTGCCGTCAGTTTTCATGTCAGTCAGTGAAAGCAACAATTGATCAGTAACCTGAAGCCCAGAAGGTTCGCCATTATCTTTTGCCCCGATAAACAGGACACCGGGTTCATTATGATTTGGCAGATCATTGGCGAAAGCACAGATTGCCTGACGTGCCTTTTTAGGAACATCACCTTTAAAAGATTCTTTTCGCTCAACGCGATCAGACTCAAGCGAGTTCAGCAGATCAAGTAATTCCTGATCTGTATATCTCTTCATCGAAGTCTCCGTTATTCCATGACGATCCGCACCTTGGCCGGATCGCTGCCTCTAGTAAGATGATCGACGTAGTCCTCAAATCGCTTCTTCATCTCGATTGGTGTTGCGGGACCGCCCGTGAGCTGCAAGGCGTGCTGCAGGTCCTTTACCTTGAAAACAATTTTCACCAATCCGGAGAGAACTTCCCGAATGGCATGCACAAAGTTGTTGTCAAGGGGCACCGGCAATTCCCGTGATTGGATAAAAGCATCAAGCTGTTCCCGGTCTTCGCTTTTGAGCAGATCCATATTGGCCTGGGTAATAGGGTCTTCCAGGTTGCCGAGGATGGTTGCAGTCCAACCTCCCAGCATGGCGTCGAGTTGTTTGTCCATCTGGTCGATCATTTGCGCGCCTGATGCTGTGCCAGCTTCAACTGATGGTCGGAAACCACAATGTGGGCAAACCGGGGTGGGATCGAGATTCTGCTCGGTCAAGGCAAAGCAGCTTTTCAGTCCAGCCAGACGATTCTGGAAGTCAGTGAGTTGTTGCCGAGGCATCAGGTCAATACCGGCCAGCTTGAGAAGCGTCTGCAGACGCGGGTCATTGAGTAACGATGCTTTGCGCTTGTCATCATTCACCCCCAATCTGGCTTTGGTGTGCAGGCCAATATAGGCAACGGTGTAATCCTTTTTGAGCTGCTGGAGCTTCGTCCCGATTACCTGGGACTGTTCCGACAACGCCGAAAGATTTGCCTGTTTGAGTGCATCCAGAATGTCCTGTCGGGTGGCCTTCATGCGGTCAACCCAGTCGTGCTCGGTAGGCAGCACTGCTTCGGCTGTGGAGAGCCAGGAGGCCATCGGACTGCGGTCCATGACGAATTCGCGCAGGAGATCCAAATCATCAAGGGACTTGACCGCTTTCTCGTGTGTCGAGACCTCTTGAGCGCTGTAGCGAAAATTCTTCAGCTTGCCCGGAGATGAGTAGGCTTGGAGCGATTCGAAGAAGGTTTTGGCTTCATCCAAACCACTGGCCTGGCTGGCAAGCTCGGTGCCCGCGAGCAGTTCCAGTCCCCAGAAGGAGATGCCATTGCGAATGGTCTGTTGAGTCATTACGATCCGTTTAATGATCTTAGTGACCCGATCAATCATCTCAATCACAGGTGCATCATTACCTTGGCTGACTAATTGAGGGTAGCCTGATGGGAGCCCAAGCAGTTCAAATAGTGCCTTTAGAGCTGGCAAATTCCATTCTTTTGGTTGCTCCAGATGTTTAAATCGGGTCAGCTCGTCCATGCCGGTTGCGGCTAATAGTTGCAGCGCGGTGGCGTCAAACTTTTTGCCAGGGATTGAGAGTACAATGTCGCCCGAATAGACCAGTGCAGCAAGGATAACTACCGCCCATTCCGGCTCCAGTCGGGAAGCACCGGGATTCATGTATTCAAGCCCGTGATCGTCCTGAATTATCTCGCTGCGGTTCACCACCTGGCCATGCCCTTTGGCCTTGAGTACATCGAGAATGTATTTGGCGTAGCTGGATTTGTAGACGTCGATCTTTTCGCTATCTAGCAATTCAAAGGCATCCAGTACGGCAGTAGCCTGCTTGGTACGATTCTGTCCGGCAATTGCTCGCAGGGCGTCTTGTGCGGCCTGGGCACGGTTGTTTCCGGTAATGAGTACCGAGAAAAATGGATATTCAGGCGCCTTGTCGGCGAAGTTGGGAGCAAGGCAGACGCCAGCAATGGTGTTGACCAGGTCACGAAAGTTTATGGTTTCGTGAGAAGCAATCCCGGACAGAGACCTGATATTACCGCCCTTTTCCTTTGCCCATTCAGTCATTGACTTTGATCGCCCTTGATAAGTCACCTCAAAGGCTGAAGCCATATTCTTCTGAAGCCACTGTACAAGCATACGAAGAAATCCATTGGCTTTGGCTTCATAGGTGGCCTTGGCATGGCCGGATGATGTCGACGCAAGATCAAGTGCCGCCGCGTAACTCTTGAGAGCGGTACGGAATTCCTCGTCTACCCCCTTGAGCCGAAAGAATATCTCATCATTAGCCTTCTCATCCTTGAAGCGTGGCGGATCGTTAGGTTGGATGAAATAGAGGTAAAAGTCGCGCTGAGGAACGGCGGTGGAGCGTTCATTGGGAGCTCCGAAAAACAGATAGCCAGTTCGGGAAGCTTTGCGCTCCTGCCATTCCAACTCATGCTGCCAGATTTTGTAGCCGGTAACATAGGTGGCGTCCTGGCATTCCATCACCCGCTTAAGCGCCTCGTAATAAAAGCGATCAAGCTGAGACTCGCTCAGGGTTTCAGCTTTCCGCTCAATAAAGGCATCAAAATCTTCATTTTTTTTCAGATCGAGATAGAACTGGCGGTTATCGGCATTGAAAGAGATGAACTGGCCACTGACCGTCTTGTGGATCTCACGCAGGACCGTTTCCACATGAGTTTGCAGATCTTTGTCCGGTTCGTCGCTGCCAAGTTCTGCGATCAAGGGGTCGAAAAGACAGAGGCGGTCTCGTAGCTCTTCGGCCGATGCGCCCATTGGGGAGTAAATATCGCCAGTGGTCAGACGATGTACCGAGAGAGCGTGGATCAGGCGCAGAGCCATTGGCTTATATTGCTTTCGAGTGATCCCGTTCTCAATACGGGATTCCAGGACTTGGCTGCAGTCGATAACTGCACGAATCTCGGGTATTGCGCGGAAAGAGGCATTCTGCCTGAGTGTGCCCCAGTAGCTATCAAAGGCGATAAGACCTGGCTCTGCAGGCGGCACTTCTTTACCAAGAATGGCTTTCATGGCCATGGAGATGGTCTTGAGCACCTCTCGCTTTTCCACCACGGTGACCCGCTCGAAGGTGTCGATGTAGTCAGGATGTACCGGAAAAAGACGGACGAATTCATCCATCCGCTCATTGAGCCCGCCATAAAACTTGGCAAAAGGTATCAAATAATCACGGATCTTGGCCTGCTGTTCGGCTGTCTTTTTAAGCAGACGTTCAGCTACTACGAACTTGACATCGTTGCGGGCGATCAAAATCTGCTCGAAACGGTCCTTCACCCGACGGATGCTGTCGGCGACAAAGGCAAAGCGGGGACTGTCAAAGATTGCTTCCTGCACGCCAGCCATGAAACGGAAGCGCAGGTCTTTACATACTTCACCGACTTCACGAAGGAAGTTGAGGTCCAAAATCAGTTCTTGATCTTTGCGGGTACGCAGGTAGTCCAGTAACTCATCAACCACCAGGAGAAGACCATGGTCTGGATAGACCTGACTGAATTTCTCCATCATGTCTTCAAAGGCCCGTTTATGGTTCGTAATAGTTTCTACGTCAGGGAATACATAATCGACTCCCATCCTTTCTAAGTGTTCCTCCAACTCAGAAATCAGGATGTCACGGAGCGACATTGTCGTTGCTCCGATTTCAGTACGGATCACAACTTTGAAGCGACCTGCAATTTTTCTAGCAGCTTGTGCCGTATCAGGATGATTCAAGTCTTGCACTAGAGATTCATCTTGCGCAATGCCTGAGATGAGAGACATCAAGTGGGATTTACCTGTTCCATAGTTTCCAACTACAAGGACACCACGGTTGTCTAATGGTGCGTCGAATTGTAGTTGAGGAAAGACAATGTTGATTAATCGCTCAGACATTTCTTCCGATACTACGTAACTTCTAACCAACTGCTTAGCTACTGACAGTTCATCAGCATTTCGCAGTTGAACAACCGACTCAATCGGGTCAAATTGAATTAGATCTCCATATTTCATCATTATATTGCCTCTCTAATGTTCTTTCCCGAACCGATAACTTCCGTCCCATCCATACAGACGATCATATTATCGATCTGCTCATAACACCGATATTCAGGGTGACCTGTTTCAGCATATATGAGCTTCCCCTTGGACAGAGTTCCGTTCCATGACGCCACTACAGATCGATTCCTTGAAACACCCTGCAAAAGTCGCAAGGGGTCTTGTTTTAGATCCTTGTCGAAAAGAATTTCTATATTGTCGAGCACCACAGGCAACTGTGATTTATCTACGACCTGATTTAGAATTCCTGGCAGTCGCAGCGCTCTTTGTTTGGCCGTCAGCTCAAGTAGTTCAGTCGAGAGCGCAAGATTGACGTTAATGATCTCTGTGCCAAGCTTAAATGCCACCTCACGAAGTATTCCGGTCTTACCTGAACCGGTCCCACCCACCAGCAACACCAGTCTGTGATATAGCTCTTCAGCAGCCTGAAGGGATCGTTTTACCTTGTCTTGAGTTCGCTCAGGCATGGTCGTTCCTTATTTATTCGGTGTCCGTTTTATCGGATTTTTCAGCCGCACCACCGGAGCGTACCCATTCATCCACCTCGTCCTGTTTGAACATCCAACGGCGACCGACACGATGCCCGGGCATGCCACGTTGCTCAATCCACTTATAAACAGTCTCGTTGCTTACATTCAGATATTTACAAATGTAATCGACAGTCTGCCATCTTTCGTCCATAGGTTTTGTCCTTCGTTCAACATGTTGAAAAAAGCCAGAATTCTATTGGGCTTCAAAATCCGAATAAAGTACCGCAAGTTTGCTTGACAAAATACTCCCATAACTTGCCACAAGCAAGCGTTTTAATAACGAATAGTGCCGATTTTACCCAATATTGGCCATAACTGCAGGGCTATCCCGCATATTGACAAGAACAGCCGAATGCCTTACAAAAATACCGCCCGTCATACGTCACTGAAAAGGGCGGCTTTCCAATAGATCCATTTTATTCAGGCCACGGAGCCCAGATCCACTCCGAAGTAATCATATAGAAATTCAAGGCACGGGATCAGAGGTTACACGAGAGGTTACACGAAAGAAGAAAGGGGTCAGGCAAATTGCCTAACCACTTGATTTTGTGGAGCGGGAAACGGGATTCGAACCCGCGACCTTCAGCTTGGGAAGCTGACACTCTACCACTGAGTTATTCCCGCTTGTTTTTGCAAATTGTCTGCTAAAAACAGGCAAAACCGACTAGCTGGGCGAGACTATAATAATAGACGTAGGATGTCAAGTCGCTTGACAGTTTCAGAGTAAGTTTAACCTACTCTGTTAAACAAAATGGTAACAGCCATAAAGCGAGTGAATTCCCATAATATATGACAGCGTATTATACAGCCTCACCAGTAAGCGTCTTTTCCAGCCTTGATCAATGATTGATAAGTAGCCTTAAGGAGTTGATTTATCAGTAATTATCTTTACATTGTAGGAGTTATTATCAGCTTCATACCAGACAATATCGCCTGTTTTGTCATTTTTGAAGACCATTGTGCAGCCATTTGGTACATATGGGTGGTTTTTTATGATACAGAGTTGTCCATCTTCGGAAAATGACCAGCTTCCTTTATAAGAATACCTTGGGGAATTCCCCGTAAAAATCCCATCAGCCTTAAAATTATCCTTCCAACCTGTAGATGATTCTACAGAATTTCCGATAACAAGCTTCTTCAGTTCATCACCTCTTAATTCTCGATAACCATCTGCTATCATATACTCTTGTACGGTTTTACAACCAGTTAACAAAGTTCCTGATAATAATGAAAAAATAATCGCTGCTATCAATCCACTCCTATATATCTCTCTCATATACCCCCCCTGTAAATGCTTCCTTAAATTAGTCGGATAGCTCCATAACCTATCGACCTCAACCGGAAGTCTATATCAAACAGCTCAGTGTCTCAACCATAATAAGCCTGCACTATTCTGGTGATTACTCTTGGGGAAACAGACCTCATACACTAGACCTATAGACACCTGCAGGAGAGGTAGTTAGGAGTGAGTAGATCTGTCAAATAAATATTCTTCCGTTCTCTTATTCTTATGTGTGATTTTAAAAACAACAAAGCTGGGTCACCTTGAATGGTGCCCAGCTTTGTCTCTAAATGGCTCCCCATCGCGGACTCGAACCACGGACAAGGTGATTAACAGTCACCTGCTCTACCAACTGAGCTAATGGGGAATATAACCACAAAACAGCAATACGCTGGAGTGTGGGCTTTAAATCTGAAGAAACAGGTCAATACAAACTGCAGAACGTCTCACAAAATCGTCCGTCTATCTATCATGTGATGCGGAATGATGTCAACAAAAATTTGCAAGAAAACTGATATAAAATCCCAAAAAATATTTTTATCTTACCTACTGACGCGCCTGCAACTCGAGATCTATATTTTCCAGCATACTGTCCATCTCAACACGATAAGCTTTCAGAGCATCTGAAAGCGCAGGTTCTGAAAGTGCCAGAATATGAACGGCAAAGAGAGCGGCATTTTTTGCACCGGCTTTGCCTATCGCCATAGTGGCTACCGGTATGCCTGCAGGCATCTGAACTGTTGAGTACAGAGCATCTACCCCGTTCAAAGCACCGCCCGGCATTGGAACTCCTATTACCGGCAGAATCGTCTTGGAGGCAACGACTCCTGCTAAATGAGCTGCCATACCTGCACCTGCAATGATTATTTTGACACCTCTATCTGCGGCATCCGATGCGATAGCGGAGGTTCGAGTCGGTGAACGGTGTGCTGAGGATATACGCATTTCATAAGGTACCGTAAATTTCTTTAGTATCTCAGCAGCCTCCTGCATTACAGACAGGTCACTGTCACTACCCATTATTATTAAAACCAAAGGGGCGTCAGCATTCATATCTCACCTCACTGCTTTTATCTAACTTACTAACGTTCAAGCGCTTTTTTACCGATATCGCTACGATATTGCAAGCCGCGCCATGTTATAGACGAGACACCTTTATATGCATTTTTAATGGCTGCCGCAACTGTACTACCAAGTGCTGTAACACCAAGTACCCTGCCTCCATTGGTTACACAGGTTCCATTCTTAGCCGCAGTACCTGCATGGAAAACATACAGATCATCAATATCTGCAACCATATCCAAACCGGAAATTTCATCCCCTTTTGCGTAATCCCCCGGATACCCTTCAGAAGCCATAACAACACAGACTGCAGCTTTGTCATGCCATTCAATTTCAGAATCGGCAAGATCAGCGTCTGCAACTGCAAGCAGTACCGGTACAATATCAGATTTCATACGCATCAAGAGAGGCTGACATTCAGGATCACCAAAACGGGCGTTAAATTCAAGAGTCTTTACTTCGCCATCCTTTACCATCAGACCTGCGTAAAGCACTCCACGGTATGGACGTCCCTCGGCAGCCATCCCTTCAACGGTTGGCTTTATAACCAGCTCCATAGCCTTTTCATGAATTTCCTTAGTCACAACAGGTGCTGGTGAGTAAGCACCCATACCACCGGTATTCGGTCCTTTGTCACCATCAAAAATTGCTTTATGGTCTTGTGCGCTTGCAAGCGGAATAATTTTCCTGCCATCTGTTATAACGAGGAAAGAAGCTTCTTCACCAGTAAGAAACTCCTCAATAACGACTCTGGAACCGGCAGCACCAAAAGCATTTCCGCTCAACATATCATTAACTGCTTCAACCGCCTCTTGACAGGTCTGAGCAATAATGACACCTTTTCCTGCTGCCAGACCATCTGCCTTAACAACTATAGGGGCTCCTGTACTCTTTATAAAAGCTTCCGCTTCCGTTTTATCGGTAAAAACACCGTATGCTGCCGTTGGTACATCATATTTACGCATCAAATCTTTTGAAAAAGCCTTGCTCCCCTCTATAAAAGCGGCTTTTTGAGATGGGCCGAACACTTTGAGACCGTGTGACTCAAAAAGATCAACAATCCCTAGAGAAAGTGGCTGTTCTGGCCCCACGACTGTTAAATCAATCTTATTTTTGTATGCAAATTCAAGCAGTTTATCCAGCTGATCAACTCCAATAGGCAGATTTTCAGCCAGTAATGCAGTTCCGGGATTCCCAGGCGCACAATATAGTTTGGTCAAAAGCGGGGATTGTGCGATTTTCCAGACTAGGGCGTGTTCGCGACCACCACCACCAATTACAAGTATTTTCATATTTGATGCACCTCTATCCTATCCTGTTTGTGTACAATAAATTGTTTATCAATCAATTTAATGCCTGAAATGCCTCATAGTTGTAAAAACCATCGCAATTCCATGTTCATTAGCGGCTTTTATAACCTCTTCATCTCTAACACTTCCACCCGTCTGAATAATTGCTGTCACACCGGCTTCGGCAGCAGCGTCAACCCCGTCTCGAAAGGGGAAAAAAGCATCGGAGGCAAGAACGGTACCACGAATTGGAAGCAGGGCTTTCTGTACAGCAATTTTTGACGAGTCAACACGGGACATCTGTCCAGCGCCTATTCCAACTGTCTGGTCGCGGTTGCTGAAAACTATGGCGTTTGATTTTACATGCTTACAGACACGCCACGCAAAATCAAGAGCTTCGTATTCGGATGCAGTCGGTTTGCGCTCAGTCACAATACGACAGTCAGCAGCATTAACCATCCCAAGATCACACCCTTGCAGAAGCAGCCCACCAGTAACACGTTTCATGTCATATCCACCAGCAACATAGTTCTCAAACCTCGGCATCTGCATTACCCTTACATTCTTTTTCGCGGTGAATATAGCCAGGGCTTCTTCACTGTAGCCCGGGGCAATAACAGCTTCGAGAAAAGTAGAAGTAAGTTCGTTAGCTGTCTCGGCATCCACAATACGGTTAAACCCGACTATACCTCCAAAAGATGACACAGGATCACATTCACGAGCCTTTAAATAAGCTGTAAGCGGGGAATCTGCAAGTGCCACCCCGCATGGGTTTGTATGTTTTATTATTACAGCGGCACTCTTCTCAAACTCCTTTACTGTTTCAATAGCAGCATCCAGATCTATTATATTGTTGAAAGAGAGCTCTTTACCCTGAAGTTGAACAGCATTAGAGACACAAGGCTGCGAAATATTTTCTTCTATATAAAAAGCCGCTGCCTGATGGGGATTTTCGCCATAGCGGAGATCCTGTGCTTTTTTAACCTGAAATGTAAAAGATGGTGGGAATTCGACTATTTCAGAGGTCATTCTTGAGCCAAGATAGTTGGATATTGCTCCGTCATAAGCCGCAGTATGCTGAAAAACCTTGACCGCAAGCCCAAAATTGGTCTTGACTGAAACAGCACCGGAGTTTTCTTTCATCTCATCAATCACACGCAGATAATCTTTACTATCAACCAGCACTGTAACATCATGGTAGTTTTTAGCAGCTGAACGAAGCATCGTTGGACCACCGATGTCTATATTTTCAATTGCATCTTCAAGCCTACACCCATCTTTTGCTATAGTAGCCTCAAATGGGTAGAGGTTCACTATCACCATATCTATATTTTCAATCCCATGTTCCTTCATTGTTGCTATATGTTCGGGATTCGAGCGCATTCCAAGCAGACCGCCATGCACTTTGGGGTGCAGAGTTTTAACCCGACCATCAAGCATTTCAGGAAAACCGGTAAACTCGGATACATCCTTGACACGCAGACCGGCATCACGCAGCAGCTTTGCGGTTCCGCCTGTAGACAGGATCTCTACTCCATAGCCAGAAAGATGCTTTGAAAATTCAACAATACCGCTTTTGTCAGAAACGCTTATCAGCGCCCTGGTAATCTTTGCCATGCAAATACTCCTTGATAAAAATGTGTATTAAGCTGTTAATTCTGAAAGAAAGGAAGAGTGTCTAACAGCAACTAAGTTTCAACGGAATGAATTTGTACCTTATTTTGAGATAAATTCCAATCCCTCTATTTAATGTATACTCTTGGCATTCTTTTACTTACCCCGCAAAAAATTGCGTACGGAATCGTATCCCCCCAGGTAGCAAGCTCTTCTGCATGAATACAGTTCCCCTCTTCATCCGACCCCATGAGAGTTACAGAATCTCCTACAGCCACACCTTCAATACCTGTAACATCGAGCATAATCCAATCCATACAGACAGTACCGGCAACTTTTGCCCGTACACCACGAACCAGAGCTTCACCCCTGTTTGTAAGCGAGCGGGGATAGCCGTCAGCATAACCGACCGGCACACTCGCAATAAGTGTGCGCCTGTCTGCTGTAAAACGACGCGCATAACTGATGGTCGTCCCTGCATCCACCCATTTAAGCATTGCTATACAGCTTTTAAGACGCATAACCGGCTTTAAATCAAGCTTTCCCTGAAAATCCGCTGAAGGAATAGCACCATACATAGTAATACCCGGTCTGATCAGATTACAGCCGGGTATATTCCTTAAAAGAGCCGCAGCACTATTTGCAATATGAATGTAGCGCGGCTTGAAACCGGATTTGCGAATTTCCGCTATTGCCCAGGCAAAGCGCTCACTCTGAATTCGCGTAAAGTGCTGTCCTGATTCATCAAGCTCATCGGCACTTGCAAAGTGAGAAATAACACCCTCAACAGAAATGTTCTTCAACTTTTTAAGTTCAACAAGAAATTGAGCAATTTCGCTATAAGGGACTCCAAGACGCCCCATACCGGTATCTATTTTAAGATGAACCTGGGCTTTACGAAACAGCTTCCCGGCAGAGGCAGCCTGACTCAGAGCCTGTGCCTGCTCGATTGTAAAAATGGTTGTAGAAATATTGTAACCTATACATTTTCTTTCCTGTCCAGGATATACGCCTCCAAGAATAAGTATAGGCTTATCAATTCCACTTTTTCGTAGCTGAATACCTTCAGCAAGGAACGCAACTCCAAAAGCATCTACTCCAAGGTGTTCAAGTTCACGGCTTATATCCATAAAACCATGTCCATAGGCATCTGCCTTTACAACAGCCAGAATTTCAGTGCTGCGCGGAATTGAAGAACGTATCAGCTGATAATTATGTTTAAGTGCCGAGATGTCTATCTCGGCATAAGTAGGACGACCATCGTACAAAATTTTATTCTCCCCGTCTGATAAGTATTAAAGCTGAAGAACAAATTGAGGAGTAACCTGGACACTTTATAAACGGAAAAAGCTCCTCAGGCGCTGCAGATAATCTTCCCCACGCTTGGAGATATGATCATTCTTATTATAAGCAGTTACCATGTTTTTCTGGCTTTTCAGCTCCCTCTCCGCAAGAACGGAACTGATTGTACCCATCAAAGCAGGATTCTCGCGCAGAATAGGCTCCATAATTTCACGGGTTATCTCAGCAAGCCAGACTTCAGAGGATGCCTTAACTGTAGCGCTCCTTGGTTCACCTGTAAGAAGTGACATTTCCCCAAAGAATGAATCCTGATTTATTGTACCGACGGTAGTTTCATTAATAATCACCTCAACAGACCCCCTTAGTACAATAAAAAGTGAACTCCCCCTATCCCCCTGACTAACTACAATCTCACTTCCGCCAAAGACTCTGATCGGTGCTTCTGCAGATAAGGTCTGAAGCGTATCTTCGTTCAGCATGGAGAATATCTCAGAACCTCGAAGATAGTCGGCAATTCGCTCCGAAGAGAATTCAAACGGTGGACGGCTTTCGGTCCTGACTATCTGTCTGTGGGGGAACGGGAAACTGTAACCGGCACGATGCACCGCATACCATATCTGGCTGTACAGACAATCCTGTACAGGCACTCTCTGAGATGGATCTTTAATACAATATTTCAACTGATAAGTAATACCGCTGTCATTAAATGTAAAAAGCCTGACAATCGGGAGCGGTTGAGCGAGTACCTGATGATCATCACATATCACTTTAAGAAGAATATTCTTTGCCTTTTCAGGGGGGAGGTCGTAACCAAGCATAACATCAACCTGCTGTAAAGGCTTCTCCTCAATTTCACTGTTACCGTGAAATGTAACAACGCTCTGCATAATTACACTGTTTGGAACCATCAACAGTTGGTTCTCAGGATTCTTCAAAGTTGTATAACGAAAACCGACATTTATAATCTCGCCATATATATTTTTTTCCTTTATCGCGATCCAGTTCCCACGCGATAGAAGATCGTCCGACTGAATAGAAAACCCTGACAGGGCATTTGTAAGAGTGCTCTGCATAGCAAAAGCTATAGTTGCGGTAATAACAGTTGTAGTGGTTACAATGGCAGAGAGATCAATCTTGAAAACCAGGCGCAGAGAAATAATACCAACCGCAAGATAGACCACCAGGCGCACAGAATCGCGCAGAAAAGATGGGACTTCCTTTCTTGTATGAATACGGAGATAAACATCTATTGTCAGATAATTAACAAGCTTTGCCAGACAGAAAAGCACTACAATCGTCTGAATTCCCTGCAGAAGTGCCTGATAACTTGGAAGTGTCGACATTGCAAGCTCTGCATACAGAAGGATAAAACCGAAAATTGACAGTTTTATCGGTGCAGTTACGTTGCTGTCAACCTCCTCACCCCTGTTACGACGGAGAAAGAGCACTACAACAAAGAAGATAAGGACAGAAATCAACACCAATATTCTGTTGATCAGTATAAAATTCAGATCGATAACCGAAACTACCGGCGTACCGGAAGCCGCATATACGATTGAGCTCATATCCGTTCCCCCTCCATCAGGTTTCCAATGCACCAATCATACTTTTAATATCAGCAACCCCGTTGTCAATAAGCCAGCCCTCCATATCATCCGCAATTTTCTGAGCAGCACCGGGGCTTATGAAACTTGCGGTTCCGACCTGAATAGCAGTTGCACCGGCAAGCATAAACTCAAGCGCATCAATCGCATTCATAATTCCGCCAATTCCTATAATCGGCACTTTTACAGCTTTTGCCACCTGCCAGACCATGCGAAGAGCAATCGGTTTTATAGCCGGACCGGAAAATCCACCGGTGATGTTTGCCAATACCGGGCGGCGTTTATTCAGATCAATAGCCATACCGGTCAGAGTGTTAATAAGCGATATTGCATCAGCCCCGGCATCTTCACAGGCTCGTGCCATTAAAACTACATCGGTTACGTTTGGCGAAAGCTTCACAATAAGCGGTTTGGCAGTCACCTTACGGCAGGCAGCAACAACCGAGGCGGCACTATCAGGATCTGTACCAAAAACTATGCCGCCATGTTTTACGTTAGGGCATGAAATATTAACCTCCAGACCTGTAACTTCAGTTATTTCGTCAAGCCTGGAAGCCATTTCGGCATATTCATCAACTGTATTTCCAAAAAAATTCGCAATAACAGGAGTATTTACAGAGCGGAGATAAGGAACTTTTTTTGCTATAAACGCGTCAATACCGACATTCTGCAGTCCAATAGCGTTCAGCATACCCCCCGGAGTTTCAACTATGCGTGGCGTTGGATTTCCGGCACGTGGTTTAAGAGACAGCCCTTTTGTTACAATAGCACCGATGGCTTCAAGATCAATATATTCGGCAAACTCCTCACCGTAACCAAAAGTACCGGATGCAGTCATAACCGGATTACGGAGCTGGATACCGGCAAAATCAACAGTCATATCAGGTTTCATTCTTTACTCCCTCCACTTCAGTTCGCCAGCCTCAAAAACCGGCCCTTCAGTACAGACACATCTAAAATCGGGCGTTTCTGACGAATGATTATACCCGGGCGCGACACAACCGAGACAGGCACCAACGCCGCAAGCCATATAACCTTCAAGGGATACCTGACATTTAATATTTCGCTCCGCAGCAATATTTGCCACGGCACTCAGCATACCTTGAGGTCCACACGCATAAACTGAAGCGTTTCCCTTTAACTTATCAAGACGCCTCAGCAGAGCCTCAGTAACCAGACCGCACTCACCCAGAGAGCCATCTTCAGTAGCCGTATAGCACTCAACGCCAAGCCTTTCAAACTCGGTGATACAGAGTATATCGTCTCTTGTCCTGCCTCCGGCAAAAAGCCTGACCTTTGACTCCTTAACCAGCTCTTTTGCCAGCAGATAGAGTGGAGCGAGCCCTACCCCACCACCTACTATCAGTTTTTCCTCTTCGACCGCCCCCATATAAAAACCCTTACCAAGGGGGGCAAGCACGTCAAGCAGGTCTGAACTGTGAAGAGTAGCAAGAAGAGCAGTCCCCTTCCCTACCACCCTGTATAGAATCTCAATATATGGCTGTGCAACACCACCGCTATGAGCCGGCGTGTATACACCGACATCAAAAATTCCGAACGGACGCCGAAGCAGAGGATCAATTGACCCACTCACGCGCAACATAACGAACTGCCCCGGCTCTGCAGCAGCACACTCAGCCGGCGCGGTCATACGCATTCTCCAGTAACCGGGCGACACCTCTATATTGGATAAAATCATTGCGGTAAACTGCATTATCTCTTTTCTCCTCACAGGAATATTTAATAGCAGCATTCAAAAATAATAATGCCTTTATTCTGTTGTTCTATATCACTTCAACACTTTCTCCATCAATAGCGCATCATCCTTTCCGTCATAATACTTTTGACGTAAACCGGTTGTTACAAAACCGCAGCTATCATAAAGATTTACTGCTGATATATTGGATGAACGAACCTCGAGCGCCAGAAACTCAGCCCCCTTTTCCCGAACAAAAGAGATGGCATAATCCATAAGCATCCGGGCTACCCCCTCCCCTCTCATTCCAGGATCAACAGCAATGTCAAGTATCTGCGCCTCTTCAAATAATGACATCAAGCAGATGTAACCGACAACTTTCCCGTTTTGCTCCATTACAAAGGGAAATGAATGAGTAGCAGCTATCTCATGCTCAAAGTGCTCCCTCTGCCATGGTGTGTTGAACGACACCCTCTCAATAAGCAGAACCGCGTCAATATCCGCCTGACACATAACTCGTATAAACTGCGTACCGGTGTTATTCATGAAAGCGCATAATAAGCAAACTGAGTGCCGTTGTAAACTGCAATAAAACTATAGCAACACAATTGACAGTATGCTTATTATCTGTATAGTGACTGAAAGCTAAACAGAGAGGTATATCAGTTATGTATGAAGTAGAAAAGAGCATCGGGTTTCTGCTTTCAAAAGCCTATCAACGTTCATGGGGACTTCTGCGTGAGGAAATTGAGCCGTATGACCTTACACCGCCCCAGTTTGCACTTCTTGCTTTTCTCTGGCAGCAGGACGGACTGACTCAAGTTGAAATTTCCGAAAAAGCGCAGGTTGACCGTTCAACAGTCGGTGGACTTATTGACAGGTTGGAGAAAAGCGGACTTCTTGAACGCCGCCATCATCCTCAGGACCGGCGAGCCTACAAAATATATCTGACCGAACAGGGGAAAAATCTCGAAAATCCGCTTTCAGATTGTGCCAAACGCTCTTTGGCAACTTTTACGAAGAGACTTAGTGAGGAGGAAGTTGCCGAATTAAGAAGAGTCCTGGAAATTTTACGCGAAGACAGAGGTATTTATGAATTCCCGTCATGCTAGTTTTATCGCCGCCTTCTGCATAGGCATTGCCGCCCAATCCTGGGCTGCTCCGCTATCGCTGAAGGATTGTCTTGAAAAAGCAGGTGACGATAACCCCACGCTGAAAATAGCAGCATGGGAAAGCAGAATTTTAAAAGAGAACATCCGTAATGCAAAAGCATCAAGATTTCCAAGAGTTGATGCAGACGCCGGATATATTATGCAAAAGGAACCACAGGCGGTAATAATCGGAGGAGACACAGCCGAAACCCAGGAGCCTGATTTTGCATTTGCAGGGATATCGGCAACTTATACACTTTATGATTTTGGACGGCGCGAAGCAGGTGTTAAAAAAGCAGAGTCATACACTTATGGAGCCGAAGAGAGTTTTCTCTCAAGCAGAGCTGACGTTGCATTACAGGTAATCGAAGCATATTTCAACATTCTTGAATCAGACAAGTTACTGCAGCTGACAGACGAAGAGGTTGTCCAGATCACTGAACACCGTAGGATCGCTCAGGCTCTTCTTGATGAGGGTGTTGTTACACGCAACGATGTTCTTCAGGCGGACGTCAGACTGGCAGCAGCAGTACAGAAACAGTTGCTTGCCGCAAACAGGCTTGAAAACGGATGGCTTCTCCTCAATTTTCTAACAGGCAGCACCCCCGAGTTCCGCGCTGAACTTGAAGAGAAAACTTCTCTCAACTTTTCGGAAGATGAAGATGATCTTTTGAAAACATCTGATCGACACGACATAATTGCCGAGAAACAGTCACTTAAAGCCAGTGAGTTTGAAATACAGGAAAATCACGAAAACTACCTTCCAGAGATATATGCAACTCTTGGAGTGGATTATGTACAGAACAACAAAGTACGTGAACAGGCTATTTACTCTGCCATGCTCGGAATTCGCGTAAACCTGTTTGACGGTTATGCTGCGGATGCGCTGAAAGAAAGGGCTGTTAAACAGCGATCAAAAAAACAGGATGCGCTAGCAACTCTACAGCAACGTGCCAGACTCGAAATAAGATCGGCTCAGAATGATGCAAAAGTTGCAAAAAAACTAATCAGGATTGCGGGAGCAGCGATGCAGCAGAGTGATGAAAACCTGCGGATAAATAGAGAGCGGTATGAAGAGAGAGTCGGCATCGCCTCCGAAGTTCTGGACGCTCAGACTTTAGTCACTGAAAGTAAAACTGATTATTATCGTGCAGTTTATAATTATGAAACCGCAACTGCACGACTTAGAAAAGCACTCGGAAAATTGTAAATTTTAATGGAGGAATATATGGCAGAAGATTCAGCAACACCGGAAGCAGCCCCGGTAAGCAATCGTGGCAAAAGTAAAAAAATAAAGGTGTTACTGTTACTTCTGCTGACTGTAATAGTTTGCACATGGTTTGGAATTAAACTGTTAATCTCAAGCAGAACAGACATAGAAACTGACAATGCATTCATAGAAGCTCGAATAATCGCGGTATCCTCCAAAATTTCTGGGACGGTCGCCAAAGTCTTTGTAGTTGATAATCAGTTTGTAAAGAAGGGGGATCTGCTGCTTGAAATTGACCCTTCTGACTATCTCCTGCAAGTTGCAAAAGCAGCAGCCGGCGTCGGGATGGCACAAAACGAGAGTGGAGCGGAACAGATAAGAGTTGCAGGAGCAGAAGCAGCGCTCCAATCGGCAAAAGCCAGATACGACCAGACAGTAACAGACCAGAATCGAGCGGAAAAATTAGCCGGACGCGACGTTTTGCCAAAAGAACAGCTTGACCGCGCCATAACAGCGCGAAAAGTCGCAGAGGCTCAGTTTAAAGAGGCTGAAGAGTTTTTAAAACGTGCAAAAGCAGAAGCCGGTCTTGCGGTAAAATCCGGAGAAAAGGCAAAAATACTTCATCGCAAAGCGGAGCTTGATGAAGCCGAACTTCAGCTGTCATACACTAAAATATTTGCTGCAAGAGATGGTTACATAACCAGAAAATCTATTGAGTCAGGTGTAAACATTCAGGCAGGACAGCCACTTATGGCTATCGTGCCGCTCCGGGAAGCCTGGATAACAGCCAACTATAAAGAGCGGCAGATAACTTATCTTAAACCGGGTCAGAAAGTTAAGTTTACTGTTGATGCATATCCAGGGAAAACATTCAGCGGCGAAGTTGACAGTATAATGGCTGGCACAGGCTCTGCGTTTTCTCTGCTGCCACCTGAGAATGCCACAGGCAACTATGTAAAAGTAGTTCAACGCGTACCGGTAAAAATCACCATAGAAAAGAGCAGCGACCCTGAACAACTACTGAGAGTCGGAATGAGTGTAATTCCAGTTATCCTGACCGGAAGAACCGGCAGCGAGGTAATCAGGGAACTTAATCCTTTTTAAATGAGCGAAGAGAAAACAATAAATAAATGGCTGATAACCATAACAGTCATGCTCCCCGCAATAATGGAGATAATAGACACATCGGTTGCAAATGTGGCACTCCCCCATATGCAGGGGAGCCTTAACTCCGGCGTTGATGAGGTGACCTGGGTCTTAACATCATATCTGGTAGCAAATGCCGTTGTTCTACCTATGACCGGTTGGCTTTCACGGGTATTCGGACGCAAACGTTTTCTGATGACCTGCATAGTCATCTTTACTCTGGCATCACTACTGTGCGGTGCATCCCCCAATCTCACAATGCTGATATTTTTCAGAATACTGCAGGGAGCCGCCGGTGGTGCACTTATACCAATCAGCCAGGCTATATTGATGGAAACATTCCCCCCTAATCAGCGCGGCATGGCAATGGCTATCTTTGGAGTTGGAGCGATGTTCGGCCCGATAGTCGGACCTGCTCTCGGTGGCTGGATTACCGACAATATGAGCTGGCGGTGGATATTTTACATAAATCTCCCGATTGGGATAATAGCCATGATAATGTGCGCGTTCTTTATTTTTGATCCGGACTATCTGCGCAAAAAAATCGAATCATTCAAAATTGATTACTGGGGGATATTTCTGCTTGTTGCCAGCATGGGGTCGCTGCAGGTAGTTCTGGACAAAGGGCAGCAGGAGGATTGGTTTAACTCCTCTTTTATAATCTTATTCAGCATAATAACCGTGTTATCTCTGATTGCACTTGTATCGGTTGAGCTGACGCACAAACATCCCATTATAAATCTGCGACTCTTCAAGAATGTTTCATTCTCTGCCGGCAACCTTATAATGTTTGTAGTCGGCTTTGCACTTTACAGCTCTATAATGCTTATACCGCTGTTTTTACAGACACTTATGGGTTACTCGGCAACAGATGCCGGCATGGTAATGGCACCGGGGGGAGTAGCTACCCTCTTTACCATGCCTCTTGTCGGAGCGGCATTAGCGAAAAGAGATGGAAGAAAAATCGTATTCATGGGGCTTTTGCTCGGAGCAACCTCAATGTTCATAATGCAGGGATTAAACCTGCAAGGAGCTTTCTGGAATTACACCTGGCCGCGAATTGTTCTAGGGGTAGGACTTGCCATGATATTCGTACCTCTCACAACCGTTACTCTGGCATCAATATCACGTTCTGAAATGGGTAACGCCACCGGAATGTTTAACCTGCTCCGCAATATCGGCGGCAGTGTCGGCATCGCAATAGCTGCAACTTTACTGACTCGTTATCAGCAGTTTTATCAGACTTCTCTGGTTGCAAATGTCAACCCGTATAATCCGGTCTGGCAGATGAGCTTTGAAAACATGAAGCGTGGATTAATAACTAAAGGGATAAACATCGCACAATCAGACACAACAGCGCTCGGAATAATGTACGGAGTTGTAAGACGTCAGGCAGGCGCACTTGCTTTCAATAGAATCTTTTTTATTATCGGAATTGCATTTCTGATAATTATTCCACTGCTGTTTCTTCTGAAAAGACCCTCACAGAACGAGGGTGGAGAAATGGGGCATTAGGCGGTATTTTTCTATTTTTAAAATTACTCAAGCTGTTTCTCGATTTTTTCACTTCTCTTATCAATAGCTTTCTGAGCAGTATCCCCCCCTTTTTTGATAATCTCAAACGCATCGGAAACTTTTTCAGCATATCCTTTAATAAGATAAACGGTTATAGCAGCGAAAAGAGCAACTTTTATTAAAACAGCAATGGAGCGAGGAGCGACTGAGCTGACAATTTTTCCAATGAAAATAAAAGCTGCTACGGAGACGATCAGAACCGCAATTATTTTAAGAAGGGGAATCTGCCTCGCCAGCCAACCGGTTTTTAACTCTGAAGGTTCAACGTCACTATCAGGCTCAGAAGTTGTTTTTATCAACTGATCTGGCGATTCAGAAGGCTTGGCAGGAGTATTTCGCACCGCCTTGTAATTATCATCAATCTTTCTTTGGCTGATCGAACGGCTCTTCTCCAGTTCTCTTTCAGTAATAACCTTAACAGCAGCACGATATCGCTTCGGAATACTCTTGAAATCATTGGTTATATTTACGACACCATTATCATCGTAATATCTGTAAAACTCAGCATTACAGACAGAGTTTGATAAAATAAGGAGAGTTGCCACAAGAATCGAACAGAGCAGTTTCATACATAGCCTCACCAGAAAAACTTCAAAATTTCACAACAAAACGGTCGTATACTCGAGATTGAAGACATCAAAAAAAGAAAGCCTCCGGAAATAAACAACCGGAGGCTTTAATTCATATAAGGCAATTTAGTATCTAACCAATCTGCTGAAGCGTTTCATCTTTTACCTTAAGATTAACCCTTCTTCTAATATACCAAACAGCGGTCAGCACAAAAATCATACCAGTAACAAGCGGATACTCTGCACCAAATATAAGCGGTGTGAGCGCAAAGCGGAAGAGCATCCTTAATACTTCGTGTTGATAGATAAAATCGGCAATCGGTGGACTATGTTTGTAATAGAACTTAACAAACTCCGTACCAAGTTCCGATTTTAGAAGCACATCATCACGGAAGTGACGAAGCACCATTACGTGCGGGTCAAGATAACTGCCGTAAGCCGCTGTCGCGATAAAACAACCACCGCCGCCACCACCGGAAGCCGGTGGAATATTTGTAGAAGTCTGCGTTGTAGTTGTATTAGTACCGGTGCCAATGCTGCCTACAACTATCGGATCATGTATAACCCCGTCATTACCTGTAATATTTGAATTATCGGCATCCCATATCCCGTCATCAGTTATACTGTAAGTGATGGTGTTGCCATTCAGCTGATAATCAGTACCTTCGCGTAATAAATACCAGGTATTACCAACCACTTTATAAAAGATTGGATTGGCTGGCAGAGTTGCGAAAGTAACATCTACATTAACGGTATCACCAACTGTAACCCCTGTTACGCTAAAATCAGCTGCGCTGGATACAGTAAAGAGTTTGTCGCTCAGATATGACATCGGGAGCTGAGTTGATGACAGCGACGTAATGGAAGAAAGAACACCGCTACCGCTATTCAGTTTAACATCAACAGGGATACCTGCTCCTGAGAGATTTAGGCTAAAAGTCGCACCGTCAATATCCTTAAGAGTAAGCGTAGCTGCTGCGGCAGTTAAAGCTGTCGGGATAAAGTCTACTTCAAAATCTTTATAATAGCCAGTAGCACCGGCTAATCCGGAATTTACGTTTAACGTAATTGGAGTAGATAGAAGAGCACGAAACTGCGTATTGTCAACTGACACAGAATTAATAGTAATCGGTCCGCTACCTATGTTTTCAATTCGCACTATTTTAGATGCCACCGAACCTTTGTATACATTCCCAAAGCTGACACTCGAAGTCTGTATGTTTGAAGACTTAAATACAATATTACCAAGTGAAACCTGCGTACCACCAGTCGCAGTTCCTGAAATATTTACTATTTGAGGAACCGTAGCATAGTCAAACAGTACCCCCATCGATGTAGAAAAACTACCCGAGTCGGTTGGCTCAAATTTAAGCTGCAGAGAAGTTTGCTCACCGGCAGGAATAGCCAGAGGCAGAGTCGGAGCTCCAATCAATGTAAAAGGAGCCTGTGGTAAGTCTATGGCATTTATCTTTACACTCAATGGACTGTTGTTTGTAATCAGCATATTAATAGTTTGAGATGATCCGACAGGGGTAGATGAAAATGTAATAGGTGAAGGTGAAATTCCAACAGAATTTACAGTCAATATAATAGCTGTACCAGTAGCGCTTATTGGAAGTGACGGCGTGTTTGATGCGTCCGAAGCCACTGTAATAGTTGAGTTGTTATAACCCTCAACGGTTGGGGTATAAGTGACAATAACCTGCTGTGTACCATTTGGCAGAATTTGGAAAGCCAATCCGGCAGGTAGCTTAAAGTTTATATTATTGCTGGTTATGCCGGTTATATTAAGAGGAGCATTACCGGTATTCTTAATATCCAGTGCCAGCAGTTTACTGGTTCCAAGCGCAATAGTGCCAAAGTTAAGACCGGTCGCTGATTGTGTAACGGATATCAGCGGAACGGCGATACCTGTACCACTAAGCGGAACCTGCTTAAGTGTACCGCCGTTAAGAGTTAAATCAAGAGAAGTTGCAGCCGCCACACCTGAAACTGTAGGCGTATACTGAAGAGTAAATGTTTGAGAAGCACCTACAGGAATATTTATCGGCAACGCAGAGTCTAATGGGGCAGTCAATGTAAAATCACTACTACCAGCAACAGTCATTGCGTTAACCGAAACTGCCGTATTTCCGGTATTAGCCAACACCACTGATAATCCCTTTGAGTCACCTACCTGTACATTTCCAAAGGCTAGAGTTGATAAATTTGCCGTAAGCGATGGTGCAGTAGCACTACCGGCAAGAATCAAAGTCTGACTTGCTCCATTTGATGCGTTTGATGTAACGGTAATTACCGTAGACTCACCAGATGTTGCAACTGTAGGAGTGTATGTAATAGATACTTCAGCCGATGTACCCCCTAAAACCTGCAATGTATTCTGCGAAACAGTAAATTTGGGATTTGAGCTGGCAATATTAGTTACAGTTAGCGGTCCATCTCCGGTATTTGTCAATCTAACTGGCAAGGTGCTGCTAATACCAAGTCCTGTATTACCAAAACTGGAACCACTCGGTGTTGTTAATTCAAGAGTAGAAGATGTAACGCAAGTACCAGTTACCGCAACTGTTTTAGTTCCAAGTGTACTATTTGTCTGAATATTCAGCGTCCCGCTCGAAGCTCCCGCTACAACCGGAGTGTAAACCACCTGAACGGTTAGAGTTGTTCCTGATACGAGAGTGTATGGGAAAGAAGGGAGTGTTCCAACAACAAATGGTGCACCAAGACCGCTTATGCTGGTTATAGTATAATCAACTGAACCTGTATTTGTAATGTTAATAGATTTGGTGACAGCCAAATCAACGGCATTAGCCGCTCCAAAGGCAAGTGTGTTAGCCGATGTGCCTGTAATACTCATGCTAGGTAACGCTGCACTGCCGGTTAATGTCAGAGTCTGAGTTGCTCCGCTGGAGGAATCAGATACAACTGACAGAGTTACCGAGTCAGTACCTGCTGCAACTGTAGGTGTATAGTTAACGAGCAGAGTTACGGTGCCGTTAGGGAGTATCTGGAATTCAGTTTGTGACAGTGTAAAAGGAGCGACCGCACCACTTATGTTCGTGATGTTTAAAGGTGCCTGACCGCTGTTGCTAAGGGTTACTGATAATGTCTTGCTCGTGCCGGTGGCTATCTGACCAAAGCTCGATCCACCAGGGGTCGATATCCCAAGGGTCGCTAC
>JAQUHA010000053.1 GCA_028683855.1 Desulfuromonadaceae bacterium
ACTACTGGGCATCATCTACCTGACGTTGAAGAACAGATGGGTGTTTGAGGACTTCTCAAACTTCGTAATAAAAGATGCATAAAAGTAACACCAAAATCAAGAGGAGTAGAATTCTTTCATAGGAGCACTTGATGTCTGAATGTTGTCTCATCCCTGCTGAAAAACTTCGTTGGAATTGTGACCCTGAATTGCTGAATTTTGAAACCACTGAAGAGCTTCCTGATTTTAATGATGCCATTGGTCAGAAACGAGCTCTGCGATCTATAGAATTCGGTCTTGGGGTTGATGGTTCAGGCTTCAATCTGTATATCTCGGGAGAAACCGGTACCGGCAGAAACTCAACAATTGCAAGTATTCTTAATAAACGCGCTAAAAACGAGCCAAAACCGCACGACTGGGTTTACGTCAATAACTTCAAGGACTCCGATTCTGCATTTTCACTGGATCTGCCCGCCGGCATGGGAAGTGAGCTCT
This sequence comes from Desulfuromonadaceae bacterium, assembly GCA_028683855.1. Taxonomy (GTDB): domain Bacteria; phylum Desulfobacterota; class Desulfuromonadia; order Geobacterales; family Pseudopelobacteraceae; genus JACRCG01. Next base: position 475 of record JAQUHA010000053.1, read on the forward strand.
CGTCAGATATGAAGGAGTTAGTCGAGGCTTTTCGTACAGACATTCCCAAGGCTCTTGAAAGCAATGAGTATGAGAACCGCAGGGCTGAGCTGCTTGAAAATTACCAATCCGCTTCAAATGAACTTTTTCAGGAACTTGAAAAAGATGCCGAAAAACTGGGATTCTCACTGCAGCGTACGGTGTCGGGTCTGGTTATAGTGCCTCAAAAAGCCGGTCGCAACTACTCTCAGGAGGAGTACGACGCTCTAAATGCGAAGAAGCGCATTAAGCTGGAAAAACAGGGTAAAGAGCTTACCGATAAATTGAACGATGTGCTTCGCAAGGTTCGTGAACAGGAGAAGTCAACAAAGGAGGCGCTATCACAGGCAGACCGTGATCTCGGTATGTCCTGTCTTGGTCATCGCCTTGACCCGTTACGGGAGAAATATAACGGATTAGATAAGGTGCTGGGTTATCTGGATGCTGTTCAGGAGGATATACTGAACAATCTGGATGATTTTAAACCTCAATCAACTCAGCCTCAGATACCTGGTATTAAGGTGCCCCGGCAGGAGCCCAGCTTTGAGCGTTATCAGGTAAACCTGCTGGTTGATAACAAGTTGACAGAGGGGGCGCCTGTAATCTTTGAGTCTAACCCGACATACAATAATCTATTCGGTCGGATTGAACATGTAATGCAGTACGGTGGCGTCGCTGTAACAGATTTCACCATGATTCGTTCCGGTGCGCTTCACAGAGCAAATGGTGGATATCTGGTTATAGACGCTCGTGAAGTACTGACGAACCCTTTTGTGTGGGACTCTTTAAAGCGATGTATTCGCAATCATGAGATAAGGATTGAGGATGTACTGGAACAGTATAGATTTATGACGATGGTCTCGCTTAAGCCTGAGCCTGTACAGATGCGTGCTAAAATAATTCTGATAGGGACTCCATGGATTTATTATCTGCTTTTTCATCTCGACCCTGATTATCGCAAATTCTTTAAGGTAAAAGCTGAATTTGACAGCAGAGTTTCAAGAACAGCTGAAATAATGCACGACTATGCACTTTTTGTTGCAAGTCATTGCAGGGAGGAGGGGTTGCTCCCTTTTCACAAGAGTGGTGTTGCGGCTCTGCTTGAGCATACCGCAAGAATGGCGGACGATCAGACTAAACTATCTTCGCAGTTTATGGAGATTGCAGATTTGATTCGGGAGATCAGCTATTGGGCAAAGCAAAAAGGGTGCAGCGTAATAAACGGTGATGATGTACGCGTTGCTGTCGAGGAGAGTCAATATCGTGTTAATCGTATAGAAGAGCGGATGCAGGAGTTGTATGATGACGGAATTATAATGATTGACACCACCGACTCAGTTGTGGGTCAGATCAACGGACTTTCCGTCATAAGTCTGGGGGATCATACTTTCGGACGCCCTACCCGGATAACTGCAGCTGTATATGCCGGTCAGGATGGAATGGTTAATATTGAACGGGAGGTTAAGCTCTCCGGCCCGATTCATGACAAGGGGGTAATGATTCTTACCGGCTATCTTGGCGGCACTTTTGCCCTTGAGCGCCCCCTCTCTCTCTCCGCCTCGATATGCTTTGAACAGTCTTATGACGGAATAGAAGGAGATAGTGCCTCCTCAACGGAGCTTTACGCACTTTTATCAGCTCTCTCAGGAGTTGCTATCAAACAGGGAATTGCCGTAACCGGAAGTGTGAATCAACGAGGGATGGTACAGCCTATAGGGGGTGTCAATCAGAAGGTCGAAGGCTTTTTTGCCGTCTGCCGTGCGCAGGGACTTAACGGAGAGCAAGGGGTTATGATCCCTAAAGCTAACGAACGGCACCTGATGCTTCACCAGGATGTAATTGATGCGGTAAATGCGGGACTGTTTCACATCTGGAGTGTTAGTACAATCGCGCAGGGGATTGAAATACTAACGAATAAATCTGCAGGAGAACGATCAGCTCAAGGGGATTTCCCGGAAGGGTCTATTTATCAACTGGTTGACGCAAGATTACAGGAAATGGCAAACCGTATGAAGGAGCAAAAGGATAAGCCTAAATCAAGAAAGCATATTACCGGTAAGAAAAGACAAAAATCAGATCTAATGGAGGCTTCAAAATGGGAATAGAGTGGCGGGATTCTTTATCAATAGGTGTTGAAGCAATAGACAATCAGCACAAGGAACTTCTGTCTCGTTTCGACAAATTGCTTAATGCGTGTCAGGAGGGGAAAGGTATTGCGGAGTTAAAGGTCTTACTGCTGTTTCTTGAAGAGTATGTGCATACCCACTTCAGAGATGAAGAGGCGCTCCAGAAGTTACACCGCTACCCTGAGTATGAATCTCATAAAGCGGAACATATTTATTTTATTGAACAGCTTAAGAAGCTTAAAGCGGAGACAGACAAAAGTGGTGTTTCAACTCACCATGTCGTTGAAACCAATAATATGCTGCTGAAGTGGCTGTTGAATCACATATCCAAAGTGGATACAACACTGGGTAAGTTTTTGAAATCAGAGAATTAATCGAACTTACTTACGGCAGGGAGAAGGGCGATCTTACCCCCTGCCGTAAGGATAGAGCTTGAAACAAAAGACTGTCAAATCAGTTGCAATCAGCTCGCCAGAGACATTCATGTTGACCGCAGGACTCCGACCTGCCAACTTCAAAACAGACTTCATTACCCTCAGCAAGCTGTATAGCTCTTACCAGATCGGCTTTCTTCAGCTTGCCGGTTTTGATGTCATGGCGTTTCGCTATTTCCTTTATTTCTTCAAGTTTCATTTTAACTCTCCTGCCTGTTGGTTAATGTTTGTACTTTGCAGAGCAATGTTACTGTACAATCATATTTAGTCAAGGTATTGCCAGAAAAAAATTCGAGGAGGAGATCATCCCCTTTCTCCCGGCATAATCAGATGCTTAGATCGAAATGCCTGCTATTTTACGCAATGCATCACGGTATTTATCAGCCGTCTTGTCAAGTATCTCCTGTGGAAGCGTTGGTGCCGGAGCACATTTGCCCCAATCAAGCGTCTCCAGATAATCCCGCAGAAACTGTTTGTCAAAACTGGGCTGCGCCCCCCCGGGCTTGTAAGCATCTTTAGGCCAGAAACGACTTGAGTCAGGGGTCATACATTCATCTATAATTATCAACTCCCCTTCATACACACCGAACTCAAACTTTGTATCGGCGATGATAATACCTTTTTCGTCAGCAAGGTCACGTGCTCGACTGTATATCTTAAGAGTATAGTCGCGTGCCTTCTCAGCAAGCTCCTCACCACAGATCTCAACCATTTTCTCAAAAGAGATGGTTTCGTCATGAGCGCCGAGATCAGCCTTGGTAGAAGGGGTAAATATAGGTTCTGGGAGCCGATCTGATTCTCTCAGATTTGCAGGGAGCTTAATTCCGCTTATTGAACCGTCAGCCTTGTAATCCTTCCATCCTGAGCCGGAAAGATAGCCTCGAACGATGCACTCAACCGGCAGGGGTGTCGCCTTTTTAACAAGCATGGAGCGCCCCTTCAGAATATCCGCGTATGGCTGGCATACAGACGGATAATCTGCCACATCAATAGAAATTATATGATTCGTAACAATGTCTTCCATCTGGCGAAACCAGAATGCTGAAATTTGTGTCAGAACAAATCCTTTGTCAGGGATCGGCTCATTCATTATAACGTCAAACGCCGAAATACGATCGGACGTTACAAGCAGCAATGTAGAGCCAAGGTCATAAATATCACGCACTTTGCCTCGTGCAATAAGCTTCATTCCGGGAAAATCAGTCTCCAGTACAAGTGTGGACATCTTCCGCCTCCTATTTATCGTTAATAACAGCTGGATTAATAACTATTTTGGCTTTTGCCCTCAACCCCTTTGCCCACTCTGCCAGAGCATCATCCTGCTTTTTTGGGAGCATTTTCTTTTTCAACTCTTCTTTGGTCGCTTCAAATTTGCTTGTTGGGGCATCAGTTCGGCTCTTTACTCGAACGGCATACCAACGCTCCCCGATTTTAAACGGATTTGCCGGAGCCTGACCAGCTGTCAGTTTGAAAACTGCTTCACTCATCTCAATCGAACTCCCTATTACAGGGATCTCGCCTTTTGAAGAGTAACCGAAACCGGGGGTGGATCCTGTTTTAAGCTGAGTTTTTCCTGAGAGTTGTTTCGCAGCATCCTCACCCTTTTTCTTGGCTGCATCAACAGATTTGGCGGCTCTTGCCTTTGCTTCAACTGCCCCGCGTATTTCTGCCAACGGCGGGAGGGCTGCAGCTTTCCGCTCTTTCGCCTTAATAATATAAATTCCCTTTGCCGTCTCCACCGGCCCGCCAAGTTCTCCCGCTTTCAGCTCAAGAGCCTTTTTAATCACCGCAGCTTCACCGGCTAGTGCTGTAACCGGGGCGTTTGCGGCAAAAAGAGGAGTCTCTTCCACCTTTAGTTTCAGGATTCCTGCGATCATATTTAAGTCACCGGATTTGATGTTTTTGTATAGGGTGTCAGCAGCAAGCTCAAACGCCAGCTTAGATGATTTCTGCTTGATAGCTTCTGCCTTAACCCTCTCTTTAACTTCTGAAAGCGGCTGTATGCCATCTTTCCCCTGCCATCGATCAATATTTTTCTGGTAGAAAGTCTGAATTTCATCCTCAGACACAGAGGCTTTTGCACCCTGATTTGCAGGGTTGATGAGAATATAAGAGAGGGCAACTTTCTCTGGAGTCTTAAACTCTTCCGAATTTTTACTCATAAATTCGTTTAAGTCCGCGTCAGTAAGCTTTATCTCCGCAGCGACTTCTGCGGGCGAGTAAGAGACATATTCAAGTTCCAGTCTGTCATTCTCTTTTTTGAACTCTGCCAATGCATCTGCATCCGTAACCACAACCTTGTCTTTTATTGACTGGCGAACTTTTTTGAGAGTCACGTCTGCCTCCTGACCCTCTTCAAAATCTTTTGCCATCATACGGTTTGACTTCAAAACCTGCTGATACTGTTCGAAATTGAACTTTCCATCCTTCTGAAACATAGGCATTGCTTCGATTGAATTAGAAACATCATCTTTAGAAACTTTTATTCCCAGTGATTTAGCCTCCTTCATTGCGAGCAGATTGTCTATAAGACCATCCAGTGCCATTTTTTTCAAACCGAGCATTTTTTCCATTTCAGGGGGTATTGACTGACCATATATCTGTTGATACATATTTCTGACGCGTTGATATGCGCTTTGAAATTCGTCAAGAGAAATGCGGGTATTATTAACTGTCGCAGCATAACCGTTTTTGTCTCCCCCAAGCCCGTCACTCCCCTTGCCCCATACAAGGAAAATTGTGCCGACAAAAGAGAGCACAATAATTACGAAAACAACTTTGATAATAATGGATTCCTTCTTTTGACGAATAATGCCCAGCATAAAGTGGCACTCCTTACTGATTATTGATTAGGTGAACAAAACGCCGCATAAAGCGGCGAGCGAGGTATACTACTATACGTGAAAAATGATTGCAAGTGCTTGTTTTTAGCATTCATATCGGCAGTGTAAAGATTTGTGAGGGAATATATTCTTGAGTTTATCCGGTCGTTAAGGTACGATTTTGAAGGTTTAAAATTATCGATAATTTGTTTGACTACGGATACGGGAGTCTTATGAGTACAGAATTTGTTCCAAAATGGATCGCGTGGGAGACCACGCAGAGATGTAATCTTCACTGCGTTCACTGTCGCTGTTCGTCAGAGATGACTTCGTCCGAAGGAGATTTTACGACAGATGAGGGGAAGAGTCTGCTGGATAGTATTGCCGAATTTTCCAAGCCGGTCCTCGTCCTCTCCGGCGGCGAACCGCTGCTGAGACCGGACATTTTTGAACTGGCAGAATACGGAACATCTCTCGGATTGAGAATGTGCATGGCAACAAACGGCTCTTTGGTAACGGACGAAATATGTCAGAAGATGAAGAAGGCTGATATAAAAATGGTATCGCTCTCACTTGACGGCTCCAACGCTGACGTTCACGACAATTTCCGACAATCTCCCGGATCATTTGAAGGAGTTACAAGGGCAGCCGAAATATTTCGCAGGAACGGTCAGAAATTTCTGATTAACTCATCCTTTACAAAACGCAATCAGGCTGACATTGCCGCCACCTTCAAAACTGCGAAATCACTTGGTGCCACAGCTTGGTATATGTTTATGATCGTGCCGACTGGGCGCGGAGAAGAAATTATGAGTGAGTTGATAACTAAAGAAGACTACGAAGAGATTCTGGACTGGCACTATCAGCAGGAGAAGATGGAAGATGACATCTTGATGAGACCAACCTGCGCCCCTCATTATTACAGAATTGTACCGCAGAAGGCTAAAGCAGAGGGGACTAAGTTTGAGCGTCGCTCGCTGACCTTCTCCACCGGAGGTGGGAAAGGTTGCATCGCAGCCCAATCAATCTGTCTGATTGACTGTTTCGGAAATGTAAAACCTTGCTCCTACTTCCACAGAACTGCCGGCAACGTAAAGCTAAAACCATTTAGAGAAATATGGGAAAATTCTGAAATATTTAATGATTTGAGGAATTTCAAAGCGTACAAGGGAAAGTGTGGTCAGTGTGAATACATAAACGTATGCGGTGGCTGCAGAGCCAGGGCGGACGCAGTACATGGTGACTATATGGAAGAAGAGCCTTTTTGCAATTATGTTCCGATAAAAATGCAGGGGCGTTCAGACAATCAATAAATTTACTGTTGACAACCGATGCGCTTAGAGTTTATAAAGAACGTCCTTTTGCCCAGGTAGCTCAGTCGGTAGAGCAGAGGATTGAAAATCCTCGTGTCGGCGGTTCGATTCCGTCCCTGGGCACCACTTAAATACTTAGAATCACAAGCATAATTGGAGGCTCCCGATACCGACCGGGGGCCTTCTGTTTTTCATGGTGCACTCATGGTGCACTTCCTCCCATTTCATCACAACAAAATACAACCCAACACCACAAATTTACCATTGTTTACATCACGATTTTGGCCGCCTTGCCGGTCATTTAATTCTTGATTTTTCAAACCTATTGCACCATAAATGCACCATTACAAGCACCGTAACACATAACTATATGTAATGTATTGCTATTTGTTGCAGGGCAATTGCTTATATGTCCGGTTTTACTCACAACCTATTTGTTGCCAGGATATTTAATGCCAGTTTTTGATGGCAGTCCCTATTCTCTTTGCGTAGTACCGCATATTTGCCGTTTCCAGAGGCAGTTATCCAAATTATATCGGGATACGGAACTTTGTATTGGGTTTTATACCAGGTTCCTGATTACTTCGAATGCATATTCAGGGCATCTGCTGCAGTGGGCCATTCGGCGTGAAAGGCTCATACTGTCACCTTCGTAGGCCATAAGGATTGTCATTACGGTCTTGCGTACGAGAGACATATTGGCTGCAGCATTTTTACTGCTAATCCTTTTGCTGACGTATCCTGATGACAATAGACACTCCTCCTTGTTAAAATCCAAGAAAAGGAGTCGTTATGAAAAAACAACAACGTTACACCGCTGAGTTTCGAGCTGAAGCATTAAAACTGTTAACTGAGCAAG
>JAQUHA010000054.1 GCA_028683855.1 Desulfuromonadaceae bacterium
ACGGCTCAAGGCGTTCCCACTGATCGTCTCGTAAAATGATTCTATCCATCTGCAACCCTCCGAGAAATGGTTTTTAACCACTTATCGGAAAGTGTAAGGGAAACATTAATTGAGAACGCTACCTAGATTCAGAAGAATCTGCCTGAGACGCATCGGATCACCAATCAACGAATCGGGAACGTCGGGCGAAACTGAGACATCAAAAATCAGACCTTTAGCCTCTGCCATTGCGCGCTGAGCAGCGGCAATATCGTTAATGCATGCTCGAAGAGAGAATTCAGTCTGTTCCAGAACAATTTTTCCGGACTCGATCTTAGAGAGATCAAGAATATCGTTGATAAGGGTAACAAGACTCGTTCCGGAGGAGATAATAATGTCAACATACTCCTTCTGTTCAGAATCCAGCTTTGTATAACCTAAAAGTTGAGCCATCCCAATTACGCCGTTCATAGGGGTACGGAGTTCATGGCTCATGTTTGCTAGAAATTCCGACTTTGCGCGACTGGCAGCTTCAGCCGCATCCCTTGATGTTACCAGTTCATGTTCAGCCGCAATACGCTTCGTTATATCAACCATAACAGTCAAGAGCAGATCTCTGTTCTGAAGGCGTATAGTGTCAGCAGAGAATAAACCGTGACAGAGCTGACCGCTCTTCGTATTTACTGTTATCTGTAAATCTTTAACGCTCCCGTTTGCCATCAACAGCTGCCGGACATTCTGCCTTGTTTCCGGGTTGTTAAAAATGCCCAGCTCAGTGGAAGTCCTGCCGATAACCTCGCTTCTCTCAAATCCGAGCAGATCGAGGAAAGCATCATTCACCTCCAGATATCTCCCCTCCTCCACAGTACTTATAGCCATCAGACAGGGGTTGACGCTGAATGCACGCGAGAACTTCTCCTCGGATTCCCTCAGTTCGGAAATATCCTTGGTTATGCCGAAAATAGCCGGCTTGCCGTTCCAGTTTCCTATTGTAACTCTAGTTTCAACAGGTATCTGCGTACCATCCTTGCATTCGAGCGGAACCGGACAGAACGTCTCGGTTCCCTCCAGCATACCTTTCACCCTCAGCGCTGCCTCATCCCGTCTAAACTCAGGATGCACCTGCAGCACATCTTTTCCGATCAGCTCCTCTTCGGCATAACCAAGCCGACTTACAACAGACTGGTTTACCTTAATGATCCTCCCCTCCATATCAAGAACAAAAAGGAAGTAATCTATGGAATCGAAAAATGTGCGGAAATTGTACTCGCTGGATAGCAACTGTTCCTGGGATATGGCGCGTCGCTTTATCTCTTTGAGAAGATTGGTTGTGAAGAAGATCGAGAGGAGGAAGAAAGAGAGTACGCCTAAAGAGGTAAAAGTAAGCTCTCGATTCCACTGTGCAAGAAAATCATCAAATCCGATGCCGACAATGACGTATAAAGGGTAGTTTTTTATACGTTCGAAAGAGCTTATGCGCCAGGTTTTATCTGCAGGCACAAGTACTTCAAGACTACCGGCTGCCGAACCACTTTTTATAAATGCCATGAGCTGGCTGGAAGAGTTCTTCATGCCGGGTGTCGCCACATCTGCCGAGAGGACCGGATGTCTCGTCAAGAGAGCGCCCTCTGCATTACGAAAAACTATAGTACCCTTTTTGCCGACATCGATATTGGAAATCTTTTTATTCAGAGTCTCAATCAGATAGCCTGCGTAAACTATTCCTGCAAATGTTCCATCAGGGTTATTTAGACGACGTGCGAAATATATCGACCATTTTCCGCTTGCCTTGCCAAGAAGCGGTTGAGAAAAAATCAGCTTTTGCTCTATATCTGCTCTGGCGCTCTTAAAAAACTCCCTGTCAGCAATATTTATTATTTTTTTTGAAGAGATACCATAAATAATGTCGCCACGTTCATCAGCAACCCTTAATATGTCTACCTCTCCAAACAACGCATTCTGTTTCTCTAAATAGCTCTCAAATTCAGGTAAATAACCGGAGGTATTCCTCTTCATTCTGAGATATTCGTTCGCGGCAGACTTGATAAGAACATCAACCGTATCTATATTTCCACCGATATTTTCGTTTAATACATGAGTGAGGTTTGTTGCTCTGACACGGGCAAGCTCACGATAGCGGTTACGGCTCTCAAGCAGAAAGAAAAAGGAGATACCGACTATAAGAAGGTTTATCAGAGTAACAGCTAGAAGTATCCGCCACCTGTCTGTTGAGATTTGAAGCACAATGAAGCCCTCTCGATTCTATTCAAAAGCAGGGTGTAAAACTATCATTTAAACAGCCCGCTGTATATTCATGGAAACCATTAGTAAACAGGGTCGCTCTATTCAATTTTTGTTATGACATTAAGCTGCCCCTTCATGCAATCCGGACAGATTCCATGTGTGAAACGGGCTTCTGAATGATCACTAATATACTCTTCCAGTTGATACCAGATAGCCTTATCATCACGTATTTTATGACAGTATGAGCAGATCGGAATCAGCCCCTCCAGCCGCCTTACCTGCGACAGAGCAGCCTCCAGATTCGCGTTTATAGCCTGCAGCTCTTCACTCCTCTGCAGAAGAAGGCTTCTCTGCTGACTGAATGCAAGATGATTTTTAATGCGGAGCCGAACAAGATCAGGGCTGAAGGGCTTATGTATATAATCGTTTACACCCATCTCAAGCCCGATAGCCTCACACTCAACGTCAGCCAGCGCGGTTATGAAAAGCACCGGTGTACCATCAAATTTCGGTATTTTTCTAATGGCGCTGTATGCCTCATAGCCGTCCATATCCCCCATGACAAGGTCTAGCAGTATTATATCCGGGGTCAGGCGTTTCATTATTTCAAGAGCCTCCCGACCACTGCCAGCCTTGACGATGTTATAGTCATCTTCAAGGAGGTTACATAAAATCTCAACACTTAAAGGCTCGTCGTCAACCACAAGTACAGTTTTTTTATTCAATGTGGACTCCTTTGCAAACCCGGATCCTGCGCTTTCTTATCTACGAATCTGCTTTATTCCCGTTCTCAAGAACTGCCCCCCATCTCTCAAAGAGTAACAGAAGCTCTTCTTTCTTTACCGGCTTGGCAAGATAGTCATCCATACCGGCTTCAATGCAGTACTCTCTATCACCCTTCATAGCATTTGCCGTCATCGCAATAACCGGCACTTTATGATTAAGAACCTTCGATGCAGGATCACGGATCACCGCTGTTGCTTCATAACCATCCATCTCCGGCATCTGGCAATCCATAAATACAAGATCGTAATTAATAAGCTGCAGTGCATTTACGGCTTCAAGCCCGTTTGCTACCACATCGGCTTTATAGCCCATTTTGCCAAGAATATTCTGCGCTACCTTCTGGTTGATTACGTTATCCTCCGCCAGAAGTATTCTGATGCCGCTTTTACTTGAACCCGCAACTTCAGTTTTTATATCTGTTTCCGCTACCCCTACGGGTGATTCACCCCCACCGGAGATGCACTCTGCAATACATTTGTAAAGTTGCGCTTGACGAACCGGCTTATGGAGATACCCTGAGAATCCAAGCTCTTTCAGGAGTATCGAATCGCCGCGACTGCCAAGTGCCGTAACCATTATCAGGATAGTGCTCTCCAACAGCGGATCTGCTTTTATACGTCTGCCGAGCTCAAGACCATCCAGCCCCGGCATCATCTGATCAATCAATGCTATGCGGAACGGCTCTCCATCACGCTGAGCCTCTGCCATCAGCGCAAGAGCCGTCTCTCCATCAGGCGCAGTTTCGTAACTGCACCCCCAATGGCTGAGAAGCGTAATCATCAGCATTCTGTGTGTTGAGTTATCATCCACCACAAGAACTTTTGTGCCGGTAATATCCACGTTTTCTGAAGGCTCTGATTTCTGCGGCTCAAATGAAGTCTGCTTCTCGAATCTGGCTGTAAACCAGAATGTCGAACCTTTCCCCACTTCGCTCTCAACACCTATCTCGCCCCCCATAAGCTCTGTCAGCTGTTTGCATATTGCCAGCCCCAGACCTGTCCCGCCGTATTTACGAGTGGTCGAGCCATCAACCTGTGTGAAGGGAGAAAATACAGCCTCCAACCTGTCTGCAGGCATACCGATGCCGGTATCCCTTATATCAAACCGGATTACAACCGATTTTTCGTCTTCAGAGTGGAGAGCCGCACCGATTACTATTTCACCCTCATGCGTAAACTTTATGGAGTTGCCGACAAGATTAATGATTATCTGACGGAGTCGCCCCGAATCGCCTTTAAGGTATGATGGCACTTCGGTGTCAATCCTGCAGATAAGTTCCAGACCTGCCTGAGATGCCCATATACAGAGCATTTCAGCCGTATCTTCAATAGTTGTTCTAAGGTCAAAATCAAGCGATTCAATATCCAGTTTACCAGCCTCAATCTTGGAAAAATCAAGGATATCGTTGATAAGTCCCAACAAATTCTCACCGCTCTTATTAACTATTTCTACGTAGCCACGCTGTTCATCTGTCAGTTTTGTATCAAGCAGCAGTCCGGTCATGCCGATTACTCCGTTCATCGGGGTGCGGATTTCATGGCTCATAGTTGCAAGAAACCTGCTCTTTGCAGTAGTTGCATCTTCAGCTGCAATAAGTGCCGCTCCCAGCTCTGCATTTTTCTGCTCCATCAGGGCGGCAAAAGCAATCAGCTTCTCTTCAGCCAACTTCTGTTCCGTTACATCCTCAAAACTCTCAATTCCACCGATAATTTTTCCGGCACTATCGCGCAGATAATCGACATTTTTGCTGATTACAAGGTTTTCCCCCTTCTTGTTAAGAATTGTACACTCTCTCGCTATAAGAGGTTTCGGCAGGTCTGCGGCATAGAGACCACAACGCCCTTTACACGGCATTACAGCAAAAAAGCTGCACTCCCTCCCTATAGCCTCTTCAGCGGTAAATCCTGTAGCCCTGCACATCGCATCATTCCAACTGGTTACTATTTTATCAAGATCAACTGTAAATGTTGCGCTTGGTGTCACACGGAATATCTGGGCAGCCTGCTCAACGGCATAAGCTGCCTCTTCTTCTGCCGCCAGTCTGTCAGTTATATCCTGAATAATTGAGTATAAAGTGACCTTTTCACCCTCTACTATCGGTGTAGAGTGAACTTCAACCGTTCTTATGGAACCATCGGCAAGGCGATGCGGGAAAACAAAAATGCTCTGTTCGCCAGCTGCCGCGTGTTCCAGTTCGGCGTTCACAATATCCGGCTGCAGCTGATTAATTTCTGCAATATTCATATTTCTTAGCTGCTCAACGGTATAGCCGTAAAAATCGGCAGCGGCTCCGTTGGCATCCACAATCTGCCCTGAGCGTCGATCTATCATCATCATTATTGCACTATGCCCTTCAAACATCTGCCGAAAACGTGCGCCGGTTGCCTTCAGCTCCTGCTCACTGCGGTGAACGTCGTCCATCAGCGCATTAAACGAACCGGCGAGTGTTCCAAGTTCATCATTTCTGCTATTCTGAAGACGCATCCGCTTATCCGATTCAGTCCGGGCAAGCGCGTTAATCTGTACTGTAAAAAGAGAGAGCGGTCGCGTTATTCCTATGCCAAGTCTCCATGCCAGCGCGATAGCTGCCAGAAACGCGGCAATCGTACCGGCTGTAATATATTTCTTAAAATCATTGGCGCTCTTATAAGCTTCTGAAGCTGGGTAGTTGGCGGCAAGAATCCAACCGGTACTCTGGAGACGTTTGAATGATGCGAGGAAATGCAGCCCTTTTGAATTTACTGTCTCGCCACTCCCTTCAAACCCCTCAAGTGCATCATCATAAAGCTTGTTGACTCCAGGTTTTACATCCTGCTTCATTATCCTCGATGCGTCAGGGTGCATTATCATTGTGCGGTCAGGGGTGTAGAGATACAGATACCCACCTTGACCCAGTTTTTTATGAGCAAGCGAATGCAGAATTGAATTATCTGCAAGCAGATCCAGTACTCCCCCCATTATGCAGATCATCTGTCCGCGTGAATCAAAAACAGGGGCTGTCATCATTATTGAGGGGTTGCCGTTTCTGGATGAGGCGTAGGGGTTTGAAATCTGTGGGTTACCTGTAGAGACGGTATTTTTATAATAATCGCGGAAAGAAAAATCTTTTCCGCGTCTGTTCGGAATAAACGGGGATTCAGCCAGAAGATGCCCATCGGGCGTAAACAGAAAAAGCCCGCTGCCAAAGATGCTCTTGGTGCCAAGTCGCTGATCCAGCCATTTTTGCGCCTCGTCCGGATTATTTACTGCCGACGCAGGGATTCCTTTTGCGACGTTTATTATAGCTCTATGTGCCGTTGTTATTGAGTTATCAAGCTCGCTCGCCATGCTTGAGACAAATGAAAACTGCTGATCTGAAATGAGTATTTTAGTTTCGTGCAGAAAATACTTATAGGTTCCGACTGAAATGGCGAGAAGAGTTAGAGCTATAAAAATACTTATGGCAAGAATAAGTTTGTTGCGGATACTGTTAAATTTCATCCATATACTCCTGTTGTACGACAGGCAAGCCTGAAGAGAGTGGGATTACAACTTAAACTCCCGAACAAGCCGCTGCATCTCTTCAGCGTTATGATTCAACTCCCCGGCTGCTGTTTCTGACTGCTGAGCACTGTTTGATGTCTGCTCAACAACTTCGGACATCTGCATTATATTGCCTGATATTTCACCGGTTGTTGCCGTCTGCTCTTCGGCAGCAGTGGCAATCTGATTCACCTGCATTGTAACTTCGTTTACCTGTTCCAGTATGTCAGCAAGGGCTCTGCCCGATTCAGCAGCCTCCTCGGTCCCTTTTTCCACCTGCTGCACCCCCTGCTCCATAGCAACGATTGCACCGCCGGTTTCCCGCTGAATTGTCTTGATCATTTCGCCAATCTCGCGGGTTGCACGTGTAGTCCTCTCAGCTAAAGCACGAACTTCATCGGCAACAACTGCAAAACCACGCCCCTGCTCACCGGCTCTTGCCGCTTCAATTGCCGCGTTAAGCGCGAGCAGGTTGGTCTGGTCTGCAATATCTTCAATCGTTTCAATAATCTGCCCAATCTGCTCAGATCGCTCCCCAAGATTTTTGACCGTTTTGGCGGCATCTTTAACCTGGGAGGCTATACGCTCCATCCCCTCGGCAGTATGCCTTACAATGTCAGCTCCGGCGGTAGCGGCACTGCTGGCACGGTTGGAATTCTCCGCTGCACGCACGCAGTTATGGGCAATGTCGTTGGAAGTAGCAGACATCTCTTCGCTCGCAACAGCTACTGTGTTTGTCTGGGCGGCAACCTGACGGGCGCCATCGGCTATCTGTTTAGAGCTGCTCTTGATCTGCCTTGAGACCTCGGAGACCTGCTCCGATGAATTGGCAATTTTTGTGATAATATTGCGTGTACTCGTCTGAACTCTGTTGATAGCACGGATTATCTCACTGATTTCGTTGTTACGTTTGGGAGCGATATCCTGCGTAAGGTTTCCTTCAGCCAGTATTTTAAGATGCTCCATAATCCGTTTGAGTGCCATATTTATGGAAGTGAACATAAGATAGCTGAAAAAACAGCCCAAAAGAACAAATACCGCTGTTGAAACAAGCGCCATTTTTACTGAAAAGATCTCCGCTGCAACAGCGGCAAAGATTATGCAGAAACTGTAGCATAAGCAGAGAAGGGCAATACGTGTACTGACCTTTAAGCGCATATAAATATCGAGAATAAATTCCATTACCAGACCTCTCCCCTCTCCACTCTAAAAGTCCCCAAAGCTCTCCCTTTCATTTTCAGAGAACATCCGATCAATATCCATAATGATAAGAAGCCGTTCTGCATGGTTGAAAACACCTGTTGAACTAAACCGCTTCGCGGTAGAAAAAAGGCAATAAAATCAAAGACTAATTTAAAACCACCCCACCTAAACAGGTATTGGGCAGCTTTCTTCGGAGCTGCCTTTTTTATTGCCCTGATTGATA
>JAQUHA010000014.1 GCA_028683855.1 Desulfuromonadaceae bacterium
TCGTCCATTGAAGCCTCCTTTTCGTGTACTTTGAGCGGTTCACGTTAAGGAGGTTTCTACATATTTCAGGAACTGTCAAACTTTGTGAGTCCCCCACCAAAGGTGGGGGATTACTCAAAAGAATTTACATGGAGGTTTCATATATGGACAGGGTCATCAAATTTTTCATTGTTCTGTTCCTCATGCTCCAATCAACCTTCTCCATTGCCGCTACGGTTCAACTGCCGCGAACCGGGCAGACCACCAGTTATGTGGCAGCTGATGACGGAGCGTTGAAAACCGGTGCAGTCTGGCCAACGGTGCGTTTTACGGATAATGGCAACGGTACGGTAGACGACAATCTGACCGGACTGGTGTGGAGTAAAAATGCCAATCCGGCAGGAACAACCAAGAGTTGGCAGGGAGCGCTCGATTATATAAAAACCCTCAACAGCAGCAGTTATATGGGGTACAACGACTGGCGACTGCCCAACGTGACAGAGCTGGAAAGCCTGATTGACGCAGAAAAATACAACCCCGCACTCCCTGGCGGTCATCCCTTCAGCGGCGTTCAGTCTTTCAACTATTGGTCATCTACCAGCTACGCAAGCAATAGTACCTACGCCTGGTACGTCTATATGTACAATGGCTACGTGTTCAACTACTATAAGTCAAATAGCTTCTATGTCTGGCCCGTTCGGAGTGGACAGTCTGGGTCATTTGGTTATTTGACCATTTTAAAAGCCGGTAGCGGCAGCGGAATCGTAAGCCCGGATAGCGGTACGATAACCTGGTCCGGCAGCACAGGAAGTGCAAGTTATCTTAAAGAGAGCGTAGTCACCCTGACCGCTACGGCTGACAATGGCAGTAGTTTTGGCGGCTGGAGCGGATGCGACAGCAACACGCCTACAACCTGCACCGTAACAATGTCTGCAGCAAAGAGTGTAACAGCCACTTTCACCGACACACAAGTTCCGGTAGTTTCCACGTTCAGCCTGCCCGCCACATCCACCACTGCAGCAGCATCGGTCACGCTGAGCGCCAGCGATAACGTAGCAGTAACCGGTTACTGCCTTACCGAAGCCAACGACAGCGCCGGTTGCAGTTGGCAAACTGCAAAACCGGCAAGCTATAGCTTCGGAGGACTTACCCAGGGGGTAGCAGCCGGCAAATCGCTCTACGCCTTTGTCAAAGATGCTGCAGGACTTATATCACCGGTTGCCACAGCAACCACAACCATAACCCTGCCGGACACAACAGCGCCAGTTATAAGCGCTTTTACACTCCCTGCCAGTGTCGGCGGACTCACCGCAACCGGCATAGGCATTACATCCAGCGACAATATTGCCGTAACCGGCTACTGCCTGACTGAAACCAACAGCAGCACAGCCTGCAGCTGGCAGACGACAAAACCTGCAAGCTATACCTTCAGCAACACTTATGGCAGCCGTACCCTTTATGCTTTTGTAAAAGATGGAGCCGGTAATCTATCGGCAGCGAAAAGTGCAGTTACAACACTTCTGCAGACAGGTTTTGCGCTCACCACGCCTGCAGCCGTTGCGCTGGTACAGGGTGAATCTGACGAGCGCACTCTTACTATTACGGCAGTGGGCGGCTACAATAGCGTCACATCAGTTGCCGCTTCATTTGTCGGCACTACGCCAACCGGAGTCACCGCTGGGCTTTCAACCGCCAGCATTACCCCGACAACGGGGGGGAGCGATATTACCATAACCGTAACAACCACGGCTGCTGCCGCTGTCGGCAGTTATACTCTCCGCATAACTGCCAGCGGCGGGGGTGATACAAAAACCGTCGATATTCCGCTGACTGTTGCGGAACCGCTTGCCGTAAGCTCCGCTACACTGGCAAACGGCATCAAAGGGACACCCTACAGCGCACCGATAACCACCAGCGGCGGTGTCGGCACAATAAACTGTTCCCTTGCAAACGGCAGCATACTCCCTGCCGGTCTCGCATTAACCGGCTGCAGTATCACCGGTACACCGACTACAAGGGTTATCACCGCTCCGTTTGGCATAGCTGTCAGTGACAGCTCAACTCCGGCACATACGGCTACCGGTAATCTCGATATCAGAATCTATGATCCGGCGTATCGCGCCCTCCGTCTTGAATCAGCATCATGGAGCTTTGCCAAAGCAGGGGCGCTGGCAGGAATTATTGCCCGCATTGTTGATGATTACGGCACAGAAACAGCGGTTTCAGCTTCAACAGCGATAACTCTGGCATCATCATCAGCCACCGGCAGATTCAGTGCAGACGGTATGAGCTGGAGCCTCGCTAACACCGTATATCCAACTATAACCGCCGGAGCTGCGATATATGAATTCATGTACAGCGACACAACCGCAGGCACATTCACCCTGACAGCTTCCGGCAAGAGCGGCAGTGCAAGTGCCTTATACGGCAGCGACAGCCATGCTGTGACGGTAACCGGCTCAACAGTTTCTGATACTACTCCGCCATCCATAACCGCTTTTACCATTCCGTCTACGTCAAACAGCCTGACGGTTGCAATCACCAACCTGAGTGCTACTGATGCAAACGGTGTCTCAGACTACTGCATTATGGAAACTGCCAGCAGCAGCAACTGTTCATGGGGTGCTACTCCACCTGTCAACCACACTTTTGCTTCATCCGGCAGCAAAACTCTCTATGCCTATGCCCGTGACGGAGCCGGCAACATATCCGCCCCATCCAGCCAGAGCGTCACCATAAGTTTTGATCCTACACAAACCGTGACGCTTAATGTCAACTCACTCGCATCAACAATTGCTTACGCTCAATCATTCAGTATCAGCGGCACTCTTGTTGAAAATGCCACTGTTACACCACTTGCATATAAGGAAATCTGTTTTGTATTCACCACCCCTTCCGCTACCAAATCAGCGGAAAACTGCGCCCAGACCATGAGTAACGGAACTTTCAGCTATCCGGTTGATGTAGCCACGGTTGATATGGCTGGGGGGTGGAGCGTCGCCGTAGCTTTTAAAGGGGATTCAACCTATAAAACGGCATCTGTAAACAGAACATTTACAGTAACCAGGCTTGATACCAGTATAACTGCATCATCCGCCCCGACATTTGTATCTCCAAGCGGCAGCGTCGTAATCAGCGGTAAATTAAGCACAATATCAAGTAACGCCATAAACCTGAACGGACTGAATGTTAACGTGACTGTAACCGACAGTAACAATAAAGAGTACACTCTTAATCCGACCACCAGCGATAGCGCCGGTCGCTTCAGCATCGGTTTTAACCAGTTTGGCGGTGTTACCGGCATCTGGAGTGTGCGGGCAGCTTTCGCCGGAAATGTCAATCTGAACGCATCACCAGCATCCACCCCGCAGAGTTTCACCGTTGCAGCTTCCACCGGCTATGCAATTCTGATTCAGGGGGATCTTAACGGAGGGAGTCGCGACAGCTATACCGCCAGTATGCAGCGCATTCACAGCCAGCTTACCAATCGCTTTATAACCGCAGATAATATCTGGTCTCTCTCGCCAGAGGGGACAAGTCGCGCAAATGTCGATGAAACCTTAAGCAGAACCGCTATCCAGAATGCTATTACTACCTGGGCGTACAACCGGATATCTACATACGGAGATGCTCCGCTCTACATCATAATGCTCGATCATGGTGGCAGGGGTGGCAAATTCTACATCGGCGATGACAATACCTACCTGACTCCTGGCGAGATGAACGGCTGGATAACGACTCTGGAGAACAATCTTAAAACCAATTTCAATATCACTTCCAAAATCGTTATCATCAACGGTTCCTGCTACTCCGGCAGCTTTATACCGGGTCTGAAGAAAGCCGGGCGCACGATTATAACCAGCGCTGCCGCTGACAAAACTGCAGCTCAGGGACCCAGACCGTCACGTTTTGCTGCTGATCAGACCATACTCGGCGATGCCTTCATTCATGCTTTTATCGATCACCTTTCCGGTAACTCAAATCCGTCTCTAGTCGAAGCTTTCAAAGAAGCTTCAGAAACAATCGAACGAATGAGCAGACAGTCTCCGCTCTTTGAAGATGGGAGTGATGACGGAACAGCATACGAGTATCTTGCCGATAACGACGGAATACCCAGTTGGAATGTGCCGTTCGGCATATCCCGTGCGGCTTCGCTGATTGAATGGAAACAGACGATGCCGGCAGCTACAGCGATGCTCGGAACTGCGCCGGAGATCTATGCAGCTACAAACGGTGATGCAAACGGCGAAACTGCCGCTGTCTGGGCTGAGGTGAAGAAGCCGTCGTTCGTTATGCCGGAGGGTGACACCGGACAGATCAACCTGAACCTCCCGCAGTTGACGGCTCGCTATAATCAGGATACCGCCCGCTGGGAGTTCCCTGCTGATCTGAACCCAGGCATCACAGACACAGTATTCAACGAAGCCGGAACCTACACCATCATTCTTTATGCGGAAGATCTGAGCGGAGAACAGCTGCCGCCGACTGTCGCTACGGTATACATAAATGATACAGCCAATACTGCACCTTCTGCTCCGCAACTCTTTGAACCTGCCGCAGGTGCAGAGCAGAAGGAGCCGCTGATCCCTTTCAGTTGGAGTGAATCAACCGATCCGGAAAGCAATCGGGTCACCTACACGCTCGCAATACTTGCTGATAACAGCGGAACTGTTGGGGGGGAGCTGAAGCGTTTTGAAGGTATTTCGCAGGGTGCTACTCTGCTTGATGCAGAGTCCGAACTTAAAGCTGACGGATCAAAACTCTTTACTGCCGCTGATTACTGGTGGCAGGTGACTGCTGTAGATAGCAAAGGTGCAAAGGGAGAATCGCAACCGGTTAAATTCACCTATACTCCGCAGAATGCACTGCTTGCCTTTATTCTCGGCACGGTAATCGATCAGAGTGGTAATGGTGTTGCCTCTGCAAAGGTTAAAATGGCAACGAAAACTTATACTTCACTCTCCAACGGCTACGTGCTGATTCCAAGCTTTGCAGGAATCTACAGCCTGACGGCTGAAAAAACAGGCTATACATCGGCAACTCAGAGCGTTACAGCCAGTAGCGGCAAAGTTTCAAGAGTGGTATTTACTTTGACGGAGGTGGTAGCACCCACAATTCCGGGCGACTGCGACGGAGACGAAAAAGTAACCATTGCTGAAGTACAGTCTGCTATCAATATGTTCCTGGGACTAAAAACGGCAGAAGCGTGTGTGGATACGGATGGATTGAATGGAGTCTCAATCGCTGAGGTGCAGAAGACGATCAACAGCTTTTTGGGGTTGTGAAAGAAATTTTGATAACCCCTCACCATACCCCTCTCCCGCAAGGGGAGGGGTGGCAAAGAATGCAGCAGAGGAAATCTTTTCGTATACCGGTGAACGGCTCTGGGATGGTAACCGGCAGTAACAATCTGTTCCCCTTGAGGCTGTTTTGTTATGCATAGTATGTCGAATAAATCTAGACATACTATGCATAAATAGCATAAAATACCCCCATGGCAACTACCATTGAAAAATTACGAAAACTGATTCCGGATGAAGAGTTTGACTACCAGACGCTCATGGATCTGCTGTCAGGCTATGCCGCGCCTCGCGATCATATCTCGGCACTGCTGCGCCGGGGAACAATCATCAGAGTAAAAAAAGGGCTATATGTTTTTGGCGAGGGGTTGCGTCGCCGGCCGGTCTGCCGGGAACTTCTGGCAAATCTGATCTACGGCCCTTCCTATCTCTCTCTCGACTTTGCCCTTCAATACCATGGCCTGATCCCTGAAAGAGTGACCACTCTTACCTCGGTCGCAACCGGCAGATCACGACTGTTCGATACACCGCTGGGGCGCTTTGATTACCGGATGATTCCGCTGGCGGCATATCGAACCGGCATGGACCGGGTAGAGCGGGCTGATGGCGGTTCATTTCTTATTGCCATCCCGGAGAAGGCGCTGGCGGACAAGCTGTTGTGCGAACGGGGGATCGGCATCAGGAGTCAGCGTGGGCTGCTGCGGTATCTGGAGGAAGAGTTGCGGATAGACTCTGCCGCGCTATGCCGGCTAGATCCTGATCGACTTGATGAAATAGCCGGTCACTGCGCTGTAGGCCGGGTCTCTCTCCTGGCCGGTCTGGTAAGGCAGCTTCGCCAGGGGCCAAAAGGGGGGCTGCGCGATGCATGAAGCTATCGGACGAATGCTGGCAAAATATGAGCGTAACGGCAGCGACGATACCTTTCAAGCTCTGCGGGAGATTATTCAGGAAATCGCCTTGCTCGGCTTGTGGCGCAGCCGGTTTTTTGAACACGCCGCATTTTACGGCGGCACTGCACTGCGCATTATTCACGGTCTTGACCGCTTTTCTGAAGATCTGGATTTCTCACTGCTGGCACCGGATGCTGAATTTGATCTGTCACGTTTTACCCATGCAATCGAGACCGAACTTGCTGGCTTCGGATTTGACATCAGGGTGGAACAGGTGGTGAAAAGTGCTACAACAGCGGTGCAGTCAGCGTTTCTCAAGGGGGATAGCGTCCAGCAGCTCTTGGTAATAGAGGCTGCTGCGGCGGTAACCAGTGCGATTCCGCGCGGGCAGCTTCTGAAAATCAAACTGGAGGTGGACACCGATCCGCCACCCGGATTTGCAACCGAGACCAAGTATCTGCTTCAGCCGGTCCCCTGCGCCGTGCGGCTCTATACTCTTCCCGATCTGTTTGCGGGTAAGATGCACGCGGTATTGTGCCGACGCTGGAAGAACCGGGTGAAGGGGCGAGATTGGTATGATCTGGTCTGGTACTGTGCCAACCACCCGGAGCTGCACCTGGCCCATCTTGAAAGCAGAATGCGTCAGAGCGGGTACTGGCAGGAAGCTGGATCGCTTCGTCCGGAGGAGTTCAGCGAACTGTTGCATACTGCCATCGAAAATCTCGATGTGTATCAGGCTCGCCGGGATGTTGCAGCTTTTGTGCGCCAACCAGCCACGCTTGATATCTGGTCTCGGGAGTTCTTTCATGATGTGGTCGGGCGTATACGGGTGGTCTGATTTGTTTATTGTGATGTTGTGATGTGCTGTTTGCACGATTAATCCATGGTTACCGCGAAAACAGCCCGGTCTTTCGCCTCCCCTCTTCACTGTATGGGCACGGTGCGCCGTATACAGATAGAAATTGCCGCAATCGACCATTTGTGGTTTCAATCCATAAGGCATTCAGATTTTAGCCTCTATCTGCTTTACCGCTTTACTTTAAACCTCTTATTATATGATTATAGCCACGGAACTTTCTGATTAACATCCGATGGAGTCTGTAAATGAGTGAAGCAGTCCCGGTTGTACCAAATAAATTTCCGATTCTTATTGTTGATGATGAACGGCTTCAGCGCTCTGTTCTTGAAGCGAACCTGAAGGCAATCGGTTATGAAGTGGTCTCCGCCGCAAACGGCAGAGAGGCTCTTGAGATATTCCGCAAGGGACATTTTCCGATAGTTATGACTGACTGGGTTATGCCGGAGATGAGCGGAGTGGAGTTGTGCCGTGAAATCAGGCAGGATGATTCAGGTCGCTATACCTATATTATCATTCTTACTGCTCTTGATTCCAAAAATGACATTGTTGCGGGGCTGGAAGCCGGAGCAGACGAGTATGTTGTAAAACCCGCCCATCAGGCGGAGTTGACATCCAGACTTCGTACGGCAAGGCGTATTATCGAACTTGAAAAGGCGCAGCGTAAGTATATAGAAACAATAAATAATCTTTCTCATTCCGATGCTCTTACGGGGGTGTTCTGCAGACGTTACATGGATGAGAGGGTTCAGCAGGAGATAAAGAGGGCTTATCGTTACGAGCGCCCGCTTTCTGTTATTCTTGTCAGAATCAATCAGTTTGATGAGGTTGTTTCATCTCATGGCAATTATGCAGGTGATGTCATTATTAAGGGGTGTGCCGAAAGTCTGCTTGAGGCTGTGCGTAAGGATGTTGACTGGGTGTCAAGGTATGGGGTGGACTCTTTCGCGGTTGTTATGCCTGAGACGGATTCGGCGGGGGCGATGATTGTTGCAAAAAGGCTGCGTATAAGAATAACTTCCTTGCAGATACCGATAGACGTTAATGAGTTGAAGGTTACTGCCAGTTTCGGTGTTGCCGGTTTTACGGCAAGTCAGCAGAAATTGGGTTTTACTGCTGATATTCTGCTTGGTACGGCGGATAAAAATCTCTCTCTTGCAGTAGAGGAGGGGGGTAATACAATTAAAGGGGTGCAGCTCGGATAGTGAGTGCTTAATGTTGTTGCGAATAAAGTTTTATACGGCAGGCTGAATTACTAAATTCCTACTGCAAAACTGATAAGGAGAATGAACATGGCCAAGCCGAATTATTCATTTGAAAAGCGAAAGAAGGAGTTGGAGCGTCAGAAGAAGAAAGATGAGAAGAGGGCTCGTAAAAGTGAGCAGAGTGTCGATGATGTAGTTCAGGATGAGGATTCTGCTGATGATTCTACGGCATCAGAGGAATAGCCTGAATTGTAGGGAAATGGTGAATTTATGACTGCAAATAGAATCGTGGTGCTGGATGGTTATACGATAAACCCGGGGGATAATCCCTGGAGTTCGCTGGAGGCGCTTGGCGACTGCACGGTTTATGATCGGACTCCTGACGGAATGAAGCTGGAGCGGGCAGCTGAAGCGGATATACTGCTGATCAGCAAGGTTAAGCTTGACGAACCTACTCTTGCCGGTTTGCCGAAACTCAAGTTTATTTCAATGCTGGCTACCGGTTACAATAATGTCGATGTTGCTGCCGCCGGAAAACTGGGAATTCCTGTCTCCAACGTGCCGGCTTACTCTACCGAGTCTGTTGCACAGACAACTTTTGCCCTTCTTCTTGAGCTGGCTATGCACGTCGGGCTGCACGATACATCTGTAAAATCTGGTGATTGGTGCCGCTGCCCGGATCATTCGTACTGGAAAACACCGCTTGTTGAACTGGATGGCATGACATTGGGGATCGTAGGGTATGGAACAATAGGGCGGGCGGTTGCCCGTGTCGCAGCTGCATTTGGAATGAAGATTATTGCGTATTCTCCACGTTTACCTGTTGATTGCGGAAGTACTCCAGTAAGTTTTGTTTCGCTGGAGGAGCTGTTTGCAAAGGCAGATGTGATAAGTCTCAACTGTCCGCAAACTCCGGAAAACGGAGAGTTTGTTAATGCGCGTCTTCTTGGAATGATGAAGTCGACCGCTTATCTGCTTAATCTTGCGCGCGGCGGACTTGTTAATGAGGCTGATCTGGCAAATGCGTTAAAAAATGGGAAAATTGCCGGTGCAGGGTTGGATGTTGTAGCTCATGAGCCGATGATGTCTGATAATCCGCTATTATCTGCTCCAAACTGTATCTTTACCCCTCACATTGCGTGGGCTTCACTTGCAGCAAGGAGGCGCTTGATGTCAATTGTTACCGCAAATGTTGCAGCTTTTCTGGCTGGCTCTCCAATTAATCTGGTGAATGAGAAGTATCTTTAGGGAGAGTAGCGTCGATTTTATTTTCTCCGGTCGGTTTCTTTTTTCTTCTCTTCCGTTTTTTCTTTAAAGTATCGCCTGCTACAGATTCGGTTGTCGGTTTGACAGCCGTTTTTGCTGCAATCTTTAGAGAACCTGATTGAGGTTTACTTTTATTCCTATCCGGAGTTCTGCCGCTCCCCGGTTTCTCGCGTTTTACATCCACAACCCGTTTAGGTCTGACCGTGTGAACATATTCAGTAACATACAGTTCGTCATCAGCCCATTCCGTGGGTATTTTTGTTTTTATGTACTCTTCTATTGCTTCAAGAAAGAAAGCTCCATCCTCGTCAGCAAGTGAGATGGCTTTACCTTCGGCGCCAGCCCGTGCGGTACGTCCTATACGATGTACATAATCTTCGCAATCCTGTGGCAGGTCGTAGTTAATAACATGAGAAACTCCGTCAATGTGCAATCCGCGTGACGCAACATCTGTTGCAATCAGAATCGGCAGTGTGCCGTTTTTGAAGTTATCCAGAATTTTCATTCTTTTTCTCTGTTCAACGTCGCCTGAAATAACTTTGCATGGAAAATTGTTCGCGTTGAGAAGATTATGCAGATGTTCTGCCTCACGTTTAGTATTTATAAAAATCATGGTTCGTTCCATACCTTCCCGACGAAGGAGCCCCAGCAAGAGAGAAAACTTCTCTTTACGCGAGCAGTGGAAGAGCAGCTGTTCTACACGCTCTGCCGTCATGGTTTCAGGGGTTACTGAAACTTTGGTCGGAGAGTTCATAAACTCGTATGCCAGTTCCATTACTCTCGGGTTTAGAGTTGCGGAGAACATCATATTCTGACGTTTCTCAAATGGTGGGAGCTTTCTGAGTATATAGCGGAGGTCTGCAATAAATCCGAGGTCAAACATCCGGTCTGCCTCGTCTATTACCAATACTTCAATCTCTTTCAGACTGTAGATTTTCTGTTTAAGGTAATCGATCAATCTTCCAGGTGTGCCGACAATAATATCAGCCCCCTCAAGAAGAGCGTTTTTCTGCTTCATATAATCCACTCCGCCGTAAATAGCCTGTACAGCGAAACCGCAGTGAACTCCAAGCTGTTTGGCATCGGCTTCTATCTGAATTACCAACTCTCTGGTAGGGGCGAGTATTAAGGCTTTTGGGTGTCCGGATCTTGTCCTGTTGGCAAGCAGGCGGGTAAATAGCGAAATGAGAAAAGCTGCGGTCTTGCCGGTTCCGGTTTGTGCCTGACCTGCAATATCAACCCCTTTCAGGGTTATTGGGAGTGTCTGCTCCTGTATCGGTGTGCATACAGTAAAGCCTGTTTCTGCTATTCCCTGAAGAACCTGTTCAGGAATCGGAAGTTCTGTAAAAAGCATAAATTTATCCTTTGGTAATTACATATTATTTTACCGGTTACCATATACTGTGGCGCTGCGTCTGGCAATCTAAAGATGTTAGCGAGTGTGGGTGTAAAACAGCATAAATACAGCTAAAAATGCTTTGACAAACGGGAAGCTGTTCCTTTAGTATAGCCCGAATTTACTTAAAGGATGTTATCTGTATGCAGCCTGCTCTCAATATTATCGGTGAAGATCTTAAGTCGGTTGAACTTCAGTTCCGCATGGATCTGCAGTCGGATGTTCCACTGATTCGTAAGGTAGGCGAATATGTTCTCTCCAGCGGCGGAAAGCGTGTTCGCCCTGCACTTCTGCTTCTTGCCGCCCGTTTGAGCGGTTATGAGGGGGATAAGGCTGTACCGCTCGCCAGTGTTATTGAGTTTATACATACTGCAACACTGCTGCATGATGATGTGGTTGACAGCGCAACTCTGCGCCGTGGCATTGCCTCTGCCAATACTTTGTGGGGGAACGAGGCATCGGTGCTGGTTGGTGATTTTCTCTTTTCCAAATCATTTCTGTTAATGGTTAAAGTCGGCAGTATGGATATCCTCCGTGTTCTCTCTGATGCTACTACTGTTATAGCGGAGGGGGAGGTGATGCAGCTTCTCTGTACAGGCGAGCTTGATCTTACAGAAGAGCAGTACATAAATGTAGTTCGCTCCAAGACAGCAATATTGATGTCCGCTGCCTGTGAAGCCGGAGCAATTCTTGGGGCTGTGCCCTCTGAACAGCAGAAGGCGTTAGCCGATTTTGGTATGGATCTTGGGGTCTCTTTTCAGCTGATGGATGACATTCTTGATTATGTGGCAACTGAAGAGGAGTTCGGTAAGTG
The DNA here is from genome assembly GCA_028683855.1 of Desulfuromonadaceae bacterium. GTDB lineage: Bacteria > Desulfobacterota > Desulfuromonadia > Geobacterales > Pseudopelobacteraceae > JACRCG01. The sequence continues at coordinate 11,707 of JAQUHA010000014.1, forward strand.
TATAGGTCACGACCTTGAGGAGGGTAAAATCACTCTTCCTCTTATACACACCCTACTGCACTGTAATGATTCCGAACGCGCTCTTATTGGGACCGTAGTAGAACAGGATGAAATGTCTCTGGATGATTTCCGCTCTGTCTCAGGTTTAGTCAAGCAGTACGGTGGGATAGAGTATACTGTGAAACAGGCACGTTTTTATATAGATCGATGCAAAAAACATCTTCAACAATTTCCTGCATCTTCTGTTCATGATGCAATGATCAGTCTGGCTGAATATGTTGTCACACGGAGTAAATAAGTCCTGATTACCGGAGGTTTCATGCAACGAACTCTTTGCTATTTAACATTTTGTCTGTTTCTGTCGCTTACTGCCTGTAATAAAACTACAGATGCTCCAAAAGTAGCTGCGGTGTCTGTAGCGGCGGAAAAAAGTCCCGCTCCCGATATTTCTGTCGTTTCAATGTCTGATGGCTCTGTTCTCAAATTATCTGATTTAAAAGGTAAGGTTGTTCTGCTTAATTTCTGGGCTACATGGTGTCCCCCATGTCGTGAAGAAATTCCTTCTATGATGAAGTTGAATGAGAAAATGTCAGGTAAACCGTTTCAGATGGTTGCCATTTCGATTGATGAGGGTGGTAAGCCTGCTATAGAGTCGTTTTTCAAGGAGTCAGGGTTTAAGCTACCCACATATCTTGACGAATCCGCCGCTTCCGGAAAAGCGTATGGTATTACAGGGGTGCCTGAATCTTTTATCATCGATAAGCAGGGTGTTCTGGTTAAGAAGATTATTGGTGGTGCTGCGTGGGATTCTCCCGAAGTTGAAGCATTTATGGAAAATCTCATGAAATAGGTATCTGCAATGAATACACCGGAAGTAACCTATATAGGAGCCTTCATCGCAGGGCTCCTCTCTTTTCTTTCACCATGCGTACTTCCACTCATTCCATCTTATGTAATGTATATCACTGGAATTTCATATTCCGATCTGCACGCTGAAAACCCTTCCCATATAATCCGCCAGAAAACAATCGTACACTCATTATCTTTCATATTGGGATTTACCTCTGTTTTTGTTCTGTTAGGTGCCTCTGCAACCTATATAGGCTCTTTTCTTCATCAGCACTCTACCGTTATCAGGAAGGTAGGGGGGGTGATTCTTGTGCTGATGGGAGTTCACGTTACCGGCATTTTTCCTATAAGATTTCTTCTTGGTGAGAAAAGGGTTCAGATCAGACATAAGCCTGCAGGGTATGTTGGCAGTTTTCTTGTTGGTATAGCCTTCGCTGCTGGCTGGACTCCATGCATAGGTCCCATATTGGCTGCCATTCTTGCAGTTGCCGCTACGGAAGAGAGAGTATATCAGGGGATAATGCTGCTGCTGGTTTATTCTGTTGGGTTGGGGTTGCCTTTTTTTCTTTCGGCGCTTGCCATGGATCGTTTTTTGGCACTATTTAACAGATTTAAAAAGTATATTCACATTTGTGAAATTATAACAGGAATTTTACTTGTTATAGTTGGGATACTTATTTACAGCAACTGGCTTTCCAGACTGTCAGCGTACGCTACAATTTTTTACGAGGGTATTTAGTGCTGAAAGTACACCGTTCACAGCATTCTATTCAACTGGCAGTTACACAGCTGGTGGTTACTGAGGCTTTTTATGCCGGTATACTTGAACTTCCTGTCAGACGTTCATTTACTTCCAAGGGTGCGCCGGATCATCTGATTATAGATATGGACGGGGTAGCAATTATTTTTGTTGAAGAGAGCGATGTTATAAAAGCACATCCGGTGCTTGAGCCTCGTTTCAGTATGTTTCCACGTGGAATAGGCATTACGCTTCATTTTGAAGTAACTGAGATTGAGGATATTCGTGATGCTGTAATGGAGGAGGGGCTCGAAATCCTCTATCCGCTTGAATTAAAGCCGTATGGGGTTAAAGAAATGTGGTGTTTTGACCCTGATGGTTATCTTATTGTGCTTGATGAAATTATACAGCTGAACAAGAAGGTATTATAAATCATCAAGTTTCTATTTGTGGAGAGGTAAAATTATATGCGCAAATACCTCATTTTCTTTTTATTAGCCATAATATCCTCTATTTCTGTTTTTTCCGTTGAGCTTGCATCAATCCCCTTTATTAATAATGTAGATCTTAAAATGAAAGACCTCCGTTTTTTGTTGCGTGGTCAGATAAAACCTCCAGATTCTGTCGTGGTTGTTGCTATAGACAACAAAAGCGTTAAAGAGATCGGTCGCTGGCCATGGTCACGTGAATATATTGGTAGACTTATAAGCGGTATGGCTGAATACGGTGTTAAAGTTACCGCTCTTGACGTGGTTTTCTCTGAAAAACAGAATCCTGTGTCAGACAGCTCTCTTGCCGATAGTATTGCGCTTTCAGGAAATGTAATAGCCGGATATTTTTTTAGAAATGAAGTGCAGCCTGTTGATTATGAAAGTCTTGAACAGATTCAAACATCAAAAATTCAGAAACTCCAGATTGACTCAGGTGTTACATCCGTACCTCTTATTGAGTATGAAAATCTGGATGCGAACATTGCCTCAATTACTCAATCTGCTTTAGGGTTTGGTTTCTTTAACGTAATATCCGACTCAGACGGTCTGTTTCGAAGAGCGCCTTTACTAATGCTTTACGATGGAGATATATACCCGTCAATCGTTTTACAAGCATTGGAGCGGTATACTGAAAACAGTGCAGCTATTACTATCGGCAAAACCGGTGTGCGCTCAATAGAGCTTGGAAAATATATAATTCCAGCCAGTCATGAAGGGACTCTACCGGTTAATTATTATGGACCTACAGCTAGTATAAAGACATATTCCGCCGTTGACATAATTAAGAGGCGTCTTCCCGTAAATGAATTGAAGGATAAACTGGCATTTGTCGGTTTTACTGAGATCGGAATATATGATGTGCGCCCGACCCCTTTTGATCCTATACTTCCAGGGGTTGAAATTCATGCCAGTATTGCCGCAAATACCCTTGAACAGAATTTTATCATACACAATAACAAAACCATTCTTGCTGAACGGATTCTGTTGTTTAGTTTGCCGATCCTGCTTGCTCTCCTGCTTGCCTTTGCTCCGAGTGCCTCGTTCGGCTTTCTAACTGCCGGGGCTTTTTCTCTCCTCTATCTTGTCTGCAACTATTTTATTTTAACCATTTACAAGCTCGATCTATCTATTTTCTCTCCTTTAATGGCTCTGGGACTCTCTACTGTAAGCTCCGAAATTTATCGTAGTCTTGTTGTTGACCGCAAAGGTCGTTACATGAAGAAGGCTTTCAGTAATTATGTTTCAGCAGATCTTGTCGCACAGATTATGAAAAATCCGGAGAGTCTTAAGCTTGGTGGTGAAAAAAGAGAGATAAGTATTCTTTTTTCCGATATCAGAGGGTTTACCTCTATATCGGAAAAGCTCTCACCTGAAGAGCTGGTATGTTTGCTGAATGAGTATCTAAACCCTATGACTCTTATCGTTCTTGAAGAAAAAGGCACTCTTGACAAGTATATTGGCGATGCTGTTATGGCAATATTTAATGCGCCGCTTGATGTAGATGGTCACGCTGATCATGCCTGTCGTGCAGCGTTAAAGATGATGGCTAAGCTTGCGGAACTCAATAAATCTTTTCTTGAAAGAGGTATGCATACAATTGATATAGGTATTGGAATAAATACAGGAGATGCAGTAGTTGGAAATATGGGCGCTGCCATGAGGTTTGATTATACTGCTATTGGAGATAATGTTAATCTTGCATCCCGATTAGAAGGGCTGAATAAAATGTATGGTACTCATATCATCGTTAGTGAAGCAACTAGGTTGCTGGCTGGAGATGATATGTTATTCCGTGAAATTGACCTTGTTGCTGTAAAGGGTAAACAGCTGCCCATTCCAATTTATGAGCTTATGATTTTACATGATGCTGAACTGATGAGTCACTTTTCCCATGCACTGAACCTGTACAGGGAGAGTAAATTTGAGGCTGCACTTAAAATTTTTGATGACCTGAGTGTAACAAAGCAGGATTATATTTCTGGTTTGTATATTCAGCGCTGTATTGATTTCATTGCAACTCCGCCACCTGAAAACTGGGATGGTGTTTTCGTGGCAAAAACAAAATGATACGCTTGATGACCACAGCGAATAGGAAAATAATTTGACATGAGAATGATAACAAGTATAAAAGTTTAGAATATAATAAAGTTGTAACATCACTTGAATAAGTTCAGTTTTGTTATAAAACTGTATTTTATTATGATCCTGATCGAAAGGGAGGTGCTTGTGCTTAGAATACTACTTTTTTTAATTACAGTAACGCTTCTGTCTTCAACGCAGTCGGCTTTTTCAGCAACGGTTGGATCTGTAAAGAAGTTCAGTGGTGAAGTTTATTTCAGAGATAAAGACAATACCCCCTACTTACCAATAAAAGCCGCAATTGAACTGTCACCTGGGAGTTGGATTAAAACAGGTAAAAACGGTTGGATTGAGCTTGATCTTGTTGATAAAAGCAGATTCACTATAGCCAATAATTCTGAACTGGAACTAGTGAAATTTGATTTTAACAAAACAACAAGGGATGGGCTTTTCACTCTCACTCATGGAAAGTTGAAAGCTTCGGTTTCTAAGACAAAAGGGCTGACATCATCTCTTAAAGTAAAAAATAAAGGTGTTGTGGCGGGTGTAAAAGGTACGGAGTTTTTGATGTTGTCTGAGGGACCGGCAAACGTCTTTTTTGGAAATGAAGGTAAAGTTTCAATAAGTGGTAATGATGAAAAAGAGAAATTTCTTTTGTCGCAAAACATGACTCAGACTACAAGAGGGTACACACCTATCGACCCGGTATCGGTAGAACCAAATACTCCCATTGCGGAAGCAAAAGCCGCATTTGACTCGGCTACGAGTTCAATTCCTCCCGAAGATTGGTCTGTTGCAGATAATCTACCAAATATTATCGCCAGATGGAATATAACTTATGGACACTATCTTGCTGATACCGGAAAATACGAGCAGGCATTACAGGTTTTTCAGATAGCGCTTGATCTTAGCAATATCTCCGATATACGTTGTGACGCAAGATTGGAGCGTAGTGCAGTATACTCTCGCTTTTTAAGTAATCTGGAGGCGGCTCTTGCCGAAAATCTACTTATACTTGAGGAGTATCCGACCTCATTACAGTCCGAGTCCGCGCTTTTCAATACGGGTCAGATACTTTTTGACCTTTCATTGAACGAACAGTCAAAGAAGAGATTCAAGGAGTATCTGGATAAATATCCGGAGGGTAAACATAGAAATAATGTTGATACATTACTGGGAATTTTAAATAAACCAGATAACCAGTAGTTTTCGAAAAATAGGAAACTATAGCCAAATACTCTGTCCGCATTTTGATTTTTTAAATATAACGCATTTGTTGTGTATAGGATGTTACTGCGAGTAATTATTTCTTATTATTAAATTCAAAAGAAATTAAATATGATTATCGAGTTTTTTATTGAAAATATTTTTCAAATAGTATTATATGAAAAAAAGTGTAGTTAAATTGTTTCAAATATCAAAGGGGGAAAAAATGAAAAAAATAGTATTTATGGCAGCAGGGTTGTTGTTAGCGCAGTCGGCAGTTTCTTTTGCAGCTTCCGATGTAAGGGGAGCGGTAGTAAATCAGTCAAACAATCAAGGATCAGCAAACGTTGCAATTGGTGCTGATAACAACGCAAATCTCGGTTCAACCAGCATTGGAAATTCTTCGGTACGTGGAGCTGTGGTTAATCAATCCCAAAATCAAGGATCAGCAAACGTAGCAATTGGTGTAGGCAATACAGCTAATCTCGGTTCAACAAGCATACAAAACTCAGATGTTCGTGGAGCTGTTGTAAATCAGACAGAGAATCAAGGTTCAGCAAACGTCGCCATTGGTGTTGGTAATACTGCAAATCTTGGCTCGACCAGTATTGGTGGTTCATCTGTTCGCGGAGCGGTAGTTAATCAGTCACTTAATCAGGGAGCTGCAAACGTAGCTATTGGTGTTGGTAACACCGCAAATCTTGGATCTACAAACATTCAGAACTCGGATGTTCGTGGAGCAGTCGTTAATCAGTCAGATAACCGAGGTGCAGCAAACGTTGCAATTGGCGTAGGTAATAAGGCAAATCTTGGCTCTACAAACATTGAAAATTCAAATGTTCGTGGAGCGGTTGTTAATCAGTCACAGAATCAGGGTTCGGCAAACGTTGCAATTGGTGTAGGTAACAAGGCAAATTTAGGTTCTGTTGATATACAGAATTCTAACGTCCGTGGTGCCATTGTAAACCAGTCAAACAATCAGGGTGCAGCAAACGTTGCAATTGGCGCAGGCAATGAAGCCAATATGGGATCAATAGTTGTAAAATAGATTTATGCTTCTTTCTCTCTACAACATACTAACTACTTATTAGTATGTTGTAGAGAGTTTTTTATAATTAACCGGCTGTATTGGAGGTAATAATGAAAAAATATGGTTTTTTTTCATTTCTAGTTATCTGTCTGTTTTTAATTAGTGCGTCGGTATTTGCTTCAGACCTTGATGATGGAATATCAAAGTCGTTGGACGAATCAATTTCAAAGGATGATGAGCTAGGACAGAAAGACAGGAATATAAGTTTTATAAAATTAAAAGCTAAAAGCGATGCTGCTGTTCGATCTAAAAAAGGTACTGATCAGGGTAGTGCGGCAGGAAATACTCCTGCAACTGGAAATATGAATAGTGTAGTGCTTGGACCTGGTGGCAATGTTCGTGGAGATATTATAATTATTGATCAGAGTCGCGGAGATAAAACGCAGGTTGTTGAGTGAAAACTGGTCAAAAAGTTTTGAGTTGGCATCAAGTATAACCGGAAAGCTTGTCTACTGAAACATAATCGAGGGAAATATGAAAAAAAACAACTCACAATCATATTCAAGTGCAATTAGACTCTGCGGAGCTATTCTTCTATCATCAATGTTTCTTTATGGTTGTGCTTCCGTGGATCCTGCCAAAGTGGATGTGGCGCTTCCGGAAACAGCGCCAGTCACTAAGATTACTAATTATTCACAGTCATTGAGAAATCTCGGTTTGATGACTGAAATTTATGATACCGGTACTCTGAAAATTCAGAGCAATCCAATTGGTGATAACACCGGAACTTCAAATGCTACTGGTGGCGAGATTCCAAAAGATATTACAGAAATGATTAAAAGCGCACTGAATTCTATTGGTGGTGGAGTAATTTTTATTCCATATGATCCCGCTTTTATTCAAAATCAGATGGTTACAGGTTATTCTAATTTTGATAATAAGTTGATACCTGATGTGGTCGTATCGGGTGGGATAACTGAATTTGATAGAGGCTTGGAAACTCGTGGCTCTGGAACTGATGTTGGAGGAGAGGGCGAGATTGCAGCCATGCCAGCTGGTTTTCCTTCCAAAAAAGTAGGTTTTGATTATTCTGACTCCAATAAGACCGGAGTTGCAAGAATTACACTTGATTTTAATCTGCTTGACTTTAAAACTATGGCGGGCATAGCCCGTATGAATACCACTAATAGTATGGAAGTTACCAAGGCGTTGAGCGAGAAGGAGTTCGGAATTACTCTTTTTGGACCTACATTTGGTCGCAAAGGTTCTATTAAGCGTGTTCAGGGTAGGCACAATGCTGTTCGTCTTCTTGTTGAAGTTAGCATGATTCAGGTGGTCGGTAAAAATCTGGTATTACCTTATTGGCGTTTAATTGGAGATGACACCTTGCCGGATGATGTTGTCTTAAGCTCTCTGAAGAAAAGTTACTATCGTATGACAGAGCTTCAGAGAAATCACAATTCTCAGCAATGGTTGTATCTTCACGGTTATGACCTGATACCTACCGGTGTTATTGATGAGCCTACTGTAGCAGCTTTGAAAAAATTTAAACCTACATATGTACAACAGGGTAAAACAGTCGATATAGATACATTCGTTGATCTTTATTTCAGTATACCAATTGATGAAAAAACTCTGGGTCGCCGTATGGCTTTGACTAATTTAATGCAGGCTCAGGCGAATTCCTCACAACCGCCTGCTGCCACAGCCAATGCTGCACCTGTTGAAGTCGAAGCAAATGAGTATAAAAACCTGACTAAAGAAGAGAGGCAGACCAAAAGTCTCGAATTAATTATTGAGGCTGGTCGCTATTTCAGACAACGTAATTATGGCAAGGCATCGGGACTGTTTGCGGAAAACTTAAAAGTTCTTCCGTCACCGGAAACTTTCTTTTATCTTAGCCTCTGTTATCAGGAGATGAAAGACACCGACAATGCTCTAAAGACTCTAAAAGATGGATCTAAGAAGTTTGCAACAGATCCGCTGCTCTTGAGGTCACTAGGTCTTCTTTCATACGAAAGGGGAGATGTTGCAACCGCAACTCAAGCATTGAACGAAGTTATTAGACTTTCACCTGATGACAGGCAGGCGAAGTTTTTACTTGAACGAATTGAAAACTCCAAGAAGATGTGAAGCATTTTTTAAATCGTATCAATAAATCTGCGGGTTAAGAGGGGGATTTCAATATGGACAAATCAGGTTATAAAGAAAAACTCCTTTACATTGCTTTTGGTGCTGTTATTGCCGCAACATCTTTTATCTTACTTGCAGCTACAGATGTTAGTGCTCCTAATTATGGTCGTTATCAGATATCGTCATGGAGCAGTCCAACCGGTAAGGACTCAGTAGCAGTCGGGGCTTTTGTTCTTGATACTGCCACAGGAGAGACAAAGGTTGTATATCATAAGACCATCAGCGCTGCCGAAACGGGACTGCATGGCAAAGATAATCTTCGTAAGCAATTTTATACAATTAAGTAGATATGCTGATAATACCGAATACAATTATTATACAATGGCATATATAAGTTTAATGATTAAGTCTTATGTGAATACTGTAATACCGGGTCTTTTGGGCTCGGTATTTCTTTTTTGTTTTCTTGTGATGCCGACTTCAGTGTATGCAGATGAGATTAAATTTGAAACAGCACGTTCAATAGTTAAAATATATGTAGTAAAAAATCAGTATAATTATCATGAACCATGGCAGAAAATAGGTGTCCGACAGTACCAGGGTTCTGGAAGCATTATTTCAGGTAAACGAATTCTTACGAGTGCTCATGTCGTAAGTGATCAGACCTTTATTCAGGTTCGCCGCTCTGGAATTGCTAAAAAATATACTGCAAATGTAGAGTCGATAGAGAAGGCTAGTGATTTAGCCATATTAAGCGTTGATGATCCAGATTTTTTTGACGGGAGTGTTCCTCTTGAAATAGGTACTTTGCCATTTGTGAGAGATAAGGTTGCTGTGTATGGGTATCCTGATGGTGGAGATACTTTAAGTATTACTGAGGGTGTTGTCTCACGTATTGAACATCAGGAATATATTTACAGTAATACAAATTTGTTGGCGTGTCAGATAGATGCACCTATAAACTCTGGAAACAGTGGTGGTCCTGCCATAGTAAATAAAAAATTAGTCGGTGTTGTTTTTCAGGGGTTGTACGGTCCTACAACTGAGAACATTGGTTACATGGTTCCAACTCCGGTCATTCTACATTTTTTGAATGATATATCAGATAATACTCTGGATGGTATACCCGAGCTTGGCATATCAATGCAGAAGATGGAAAACCCCAGTTTACGCAAAAAATTTGGTATTTCAGGGAAAAAAACCGGAGTTTTGGTTAACAAAATATATCCAGAGTCTCCTGCAAAAGGATTGTTACTGCCAAACGATGTAATTATAGCAATTGATGGTGAATTAGTTGAAAATGACGGAACGATACTTTTTCGCCAGGAGGAGCGTACTTTTTTAGGTTATCTATGGCAAAAAAAACAAATTGGCGAATCTATCTCAGTAACTGTCTTGCGAGGAGATAAAAATATTGTTATTGAAATAATCCTTTCAAAATCAATTGGTTTTGAAAGATTGGTGCCTCATAAACAGTATGATATAGCACCTTCATACTATATCGTAGGTGGACTTGTTTTTGCACCTTTAACACGTAATTATCTTGAAGAGTATGGAACTGAACAGAATTGGGCTTTACAAGCACCTAAAGAGCTGCTCTCATATTATCTGAATGGTGAACCTACAACTGATCACCGAGAAATTTTACTGCTTATAAATGTTCTGGCAGATGATATTAATATTGGTTATCATGCTTTCACAAATGGCATAATCAACAGGGTAAATGGTCATGATGTGGCAACACTTGAAGATCTCGTTGAAGCATTTGAAACAAATAAAGAAGAATTTCATACTATAGAAGATGTGCATGGATATCGAATTGTTCTTGATCGAATAAAATCAGTGGATCGCAATAAAACTATCTTAAAGCGTTATCTTGTTCCGGCAGGCCGCTCCAAGGATTTGGTGGAAAGACAATTTAATTAACTTCATACTAACTGGAAACGAAAGGTGGGTGTCAAATGAAAAAGAAGATATTATTTGCTGTCTCATGTTTATTATTAGCGCAATCCTTTGGATGCTCGAATGTGCCTGTTGTACCTGAGCGCCCATATAAGGTTGGTGTCACAGGCTTTCAGCAATGTAGTCCTCAATTGACTCTTAAAGAAATCGGATATTTGGAAATTCCGATCAGGAATGAGGCAAATGATTGTACCAGAAGGGGTATGCCGGTAATATTTGCTGCTGAGCTTGCTAAAAACATTAAGGATAAAATTAGTAAAGAAGTTGTTATTGTTCCTCTTGACGTGCCTTATAATTATAACATTCGGTCACAGATAGACATAGCAAAGACAATGGATGTAGATTACCTGATTGGTGGAAAGATTGATAAATATGTGGATCCTTCCGCTCCTCAACGAGCTAAATATTCAGGTATACTGCCTAATACCGCAACCCTCTCACCAACACCATCGAAAATAGCTGACGATGAATCTACAGATTTGGTAATCGACCTCAAGTTAGCTCGTGTTCTGGATGGAAAGATTATTTCGGAATATAAAGATGAGTTTATCGGAAAAAGGAGTGGTTACGAATATACAAAGGAACTGGCAGAAAAAATAGCTGAAGAAATTATTGATAATAACAAATAATACAGGACAGCCTGAAGCGTCTTAGCAGGTTTCTGGTTTATGAACACTCTCAATCAGTCAAAAAAAATAATCTGTTTAGTGCTGTTGCAAGGTGCACTAAACAGATTATTTTCTTCGTTCAGGATTTAAAACAAATTCTATTTAAGTACAAATGCCACCTGAGCTTTAGCAATGAATCCTGTGGACTGGTTTGCCGCATATATCTTTGCGGCATCTGCGTCGCTCACTTTTAGATCAGACTTGCTTTGTATTCCCGATGCCTTAAGAACGAGTGGGTTTGAAACTCCACGAGTGCCTAAAGCAGCCTTTGCTTTGTCGATATTATTAGTATATTCACCGCACCCCTGCTCAATTAAAACCTTTTGGCTGATTTTAGCCGGATCGTATAGAACTTCACCCGCCATAGAAAATATTCGGTTAATAAGAGCTGGTTGGAAGTTCTCTTCTGTTGCATCAACAATCAGACCATCATAAGGAGCTGCGTTGACCACCTCTTTCTGTTTAGTGGTTGGATCTGCTTTAGGAGTCTCAGCTGTTGCTACAGGTGCCGGTTTGGTTGGTGTCGGTTCTACAGGTGGAGGTACATATACAGGTTGATTGAGTTCTTTTTTAATTGTCGGTTCATCAAGAATCTTCTCATACATTGTAGCAGAAATGCTTCGTGGTCCCTTTGTGCCTATTTTCATTACTACAAGGGCGGTCTCTTCTGCTTCATTCCATTCCTGTACAACAATATGTGCGCCTTTCACTAACCCTGTAACCGCACTTTTAATTGTGTCAGAAACCAGCTCGGAGTCCTGCACGGTTGTTTCACTGACTATTGCGACTCCGGAAATCATCTCGGCAAGATGACGTTGAGCAACAACTTTTGCTGCGGTTAGTGCGGTCAAGCGTTTCTGTCCCTTTACAGATCCTTTCTTTGGTGAACCTTCACCTACAACAATAATGTAGTCTTTGGTAAATACCTCTTCAACGCTGGTACTTACCTCTTCATTATTGTCACGAAGATACTTTTGAGCTGTCTTAAACCTGTCGTCAACTTCTCCGGCAAAAGTTAAAGTTGAAAAAATCAATAGCATTAAAACTGTAACTAAAAACTTGATTTTCATTTTACCCCCCCTATTTTTGTGTGATTCAAAAAAACTATTTTCTGCTAACCAGTTGAATAATTTTTATCAAAACATTCGTATATAATCAAGCTAATTGTGGATATTATGATATTAACGGATTGCTCAAATAGTAAATATGTTTTATTGTAAAAAAGTTAAGTTCATCAATAACAAATAGAGGAGGGGTTGAAGATGAAAACCATTATAGTTACGGCGTTTCTTTCCTTGATGTTTACTATACCTGCTTTTGCTGAAAGGATTAATATTGACCTTGCTTTCACCAAAACTAATAATTACCTCAACAATAATAATCTTGCCCTTACCGCGGGGGCTGGCGGTGAAACTGATGACACATCTGCCTATAATCAGGGTGTGCTTCTTTTTTATGGACAAGCTGCCGGTAATCCAAAACACTCAAATCCAAAACGAGCACTGGCTGCAAAACGAGCCGCTGTTGTTATAGCTCAGCGGGCAGCTTTGGAATATCTGGAAAATGTTCTGGTGGTCGGAGTGACCAATGTTAAAGACTGTATGGTACAGGATGATGTAGTTGTTTCCACAGTCTCTGGTATGGTTAGAGGTAGTCAGGTTGTTGTTCAGGAATATAATAAAGAAACTGATACCGCTATTGCAGTTATCAAGCTCGGAATGAGGGGGCCAAATGGTTTTGCCTCTTCGTTTTATGAAAAAATATCTAAAGATCAGAAGTTCAGGGATAGTGTAAACATAGACAAGAAACAATTCCAACCTTCTGAACAGATGGTTATGCCCGATGTTGCGTATGATGGTCTTATAATCGATGCAACAGAGCAGAGCTTTAGACCGGCACTTATAAATAGAATCTTTGCTGCCAAAGGGGAAGTTCTCTACGATCCTGCTAAAATCAGTCAAAAAGTTCTTGTGGAGCAGGGGTGTGGTGAATATAGCAATAGTATTGAGAAAGCAAGAGCTGCACTCTCTGTCAGGGGGGTGACTAACCCGTTGGTGATTAAAGCCTCTGGGGCGATAAACAGCTCGGATCTTCAGGTGAGTGATGAAGTTGCAGTAACTGTATATTCGGCAAATCAAAAAGGTGGTTTCATGGCATCGGCTAAGGTGGCTTTTGTATTGAGATAAATAGTAAATTCGAGGTTTGTTATGGTACAGCTCAATATTCTTATTATCGTTATCTCAATAATTACCTGTTGCACCTCAGTTTGGGGTAAAACATTGGTTGTTGAGGGTAAGCTTGACGGAACAGTTACCGTTAAAAAAGATGTTACTTTCTCTGCCGATGAACCTATTCGTCAGTTTACTTACCAATTTTCACTCCCTTCCAGTTACGATAATGCCGGAAATATTCAAAGTCTTGATGATTTTCAGGCTTCTGCAATACCTCAGCCTGATGAATCAAAAGAGACGACGGACGAATATGGAAATCGCTCTCGCAAAATGATTTGGAAACAACTTGAGGGAGATGCAAGGATTTCCATTAAATATACAACATCCATTACGGCAAATATTTCCCCCAAAACCAGTAATTCTGCTTATCCGTTAAGTGCTGTTCCAGTAGGGGAACAGAAGTTTTTAAAAAAGAGTAAACTTGTTCAGAGTGATGACAGAAAAATTATTGAACTGGCTGAATCACTTACCTCTGGTGCAGTTACAGAGCATCAGGCGATAATTGCAATTCTGACCTACGTTGCAGATGCTATTAAGTATAAATATAATCCGCAACAGTATGATGCTCTATACGGACTTACAACTGGTACAGGGAATTGTCAGAATTTTTCTCATCTGGCGGTAGCGCTTTTGCGAGCATCCGGAATACCGGCAAGAATATCAATAGGTCAGGCTCTTAAAGATAAATGGAAAATCCCATTGGAAAAGAAAGGTTCGTCACTTGTTCAGGGAATAGGTGAAGGGTTGCACGCCTGGATTGAGGTGTGGTACCCGGATTTGGGGTGGTTACCATGTGACCCTCAACAGTCACGACTTTTTACTTCTACCCGTCATATCAAGTTCGGGCATGGTTTGGATGCTTCTGATGTTCTTGAATATTGGAGTGCAGTACCTACTCTGCCACGTATGAATGAGAGTTTAGAGGCGACCTACTCTACGGATAAAGTAAATCTTACTTTGCGGGATACCTTTGATCAGCCCGCCAGCTATCTGCTTGCCGGTTTAGTGACGTCTAAAGTTGTTGTGCCAGATAAAATAAAAGATAAACAGGCTGAGCCAAAGCTGACAACTCCAGCTAAAAAAGATAAGCCTTTGCCGCTTATAATTAAGCCTCCTCCTGTAAAGCATCAGTTTGGGATGTCGGTCGAAATAGGTAATATCGAATTTCCTTCGTTGGTTGAGACTTTCAAGGTTGACGGTAATATCGGACAGCGAAGCTTTGATCGTGAAACTGCCGAATACGCAACATCAAAATATCTTTTCGCACAGGCTTTCACTCTTGAAGAGCCTATTATGGTTAAAGATATTGCACTGGCTATGCGCAAGTTTGGCGGTGATGGTACGGTATACATTGATGTTGTAAAGGATGAAGAGGGGAAACCTAGTCTTGACGGGTTGCGCTCTATGCCGGTACCTCTGGAAAAGATAACACGCAGGCCCGGTTACTATTGGGTGGATTTCTCTTTGCCAGAGAAAACAATTATGCCTCCAGGTAAGTATTGGCTTGTATTGCGTCACTCCGGCGAGGCGATCATGAACTGGTTTTACACACCGGGTAAACGTGTTGGCGGACCTGATGACAGCAGGTCTACAGCTAAAGGGTGGCAGTGGGAGGATATACTCTCAGGAGAGTTTGTTTACAGGGTGCGGGGAGTCGTGAGTAAGCTTTAGACATTAAAAGAGGTGTCTGAAGTCAGACACCTCTTTTTTAAATGGCGGGGTTGACGGGGCTCGAACCCGCGACTTCCAGCGTGACAGGCTGGCACTCTAACCAGCTGAGCTACAACCCCAATATCGACAGTTCAGTTAATCCGAAGATATATCTCATATAACGATAGCTTTTGTCAATATACTTGTACATTTTTTTGAAGAAATTAAGCACATTCTGAATAACCACATACATGACATACAGAACAACCACCTTCGTGTTCAACTATCCCGCCACACTCAGGGCACGCACCGCGTTCCTGAGTTGCAATTTCAGCTTCAATCTCATAGCCATGATCCAGCATATGATTCTGTATTGCTTTCGCAACGGCATCAGCACATGATGTTACCCGATTATCGCCAAAACCGGATGGGCAGTGGCATGAAATACCGAGCAACTGTTTTATGACCTGTCGAGCCTGAATGCCGCTACGCCATGCCAGTGATACCATACGCCCGATTGCCTCGCTTTGTGAAGCAGCGCACCCACCGGCTTTCCCCATTGTTGTGAAAAGTTCAAATAAGCCATTTTTATCTTCGTTAATTGTTATATAAAGTGGGCCGCAGCCGGTTTGCATCTGGTGAGTACAACCTTTTAACGCTTTTGGCCGCTCACGCTTTACAGCTTTTTTATCCTCTGTCGCAGGTGTGACTGCCACAGCTGCAGTCTGTTCTTCTTTTTTGCCGGTAGACAGCACCTGCTCATCTCTTGAGCCGTCACGGTAAATTGTAACACCCTTACAGCCGGTTTCGTATGCCAGCATATAAACCTTTTCAACGTCTTCAATTGTTGCAGAGTGTGAGAAGTTGACTGTTTTAGAAACTGCATTGTCTGTATAGAGCTGAAAGGCTGACTGCATCTGTATGTGATACTCAGGGGCAATTTCGTGTGATGTGACAAAGACCGACCTTACATCAGCCGGTATTTCAGTAATATCCTGTACGGTTCCATGTTCAGCAATTTTCTTCATAAGTTCAGCGGAGTAGAAACCGCGTTCTTTTGCTATCTTCTCAAAAATCGGATTAACCTCAACCAGAACATTCTTATCCATTACTGTACGTATGTACGACACAGCAAAGAGAGGTTCAACACCGGAAGATGCGTTTGCTATAATTGAGATTGTTCCTGTTGGAGCTATTGTAGTTACTGTTGCATTCCTTTGTGGTGCTGAACCCTTTTTATCAAAGATAGAACCGGTGAAATTGGCAAATGAACCCCGTTTTCTACCCAGTTCCTGAGATGCAAGATGCCCTTCATCATTTATGAATTTCATGACTTTTTTGCCAAGTTTTACCGCTTCGTCGGAACCGTAAGAAATTCCCATAAGAATAAGCATATCTGCCCATCCCATTACCCCTAGTCCTATTTTGCGATTCGCGTGAGTCATGTCATGAATCTGCTGTAGTGGATAGTTGTTTGCTTCAATTACATTATCAAGAAAGTGTACGGCGTTATGAACGGTCTCTTTCAATCTTTTCCAGTCAACAGTACCTTCTTTGACAAAATTGCCTAAATTGATAGAACCTAGATTGCATGACTCATACGGAAGGAGTGGTTGTTCGCCACATGGATTTGTTGATTCAATTTCGCCTATTAGCGGAGTTGGATTGTCCCTGTTCAAGCGGTCTAAAAACACTATTCCAGGTTCACCGTTTTCCCAGGCCTGTTTGACAATCCTTTGAAATACCTTGCGCGCATTCAGCGTGCCAAGAACCTTTTTGTCGCGTGGATTTATAAGGCTGTACTCTTCATCACGTTCAACTGCCTGCATGAACTTTTCTGTCAATCCAACTGAAATATTGAAATTATTCAGCTGTTTTTGATCAGCTTTACACATTATAAAATCCATAATATTAGGATGATCGACGCGCAGAATTGCCATGTTTGCGCCACGTCTTGTGCCACCCTGTTTAATTGTTTCAGTTGCAACGTCAAAAACCCGCATAAACGAAAGTGGACCGCTCGAAATGCCTGTCGTTGTACTGACAACATCATTTGCCGGTCTCAGACGTGAAAATGAGAATCCTGTGCCTCCTCCAGATTTATGAATAAGAGCGGTAAATTTAACTGCATCAAAAATCTCTTCCATAGAATCACCAACAGGGAGAACAAAACAGGCTGAAAGCTGTCCAAGCGGCCGGCCGGCGTTCATAAGTGTTGGTGAATTCGGGAGAAACTCAAATTTTGTCATCATGTTGTAAAAAGTGTCTGCTACACTCTCTACGTCGGCTTTTTTTTCAAATTTTTTATCAACGGCTGCAATGGTGTCTGCAACTCTCCGAAACATATCGGCAGGTGTTTCAAGTGTTTTACCCGCTTCATCCCGTCGGAGATAGCGTTTTTCGAGAACAGTCCTTGCATTTTTAGTAAGGCCGGGAATGTCATCTGTCAGTAGATTTTTTTTCATAACTCAACTCCTTGTATGTTTATAGCCAAACAATAGATAATACGGAAATCTTGAAGATATAAAATCATAAACCACAATATTTTGTGGAAGGGTGTGAAATAAACCACAACATGTATGTGCTGTCAACAAATTTATTTTTCGAAATATAACGTCTTGAAACAACTTGGAAAGCTCTTGAATTCAAAATATCGGCTTAGAATATTTATCATAATAAATAACATTGAATTTACAGCTTTGAGTAATCATGCTAGTTATGCAGACGGTTATTTTTTGGAGCTTTAAGTGAAAACCCTTATTTCATTAATTGTTTTTTTGTTTCTAGGATCAGTTGCGTCTGCAGCTGAAAATTCCGGCACTGTATACGACAGCGCAATTTTGAAGGAAGATGTGACTTGGCGCGGCACAGTTCTAGTTCGTGGGTCGGTTGTTGTTGCTCCACACTCAACTTTGCGAATCGAACCCGGTACTGTAATAAGGTTTGCGGCTGCAACGGAATCACGTCTTTCAAACCTTGTGATTCAAGGTAGACTCCATGCTGCCGGGACCGTTGAGCGGCCTGTAGTTTTTACTTCTGAGTTTTCAAAAATGTCACGTGCCGCTTGGGGTGGTTTGGTTTTTATTTCGACGGCAAAACGTAATGTGATTGAACAGTCCCGTATAGAAAATGTTGATGTAGGCATAGATGTACGTTTCTCAACGATAACCTTGAAAGGTGTATCAATACTGCACGCAGAGACCGCTTTTTCATCACAGGATGGAGTCGTTCAGGCTGAGGACTTCAGAATATCCGGTTCAGAAACTGGCGCACTAATTTTTGACAGCGAATTTGAGGGTAAGAATATATCAGTTGATTCATGCAAGGATGGTCTAATTTTTAACAGATCAGCCTTTGTTCTTGTATCTCCCAAACTTTTGAACAATAAGCGTTTTGGCATTAATTCAACTGAATCACGGGTTAAAATAACCGATGGTGAATTCGCTGCTAATGCTGTTGGGGCTCAGTTAAAAGGGGGTGAGGGGCAAATATTCATGTCAGCTTTTCTTCAAAACAGAGATACAGCTCTTCATCTGAATGACGCACGTATTAGAATAGAGAGATGTCTCTTTTCAGAGAATAAAAAAGATGCTCTTCGTGTTGAAGACGGCAGATCCCTTCTTTTCAATAATGCATTTTCTGCAAATACTGGTTTTAATCTTTACAATGCAGGGAATGAAGTCGTATCAGCCCGTCAGAATTGGTGGGGCGGGGGCGATAGAGATTTTATTTATGGAAAGATTTATGATGCCGCTAAAAATAAAAACAGCGGTGTTGTTCAGATTTACCCCTGGTTGAACGAAAAACCGCAACTCCTGCCATAGTACGGAGATTTTAATGTATTTCGACAATGCTGCCACATCATATCCGAAACCTGATACTGTCTATGAAGCAGTTTTAGATGCAATGCGTAACGTAGGCGCGTCACCTGGGAGAGGCGGTTATCGCCAGTCTCTTGAGGCGGGGCGTATCGTATTTAACGCTCGCGAGTCAGCTGCAGAAATGTTTTCGATTTCAGACTCCTCACGGATTATTTTTACTCATAATGCCACTGCCTCACTCAATCTTGCATTAAAGGGTAGTTTAAAGCAGGGGGATCATGTGATTACTACTTCCATGGAGCATAATTCTCTGATGCGACCGCTTTATGCTCTGGAATCAAAGGGAGTTGAATTGACAATTGTAACTGCCCGGGGTGATGGAGTTGTTTCTGTCAGTGATCTCAGAGATGCTGTTAAGGAAAATACAAGATTAATAGCAGTTGCCCATGTTTCAAACGTATGCGGAGTAATTCAACCGATTCAGCAGATATCCGATTTATGTAGAGAGGTTGGGGCTTTCTTTCTGCTTGATGCCGCTCAGTCGGCAGGCTACCTTCCTATTAATGTAGAAAAACTGCCTGTAGATTTATTGGCAGTACCAGGTCATAAGGGTCTGCTTGGTCCTTCAGGAACAGGTCTTTTATATGTAGGAAACAGTATTGAACTGCAACCTATTATTCAGGGAGGAACCGGTGGCTATTCAACTGCAACTGAACAACCATTAATAGTTCCTGACGGATTTGAGGCAGGGACACATAATCTCTCCGGGATTGCGGGGTTGCAGGCTGGGATACAATTTATTCTTCAGACAGGAATAGAAAATATACATGATCATGATCAATCCTTACTTTATCAAGCGGAACAGGCACTTAGAAAAATTAAGGGTTTGACTGTATACGGTCCCGAAGATCCTTCCTGTCGTTGTTCTGTATTATCTTTTACTGTTTCAGGCGTAGACTCTGCTTTATTAGCCGCCGAACTTGATCATGGTTTTGATGTTGCGGTCAGGGCTGGTCTTCATTGCGCTCCTCTGGCTCATAAGACATTAGGAACCCTTCCAGGCGGTACACTTAGAATGAGTCCCGGTTGGTTCAATACAAGGGAAGAGATTGCATTCTTTGTTGATGCAGTTGTACAATGCACGCATAAATTACGAAAATCAGAGTGAAAAATATCATCAAGAGGAGTTCTGACATGAAAACATTGTCAGCTTTGTTATTGTCCATTTTAGTTCTTGTATCCTGTTCCCTTGCTCCTGAAAAACCGTTTACCAAGGAACAGCTCTATAAAACCGGCATTTATACCTATTTTGCCGTAAATGATTCGCCTGAGAGTGTGCTTTCGGCAATAAATAAAGATGGTGAAGTTATTCTAAGCGCTAAGTATCGTAACCGCGATGTATGGATTAAGTTACTTGGTAAACTAGAGGGTATTACAGTTCAAATTATAGAAAAATAAGTCTGTTTTGGTGAATATTAAAGTTAAGGTCTGTTCAACTAGAGGAGATTATGAAAAATTTTATTTTAGACACCAACGTACTGCTTCACGACCCTCAGTCATTATTCAAGTTTGAGGACAACAACATTATTATCCCGATTACTGTAATTGAAGAGGTCGATCGTTTTAAAAAAGATATGAACGAGACAGGACGTAATGCGAGGATGGTCTCAAGAATTCTGGACTCCATGCGTGAGAAAGGGTCACTTGCCGGTGGCGTAACAATGCCTGGCGGAGGAACTCTGCGAATAGAGATGTTTGCGGAAAAATATTTTAAGAATCTTCCGCTTGATCTAAGGGTTGATAATGGTGACAATCGTATTATTGCGGTTGCCCAGGAAGTTAGAGACCGCTTTGCTGATGCGATCACTATTTTTGTAACCAAAGATTCCAACCTTCGTATAAAGGCTGATGCTATAGGTCTTATGGCTGAAGATTACGAATCCGATAAGGTTGATATTCAGGATCTTTATTCAGGCACAAGAACAGTTGATGTGTCATCAGAGGCGGTAGACCGTTTTTATGGTCAGGGCTGGATAGAAGCTCCACCCGACTTGGAGTGCAACGAGTTTATAACGATTGTGGACAGCGCAAACCCCAATCATTCAGCTATCTGTCGTAATGACCCTGACAACAGCCGGATTATTCCGGTAAAAAAAGTTCCTAAAGAGGGAATTTGGAGTCTTTTCCCTCGTAACAGGGAACAATCTTTTGCTTTAGATGTTCTGATGGATGACACTATTAAGCTGGTAACACTTGTTGGTAAGGCAGGTACAGGCAAAACGCTGCTTGCTATTGCCGCTGGACTTCATAAAACTGCCGAAGAGAATGCTTATAATCGATTGCTGGTTTCCCGTCCTGTTTTCCCAATGGGTAAAGATCTGGGTTTTCTACCCGGCGATATTGAAGAAAAATTGACGCCATGGATGCAACCTATCTTTGACAATGTAGAGCTGCTTATTTCAGGGCATGAGTCTGAAAAGCGTCACAGCAAAGGCTACAAAGAGTTAATGGCGATGGGGCTGTTGGATATAGAACCATTAACCTACATCCGTGGTCGTTCCATACCGAATCAGTATCTTATCGTTGACGAAGCACAAAATCTGACTCCACATGAAATAAAAACTATTGTAACAAGGGCTGGTGAGGGGACGAAAATTGTTCTGACCGGTGACCCATACCAGATAGATAATCCTTATGTTGACTCGTCGAGTAATGGTCTTACCTATCTTGTGGAAAAATTCAAGGGGCAGCGGATTGCCGCTCACGTAACTCTTAACAAAGGCGAACGCTCCGAACTTGCAGAGCTGGCCGCCAATCTTTTGTAAATGCTTCTGCTCTCAATTGAAACTTCCTGTGATGAAACAGCCGCCGCAGTTGTACGTGGCGGTCGTGAAATTCTCTCCTCAGTAGTATCCTCCCAGATAGCCATTCATGCTGAATATGGTGGTGTAGTACCTGAAATTGCGTCAAGAAAACACCTTGAGTCAATTACTCCGGTTATAAAAGAAGCTCTTCATATTGCTGAAGTCGGCATGGATGCTTTCGATGGGGTGGCTGTTACCCGTGGTCCAGGGCTGTCAGGTGCCCTGCTGGTCGGATTTTCGGCAGCCAAATCAATTGCCGCCGCCCTCAGGATACCTTTGATTGGTGTTCATCATATTGAGGGGCATATTTTTGCAGGTTTTCTGGAAAAGCCGGTAGCTTTCCCCTTTCTGGCACTGGTTGTTTCCGGAGGTCATACGCATCTTTACTACGTCGAAGGATTCGGACAATATTCTACGCTTGGCAGAACCATTGACGATGCAGCCGGAGAAGCTTACGACAAGAGTGCTAAAATAATGGGGATGCCTTATCCGGGTGGCGCAGTAATAGATAAAATGGCTCAGAGCGGAAATCCTGATGCGGTCAAACTTCCGCGCCCGCTTCTCCATGACGGCACTCTTAACTTCAGCTTTAGTGGTTTAAAAACAGCTGTACTTCAATATGTTATGAAAAATCCAGTCATAATACCCGGTAAGGCTGCTAACGATCTTTGTGCATCTTTTCAGAATGCAGTATGTGATGTATTGACGGCAAAAACAGAAGCAGCCATTCGTCAGACCGGCGCGGAACGTCTTGTCGTCGCTGGAGGAGTTGCCTGCAATAGTGGTTTGCGTAGCGTAATGTCATTGTTATCAGATAAGCTTGGCGTTGAACTGTATATTCCTTCGCCCTCATTGTGTGGAGATAATGCTGCAATGATTGCTGTTCCGGGAGATTATTATCTATCGCAAGGTATAGTTTCTCCTAATACTCTGGATGTAACTGCAACATGGAATATGGATAGTATAAAGGAGATGTTTTAGATGTCTGCTGTTCGTCGTCCCTTAAAATCACTTGGTCAGAACTTTCTGGTTGATGGCAATGTAATCGATAAAATTATTCAGGCAGCTGAAATCAGACAGGGTCAGTCAGTACTTGAAATAGGTCCCGGTCGAGGTGCTTTGACTGCTACACTTTCCGTGTGCGCTGGAGAACTTGTACTCATAGAATTTGATCATGCACTGGCATCCTGGCATCAAGAACAGTTTAAAGATCAGAGGAATGTTAGAGTAATCGATGGTGATGTGTTGAAAGTTGATCTTTCTGACCTACTTGCAGAAAGAGCCGACAGATGGAATGTTGTTGCAAATCTCCCCTATAATATTTCAACGGAAGTTCTCTTTCGTCTCTACGGAGTTCATAACAGAATATCGAGAATGACTCTTATGCTTCAAAAAGAGGTTGGTGACCGTCTTATTGCTCCCCCGGACTGTTCGGCGTATGGTGTTACAACCGTGCTGCTTGGACTCTGGTTTGACATCAGCCGTGCTTTTGTAGTTCACCCCGGTTCCTTTCATCCGAGTCCCAAAGTCGATTCGGTAGTACTTAATTTTATACCGCGTTCAGAGGCGCGCGCTGAAGTTGGTAATGAAGATGTTTTCAGATCAGTTGTTAAAATTGCTTTTTCGATGCGTCGCAAGACCCTTGTCAACTGTCTTAAATCTGCGGAATTTGCAAAAAAAATCAACTGTCTCGAACTGCTTGATGTCTGTGGTATTGATGGCAGAAGAAGAGGAGAGACGCTCTCGCTGGAGGAGTTTGCAACGCTCTCCAGATGGGTTACAAAACATATATGACTGAAGTTTTGGCATACTCCATTTTTTTGCTTTTATTATTCTGCTCTGCTTCTCTTTGTCTGCTGTTAATGAGAAACAGAGGTGGCAATTCGGAGAGTTTAGAACTTCAAAATAGAACTGACGCTGTCGAAAAAATACTTGAACGTCATGAACGACTTTTGAGAGAAGAGCTAGCGCTAAATCGTGGGGAGTCTCAGGAAAATTCTCGCAGGACACGTGAAGAGATGACAGCAGGTATTGCCTTACTTGGTGACTCACTCTCCAGACGAATGACTGATATTGCCGGTCTTCAGAAGAATCAGCTGGAGCTGTTTTCATCCCAATTGAAAAGTCTGACTGCCAGTAACGAGGAGCGGCTTGACAAATTACGCGATGCAGTTGACGCCCGTTTAAAACTTATTCAGGAGGATAATTCACTCAAGCTTGAACAGATGCGGGTTACCGTGGATGAAAAACTGCACGATACCCTTGAAAAACGTCTTGGCGACTCCTTTAAGCTTGTGAGTGAACGTCTTGAGCTTGTACAACGTGGTCTGGGGGAGATGCAGACGCTTGCAAACGGTGTCGGTGATCTTAAAAAAGTGCTGACCAATGTTAAAACGCGCGGAACTTTTGGAGAGATCCAGTTAGGGAGTCTACTTGAGCAGATTTTAGCCCCCGGACAGTATGACTCTAATGTTGAAACAAGGAAAGGCAGCGGTCAACGTGTGGAATATGCTTTGAAACTTCCGGGTCGTGACGGTACAACAGACGGTATGGTCTGGCTGCCTTTAGACGCAAAGTTTCCGCAGGAGGATTATCTTAGATTGATTGATGCCGTTGAAGCGGCAGATGTTTCAGCGGCAGCAGATTCCAGAAAACGGCTTGAACATTCTGTGCGCGAAATGGCAAAGATGATTCGTGACAAGTATCTTGACCCACCTCATACAACAGATTTCGGAGTTATGTTTCTCCCTACAGAGGGGTTGTATGCCGAGGTGTTACGTCTTCCTGGACTCTTTGAGTCTCTTCAGCGTGATTTTAAAGTAGTGATATCCGGTCCAACAACGGTTGCAGCTCTTCTTAATAGTCTGCAGATGGGTTTCAGGACTCTTGCTATCGAAAAACGTTCGGCTGAAGTCTGGAATCTTCTTGGTGCTGTGCGTACCGAGTTCTCAAAGTTCGGAGTTACTCTCGATAAAACCCGTAAAAAACTGCTGGAAGCCGGCAATCATATTGATCAGGCAGCAAGCCGCACCAGAGTTATTGAGCGTAAATTGCGTGATGTGCAGGATTATTCAGGCTCTGAAGCAGAGGATATTTCTGAGCTGGAAGAAATTACTGAAACTTTAGACGATGTGTAATTACAGAGGAACCATTAATGATACTGGAAATTAATCCGCATAATCCAAAACCCCACCAAATTTCACGTATAGTTGAAAGCCTTAAAGATGGTAAGGTAATCGCCTACCCGACAGATACTACCTACGGCATAGGCTGCTCTATATTTTGTAAAAAAAGTATCGAACGAATCTACCTTATGAAACAGCGCGACCGTCGTAAACCATTTTCGGTTATCTGTTCATCGCTCTCTGAAATTTCTCAGTATGCTCGCGTGAGCAATTCTGCATTTAAGATAATAAAGCGATATCTTCCAGGTGCTTATACGTTTATATTCGAGGCTACCAGAGAGGTGCCGGATCTTCTGTTGACACGCCAGAAAACGGTCGGAATTCGTATGCCTGATAACAAAATATGTTGTGATATTGTTTCAGCACTCGGTAATCCAATAATTACAACCAGCGCAAATATTTCAGGAGAAGAGCCTGAAGGTGATCCGCGCAACATTGCTGACACTTTTGGTAAACAGATAGACTATGTTATCGACGGCGGTATCCTGGCTACTGATGTCAGTTCTGTTGTCAGTCTGATAGGGGATAAACCGGAAGTCCTCCGTTTGGGGCTTGGTGATGTTTCGTGGTGTGCTTGATCTGGGGTGTGTGTGCGTAAAACTACCGTAAGAAATGGTATGCGTTTTGTGGCAACCGCCTTGATACTTATAATAATCTCAAGTTTTTATCATGTGCAGGTATCGGAAATATTATCGCTCTCTCTCTCTGCTGAGAATCGTTTGTATAGTCTCGGTATTTTCTGGGCAGCAGCTATAGGAGTTTACGGTGTTCTGCTAATAACCATCGGTCTGCTTCTCTCGCCGCTCAAGAATGATTTTAAAATTCGTCTTACCCCTCTTTTTATAGGTATCTCTTTAATGGTCTGCCTGTTTTTTTATCTGCTCTCCGCAGCAATCGAGAGACCGTTCAGAGACGAACAGAGGCGGTTACGCCCCGGAGAAACTATTAATATCTGATTTCAGATTATAAACCTTGTTCATATTAAATTGGCTATATGCTTGAAAGTTATTATAAAATCCCGGGCAGTAAAGCTCCGGAGCAGATAAACGGGATAGATAATGAGGAACATTAAATTCCAACACCTTATTAAGACGGATAAACCCGATGACTGGTTCGGTCTTAAGGGGCGTATCTCAACTTCTCTTCAGTTTATACATCTGATTCTAAATAATTTCGCGATCCATAAAGGTGCGC
This sequence comes from Desulfuromonadaceae bacterium, assembly GCA_028683855.1. Taxonomy (GTDB): domain Bacteria; phylum Desulfobacterota; class Desulfuromonadia; order Geobacterales; family Pseudopelobacteraceae; genus JACRCG01. The sequence continues at coordinate 37,809 of JAQUHA010000014.1, forward strand.
TTCGTGCCTCCGCACTAACCTATACGACAGTACTTTCTCTTGTTCCATTTCTTGCTATTGCTTTCTCAGTCCTCAAAGGTCTTGGTGCACAAAATGCGCTTGAACCGCTATTGCAGCAGCTGGCTGGAGATTCAGAGGAGACTATTTCGCGTATTATCGCTTATGTGAACAATACCAACATGAAGTCGATGGGAGCCATCGGTCTTGTAATGCTCGTTCTTACTGTGGTCTCGCTTATGGGGAGTATAGAGGAGGCGTTTAATGCCGTATGGGGGGTAAGTGAAACCCGATCGCTTCACAGACGTTTCAGTGATTATCTTGGTGTTGTCATTGTTGGTCCTATTCTCCTTCTTGCAGCTACAAGCATGACCTCCTCTCTACAGAGCCAGTGGTTGCTGCAATGGCTTGTTCAGAACACGTATATAGGTGATGCAATACTTTTCCTGTTCCGCTTCCTCCCCTATCTGAGCGTCTGGATTGCAATGGTTTTCATGTACATTTTCATACCCAACATCAAGGTCCGCTTTCTTTCCGCGGTAACAGGAGGGGTGATTGCAGGTACAGCCTGGGAGTTGGCTCAGTGGGGATACTTTCACTTTCAGATAGGGGTTGCAAAATATAATGCTATATATGGCACCCTGGCTGCTGTTCCTGTGTTTTTGGTCTGGATATATACAAGCTGGTTGATAGTGCTTTTTGGTCTTGAGATAGTATTTGCCCATCAGCATAGAAGCCATCTTATTTCGCTGAATACTGATACACGTCTATCTACAGTAGACAGGGAACAGCTTGCCATAGCTTTGCTGCTTCAGGTTAATCTGCATTTTCAGAAAGGCGGCAGAGCACCCTCATCACAACTTCTGGCTGATGAACTGAATGTACCTCTTTTGCTTCTTGAGCCAATATTTGAAGAGTTCAGGCAATCGGGCAATCTGGTAACCACCTCTGGAGATGAGCCCGGTTGGTTGCCTGCAAGTGACTCATCAGTCGTACAGCTTGCAGCAGTTGTATCACTGCTTCGTGGTACCTCTTCAATCAAGGCTGAGACTCCTGTCATGCAGCTTGCCGAACGTATTGTAAAACAGGTATGTAATAGCGGTATGGATAGTCTTAAAGGGGTTAATCTGCGAGATCTGTTAGTAAAAGCTGAAAATGAGATTTCTGGTTTTAACGGAGATACAATTAAATGATAGAGAATTTTCTAGCCGCAGTTTCAGGTGAGCAGCTTGATGCTCTTTACCGTAAGTGGCAGAGATCGGAAGATTCAGTTCCAGAGGAGTGGCGATTCTTATTTTCCGGTTTTGAGCTTGGTATGGATTTGCCGACTTCTCTGAATAATAAGTTTGATGAAACCGCTGCGCTGAAACTGTCCGGTGTCCAGTCTCTCATATACCGCTACCGTTCCATAGGACATCTCATAGCCTGTACGGATCCTCTATCCAGTTGCAGAATTTCTCATCCACAGTTGGAGCTATCCAATTTTGGACTTGAAGAGAGAGACCTGGAAAAGCAATTTGTCTGCAGGCGCTTTATAAAAGAGAGAGCAACACTGGCTGAAATTTTGAATACAATGCGAGAAACCTACTGCCGCGAAATAGGCGTTGAATTCATGCATATTGAAAATCCGGATGAACGCCAATGGTTGATAGACAGGATGGAACCGAGTCGTAATCATCCGAATCTCACAGCTGATGAAAAATTGCATATTCTTGAAATGCTGCATAAAGCAGCCCTGTTTGAGGCTTTTCTGCATAGAAGATTCATTGGGCAGAAAAGATTTTCGCTTGAAGGTGGAGAGATTCTTATTCCTGTTATGGATCGGATTGTTTCAAGCTCTCCGGAATCTGGCATTACCGACATAGTTATGGGTATGTCGCACAGGGGTAGATTGAATGTTCTGGCACATATTTTACACAAGCCTTATCAGACAATTTTTGCCGAATTCAGGGAACTCAACTCGCTCGGTTTCACCGGTGACGGGGATGTTAAGTATCACAAAGGCTATTCATCTGATGTTGATGCTAATGGGAAGAGCGTGCACATCACAATTGCTGCAAACCCGAGTCACCTTGAAGCAGTAAATGCTGTAGTTGAGGGTAAAAGCAGAGCCAGACAGGATCGGTATGGTACTAATGGCAATTCCCGTGTACTCCCCCTACTGATTCACGGTGACGCTGCTTTTGCAGGGCAGGGCAGTGTAATGGAAGTTTTGAATATGTCGGGACTGGCCGGCTATTCAACCGGTGGCACAATACACCTGGTGCTTAATAACCAGATAGGTTTTACGACGCTTCCAAAGGATGCAAGATCCACAAATTACGCGACAGATGTTGCCAAGATGCTCTCCTGCCCTATTTTCCACGTTCAGGGGGAGTCTCCTGAAGCTGCAATGCAGGCGGTGGGGCTTGCAATGGAATATCGCAGAGAATTCAAGCGTGATGTAGTTATAGAACTTATCTGCTACCGTCGTCATGGTCACAATGAAGGGGACGAACCGGCATTCACTCAGCCTAAAATGTATGGGCAGATTGCAGCACGTACTCCCGTTAACTTCATGTATGCAGCCTATCTTGCTAAAGAGTGCGGTATTTCAGCCAACAGGCTCGAGATGCTTGAACAGAATGTTAATAATGCTCTGGAAACTGCCTTTAATCTCCCCTCGAAGGATGTAGCTGTTGGTTTTGCTGATCGTTGGAGTGATTTTCAGAAGAAATATGTAAATGCAGCAGTTGAAACGGAAGTTGCAACTGAAAAACTTGTAACATTGGCAAGGAGGCTTGCTGCGCTGCCTGCCTCGTTTTCACCTCATAAAAAAATTGAGACACTTATACAGAAACGTTTTGAAGCGGTTTTAAAAGGTGTGGGGATTGATTGGGGTAACGCCGAAACGCTTGCATACGCCACCCTTCTTGACCAGGGTTATTCTGTCCGTTTGTCAGGACAGGATTCGCAGCGTGGTACATTTAATCATCGTCACTGTGTGCTGGTAGATGGCAGCAGCGAGTATAATTATAAACCTCTTGAATCAGTTGCGCGTGAAGGGGCGGTTTTTCAGGTTTGGAATAGTTTGCTCTCAGAATTTGGTGTTATGGGTTTTGAATATGGTTACTCATTGGAAAATCCAAAATGTCTTACAATATGGGAAGCGCAGTTTGGAGATTTTGCCAATGGAGCACAGGTTGTAATAGATCAATTTATATCCAGCGGTGAAACTAAATGGAATAGAGCCAGCGGTTTGATATTGCTGCTTCCACATGGATATGAGGGGCAGGGGGCTGAACATTCGAGCGCCCGTATAGAGCGTTTTCTGCAGCTTTGTGCAAACGAAAATATGTTTGTTGTATGCCCGTCTACTCCGGCACAGATGTTCCACCTTTTGCGGAGGCAGATGCTTCAGACATTTAGAAAACCGCTTATCGTTTTCACCCCGAAAAGTCTTCTGCGCAATCCTTTGTCTGTTTCGAGTATCTCTGAATTCAGCGAAGGAAGTTTTAAAAAATGTATAGTTTCCAACGGTAACATTTCTACGGCAAGGCAACTGCTTTTCTGCAGTGGTAAAATATTCTATGAGCTTCAGGAAGAGCTTGTCAAGGCGGGCGTGGTGGATACTGTTATAGTTCGTATTGAACAGTTATATCCTTTAGATACCGTCGAGTTACTTGGGATTGTTGAACTATGTAACTCAGAGTGTCGATTCAGCTGGGTTCAGGAAGAGCCTGAGAATATGGGCGCATGGTACTTTGTTGAGCGACAGTTCAGAAAGCTCTCTGTTACATTAAATTATATAGGTCGAGCGGCAGATTCATGTCCAGCTGTAGGCTCTCATCATATTAACGCTGAGCAGCAGATTGAGATAATAGGTAAAGCTTTTATGTTTTGAGTTTATAAAGTTTGCTTATAACGTATGTTTTCTATTGCTGTTGACAATTAAGAAGAGTAAGTGTAAATAAAACCCACTTAAATTTAAAGGTATCTCATGCTTAACTTACTTTTAATATCAGACAGTTCCAAGATTGAAAACATTAAAACCATTCTTCAGCCTGGCTTAAAAGTCATCATCGATGTCGTTGCCGATTTTGATCAGGGGCTTAAAAATGTTTTCGAGAAACGTCCTGCAACAGTCTGTATTCAGGATCAGATTGGCGGTGTTACCGGTGAGAGTGTAGCCAGGCACATTCAGATGTTGCTTGGTAACAGTGCTCCTACGTTCATTCTGCTTCATACTGGCAGCGGTAGTGCAAAGATGGTGAAAGGTCTTTATGCCCATTTTATTGATCTCTCAAAATCTAATGAAGTGGTAGCTGAAGATGTGAAAAATACTCTCAAAATGCTGCTTGGCGATCAGTGGGAAAGGGTCTGTATACACCCTGAAAAACCATTATCAGTCGGGAGTTTTTCTGATGAATCGCGTGAGGATGCAGACAAGCTTGTTGACGATCTGTTGTCAGATCTTGAGAAGTCCGGCTTTTCGCATCTTGACGAAGTTCCAGCAGTCGGGGAAGCTATCTGTCCTGCCGACTCTTCCCCTCTTGATTCAGAGAAACGTAAAATTAGCTCTTCTGACGGATCTGCTAATGTGGTTTCAGAAAAAGTACAACCTACTACTGACGAACTGGCTGATCTACTGCTTGCTAATGCAAGCAAGAGCTTAAATGAAGAGCAATCTGTTCGTACGAAGGCCGCTCCGGTTGCTCCGACTGCTCCAAAACCTTCTGAACAGCAGGTTAGTGCGCCGCTTAAATCGCCCGCTGTTGTGCCCAAGAAAGCTGACCCACCTGTGGCGCCTCAGGCAGCTGAGTTTGTTATTAAGAATGATAAACCTGCATCCGATGAGACTATACCTGAGGATCTGCTTCTAGCCTTTGAAGATAATTATCGATCTGAATCCAGATTTTTTAATAGAACTGTCGCAAGCGCCCTTATAATTCTTTCCTGTGCAGGTGCCGGTTGGTATTTTTTAAAGCATCCACCCGGATCAACCAGCTCTGTTAAAAATAATGTTTCTACAACTTCGTCAAAGCTCGCTGCTCCGGCTAAGGTTATACCAGTTGAGAGTACGAAAAAAAAGGTCTCTGCGTCTGCTGCTGTACCTGACAAAAAAACCGGCGCTGTTGCTTCAGCGATGCCGAGCTTTATTCCAACAGAAGGCAAAGACAGCTCATACTCGGCAAAAAATCCGGGATGGGAGAGATACCTTGGAAAGAAGGCGGAATTCAGAGTCTTTAAGGATTCAGGTAAAATTAAAGCAATACAGGTTCTTTCAGTTAAAAAACAGATTATACAGGACGAATTTATCGAATCAATACTGCAGGAATTTACCGGTAGTCAGGAATACAAAGTTACGTCTCAAAAAACAAAAGCAGGTTTTCATATTGATAGTGGCAGAATCCAGAATAAACATGATATCCTGATATACAGGAAAGGCGGCGTGACAAAAGCTTTTGTTGTGTCACTCAACTGATCTCTTTCTCTTTACCGGTCGTTAGTTCTGCTAATGTTTAACATTCATAGTTTTAAGAGTTTCTGCATGGAGACTAAATGCTACTTTTTTTAAAGCCGCAGTTTTCACAAATATATTTATTTGTCCTCCTTTCTTTCTGCGTATCAAATGTCTTTGCAGCAATGGACCCGCGTTTTGAACTTGATACAGTCACCCTTTCCGGGTCTGTCGTTAAAACAGAAAAATTGCCAAATCGAGCAGTAAAACAGCGTACTCATCGCAGAGACCTGGCTGGCGCGGCAAGTGGGGATGTATACACTGTAAAACGGGGTGACAATATCTTCAAAATATTGATGCGTGATTATAATCTGAGCAATGATGATGCAGAGTCTTTTGTTGAGGATATAAAGCGTGAAAACAACATTTATGATATCAGACGCCTTAAAGTCGGAAGCAAAATAATTATTCCACCTCTTCGTCGAAATTCTGACGGCTCGATTAAATCCTCGCACTCTATAAATGAAGAGCAATCAACAACGGTCGGTTCAGACTCGGTTCCTGAACAGCGGTTTAAGCTTGAAGCTCCAATAACTGCTCTTTCAGAGCATGAAATTGTTACTAAAGTGCATGATGTCTGGAGTGAAATTGTGCCGGCTAAGAAAGAGCAGCAGGCACCGATTTCTATTAAAACCCCCAATTTTTCCCTCTCTCTTGATCCTTCCCGTTATCCAACTTTTGCCAAGATGGATGGTGGACGGATAATCCTTGATCAAAATGGTACAATTCCCCCGCTTGTAAAATCGCTGATCGAAGATAAAGACTCATCATTGCGGATTGTTTCTGAACCACCATCCGGTACTAAACAGTTTATGAGATCTCTGCTCGGAGCTGCCGGTTTCTACTCTGTTGAAGAAAATTACAGTATGGAATTCGGTTATGACCCTAAACTTTCAGTAAAAGCGGACTTTAAAGTTGAAAAGACCCCTGAAAGCTTGATCAATCAGGATGTATTACTGCTTAACAGTAGCAGGAGATCGCTCCCGCCTACTCTGAATGAGTTCTTAAAAAAAGGGGGTTTTACCGTTTATGAACCTTTCGCCTCTCTCAAGCCATTTGCGCAACGCGATTCGCGCACCATACACTACATATCTGCAAATAATCAGTCAGAAATGATTGACTCAATACTTTCAGCATTTGCAGTCTCATCTGAACGAAATCGAAATCTGGATGTTTTTGCTGCGGAAAATAATGGTATATCACTCTCTGTAAATGCTGAACGATATTTTGAGCGGGCTGGAAAGCGTTTTGTTGTTACAAGCTTTGATGGTGACCCTGTGAATTATACTCTGTTCAGAATTCTTGAAACAAAGGGGTATAATGTCGTTATTCTCGAAGCCAGTGATGATTTTAAAAAAGTCGCAGAGAAAATTATTTCAAGAATGAAAATCAAAGGTTTGTATGCCCGGCACAATCTTATTCAGGATAAATCATCAGGGTATTCACTACAGATGTCAGGTTTTAAGCTGGATGATTCAACACTCCCGGGCGGTGGTATATTTTTAACTGATCGTGCTATGGATAGAATATTCAGAGATCTAGTTTCAGAAAATGGATTTTCCATTAAATAGTAATTGAAACAGTTTGATTTTATTGGCTTGTCTGCTATAACGCTCTTACCTTATTAAACAGGGGTGGGCGTTTTTTGTTTGTACGGGGAGTGTTGAGAGTATGAATATAAAAAAAGTTGGAGAGCTGCTGGTTGAGCAGAAGCTTATTACTCAGGAACAGCTTCTTGAAGCACTGGATCTACAGAAAGTGTTTCCTGATCAGCCGGTTGGTCAGCTTCTTTGTAAGCTTGGGTTTATCAAAGAGAATGACCTGAGTCTTCTGCTTGATCAGAAAAACAAACGTAGAAAACTTGCCGATATTCTTCTTGCAAACGGAATACTGGATCAGCAGAAAATTTCCAGAGCCCGCGAAGCAAGCAAACAGCAGAACATCTCTCTTGAACAAGCCCTTTTGAAATTAAAGTATATTGATGACGAAACCTTATCTAAAGCCATCGCAAGTCAGTATGATATGCCTTTCATTCAGATCAATCCGTCAATGCTCGATCTGAGTCTCGCACGTTATATCAGTGCAGTCTATGCACAAAAGCAACGAATTGCACCCATTTCCAAAATCGGTAACACATTAACACTCGCTATGGCTCAGCCACTTAAAGCTCACGATACTCGTGAGCTGGAAGATAGTATCCGACTGAAGCTTCTGTCTGTAATAGCTACAGAGTCAGATATAGCGGCTGCAATCAAGCGCCTTTACAATATTGAGACAGGCAAAACCGAGAGTCAGGCTGTTGAACTCAGTATTGATCTGGGTCCGGACAGTATTGTAGATCTCTTGAGCAAAACTGGTGATGGAGATGAGCCGGAGGTTGCAGAGGAAACAAAAAAGGTTACTGAGAAAGACAGTGTAATTGTAAAGCTGGTTAATAAGATCATTTATGATGCCTGCATGAATAAGGCTTCTGATATACACATCGAGCCTTATCCGGGTAAAAATGATGTTGTAGTACGTACAAGAGTTGATGGGCAGTGCTCAATTTATCAGAGAATACCGTACAAGTACAAATTTGCTCTCCCTTCACGTCTAAAGATTATGGGGGATCTTGATATTGCTGAAAGGAGAAAACCGCAGGACGGTAAAATTGATTTCAAAAAATTCGGTCCGCTGGATATTGAGTTACGAATAGCAACTATGCCAACAGTCGGGGGGTTGGAGGATGTAGTAATCCGTGTATTGGCAAGCGGTGATCCAATAAGTTTCGACGACCTTGGTTTGACAGATCGAAATAAAAGCGTCTTCATGGAGTCTCTGACAAGACCGCACGGCTTGATTCTTGTTGTGGGCCCAACCGGTTCAGGTAAAACAACCACTCTTCATTCCGGACTGGCTCAGATTAATCAGACAAACCGCAAAATATGGACTGCAGAGGACCCGGTAGAAATAACTCAGGCAGGTCTTCGTCAGGTGCAGGTTAATCCGCGCATAGGTTTTACATTTGCTGCAGCGCTACGCTCTTTTTTGCGACTGGATCCTGACGTAATCATGGTTGGTGAGATGCGTGACGAAGAGACCGCCAGTACTGCGGTAGAAGCGTCACTCACGGGGCATCTTGTATTTTCGACTCTGCATACCAATTCAGCCCCTGAAACAGTAACAAGGCTGCTTGAAATGGGGCTTGATCCTTACAGTTTTTCTGATTCTCTAGTCTGCATACTTGCTCAAAGGCTTGCCCGTCGACTCTGTAAAGAGTGTAAACTAAGCCTGACTCCGTCAAAGGATGAGTTTGATGAACTGGTAGATGAGTATGGACGGGAGGAGTTTGCCGCTACCGGATTGTCTCTGGATGATGTATCAATGTACAGTGCAGTAGGGTGTGACAGTTGCGGTCATAGCGGCTATCGCGGTCGTCTTGGTATCCATGAAGTACTTGAATGTACAAACGATCTTAAAATTCTCATCAAGCGCCGTGCAGAAACCGATCTGGTAAGAAATCAGGCGGCAACTGACGGTATGACAACGCTTAAGCAGGATGGTATCCTGAAGGTACTTCAGGGGCTTACAGATATCCATGAAGTGCGGAGGGTATGCATAAAATAACTGCTATTGGCGTTGTCTGTCATTGATAAAAGTCTTTTAAACTGCCTAAAAACCTGCTGATCAGTTTCTTTTCTTGAGGGGGCTTCCCATGCGTCGTCAGCCGGCGGTTGCAGCTCAGTTTTATTCAGGCAATACTGTTCAGCTTCGTGACGATTTATCAGCATTGATCCCAAAAAAGAGTGCTCTAAAAGCGCGAGTTAAAGGGGTTATCTCTCCGCACGCCGGTTATGTTTATTCAGGCGCGGTTGCCGGTGAACTATACGCTAATATTGATATTCCGGGGACTGTACTCATTATTGGACCAAACCATCATGGTGTCGGTGAACCTGCTGCGCTTTATCCCGAAGGTGAATGGCTTACGCCGCTTGGAACAACATCTATTAATGTAAAGCTTAACTCCTGTCTGCTTAAACATACCCCCTATCTTAAATCTGACACGGCTGCACATAAACTGGAACACTCTCTTGAAGTGCAACTTCCATTCATTCAGTATCTGCGTCCTGATGTTACAATATCAGTTCTCTGCATAGGTCGTGGCGATTTTTCTGCTCTGAGCGCTATCGGTCAGGGGATTGCATCTGCTGTTAATGAATATGCTGACGACGTTCTGATAGTGGCAAGTTCAGACATGACGCACTATGAATCAGCTGCTGCAGTTCGGGCAAAAGATGATATGGCTCTGGGAAAAATACTTCTGCTGGATGCTGAGGGTCTGCTTGAGGTCTGTAACCGTAACAACATAACAATGTGCGGAGTTGCACCGGCTGTTGTAATGATTGAGGCGGCAATAAAGCTCGGTGCGGATCATGCGGAGCTACTGGCGTACTCAAACAGTGGTGATGTTGCCGGAGATTATAGTAATGTCGTAGGGTACGCGGCAGTTTCAGTCTCGTAATGTTCATGTTTCACGGATATTGCGAAGCAGTGTAATCCTGAAGGTGGTGCCGTTGTAACTGTCACTTACAGCTGTCAAAGTACCGTGATGCTCCTCTATGATCCGTTGGGTTATTGAGAGACCAAGTCCTGTTCCAGCCCCCTTGCGTGTAAAAAACGGCTCGAAGATCAGAGGTAGACTCTCAGTATCTATTCCGGGACCGTTGTCATGTACTGCAAGGGTTACTGATGTGTCGTTAAAGTCGGTAGTAATAGTAATAATCCCCCCTGAATCAAGCATCTCAAGCGCATTTTTCAGAATATTTATCACCGCCTGCCTGATTTTTTCGGGATCAAATATAAACTCCGGCAGATCTATTAACTCTATATTCAGTTGAACACCCTGCTTTTCTGCTTGTCTTTTCATCAAGAGCAGAATGTCACTTAGGATGATGGTCAGATCACCCATTCTGAACGAAGTGCGAACAGGAGAAGAGTAGTTGAGCAACGCACTGATAAGCCGCTCAACACGTTCAATCTCTGACAGCGCTCGCGCAAGCATTTCTTTGTCTTCACTGCTGAACCCCGGTCTGTCATGAAGATCATCAAGTAGAAGCGAAATCCCGGTAAGAGGGTTACGGACTTCGTGAGCAATTCCTGCTGAGAGTTTACCCAATGACGCCAGGCGATCCAATCGCACCGTCTCATCCCGAAGTCGCTCTCTTTCGGTTTCGTTCCGAAGCGTTACTGTAATACCCATCTCTCCGTTTGATCCAATAGGGAATAGACCGAAGTCGAAATATGCCGTTTCACCATCTATTCTTCTGATTATTGAATTCCGCCCGAATCCGCTGTTTTTATCTAACACTTCAGCTATCCGGTCTTTCACATCCGGCCAATCCTCAAAAACCTCGATGTAATCTCTGCCAATCCAGGTTGAATAAGGAAATAGAATCTGACCAACACCATTTATAGAGGTAAGTACTCCGGTTGGCGAAATAGTAACTATTGCACTTGTAATACTTTCAAGTACGCTCGCCTTGAAATTTCGTTCATTCAGGATATCAATGCGTGAACGCTGCAGTTCATCAAGAGTCGCCAGTAAGCTGTTTTTTCTGTTTTCCAGCTCCTCTGCCATAAAATTAAAAGTTTTCCCAAGATCTCCGATTTCATCCGTTGAGGTGACGGTCACGCGGCTGCTAATATCACCTTCGGCAAGTTTCTTTGCCCCCTCAGTCAGTTGAAGCAGAGGTTTTGTAATGCCACCTGAAAGCGCCCATGCAGCAATTGCGGCAAGAATCGATGTTATCAGCAGGATTACACCGCTCTGTTGGCGGTGCTCGCCCAGTTGCTGATTAATCAGGCGACTCCCTTTTCTGGCGGTATTCTGAAATTCATCAAGCTGAAAACCGATGGTAATACCGCCGAATATTCCGTAGCGCTCGTAATCTCCGCTGCTGTATAAAATCGGAGCATAAGCCATGATTTTTTTTGCACCGCCAACATTTGTAGTATCTACAAAACCTGATTGATGTTTTCTTACCTGATTGGCAACAAAAGGGTAGTTAGGATGGATAAAACCTGCGTAGTCGAGGTTGAACGGTATTCTGCCGTTTTCAATATCAGATTTGCCTGATGATTCAGAATATGGCGGAATCAGCCTCCCCAGATGATCAACGCCCCTTATATCCCAGTATTTCGGGTGTGTTATAATCCAGCCCTCATCATCAAACATAAATGCATAGTTGCCGCTTTTGTAAGATGGAAAAACAGTAGAGAAATTGTGTCCTGAATCAATGTGCTGTGTAAACTCCATTAGATGACGATGGTCAAGAGAGAGAACTATGGCGCCGTTAAAATTGCCATGGTTATCAAAAAGCGCTGCCGCAAAGCGTATAACCCCTTTATACAGCTTGCCGTCAAGAGCATCTTCCGGTTCTGCTGCACCGTTTAGCTGATCATTTTTTGAAATGTGGAATCCCGTAAGATGTGAGATATAGATTTTACCAGGCTGCTTACGAACCCTCTCAAAATAATCTTCATTGAGAAATTCGGTTTCACTCCGGTTTGAAACGTTTCTCAACTCAGTTGAGGGTGTAATCGTACCATCGGTAATAACAAGCTTTTCCCTGCCATTTCTGTCAATCAGAGCAATGTTGCGGTATAACGGCAACTGATCCCGTACTTCGATAGGGGATGGTATCCCACCGGTTCTATACCAGATTTCCCCCTTTCGGCTTCCATAGAAATTCAGTAAGGTTGATGTGTCAAGCTGGGATCTGGAAAGGAAAATAAGATCATTTTCACAGCTGCGTAATAGCGCAGCCATATTCTCGGCTACCTGGGATGCACGCATTTGAAGTGATTCCAAAGCCTGTATGTCAGCTTTGTCTCCAATTTCTGAAGTAAGCCTTGAGCTAGTTGATTCAAGGTTTAACAATAGAATAAGAGAAGAGGCAACCAGAGGCAGCAGGGAGAGCATTAGGGTGATTATAAGAATTTTTTTAAAAATAGTGCGGCGTGGCATAGCAACTCCAGATTGTATTTTATTGATTACAATGATAACTTACGCTCGGTCAAGATATCTTTTTAAGGCAGGATTTATGCGGATTTTTCTAAAGACTATACTTATTTGCTCCCTCTGCCTGATACCATTGTCTGTCTCTGCGGAGGTACGTCTTTTTAAGGGCAGCCTTGAAGTGGTAAAAACATCAGGAGGGGCGTGTTCAGACCAGAAAAATGTTTACGAAATTTTTCTCATAATAGGTGACGACGGAGTTGATACCCCTTTTTTCGGTTATCTTGGTGGAAATACTGTAACTGTCGCGCAGTTAAAAGGTTCTGCTCTTGATGGTACGCTTACGCTCAGATATCCATATTCAGATCCCGAACGAGCCGAAGGTAATACAATAAAATTCGAGATTAAAGGGCCTGTGCTGAATGGAGAACTTCGTGATCGACATCTGGAGGCTACGGTCAAAGAGTGCAATTTTGACCTCGCACGTATAAAACTCGTTCAGTCGGAAGATAATTTTGCGGCAACAGAAATATATCAACGCCTGTCACTGGAGTATGAAGCTCAGCTGACCAGATCAAAGGCTATGGCAATTACCCGTACGGCTGCAACTCCTGAAGCTGTGCGTCTTTTTGAAAAAGCTCTCGAGCTTGCCGACAAACTGTATTCCAGCCAGCCAGCCAGGTTGTATCCATATTTAACTTCATTGGCAAACGCCTATATGCGCACCGGACAGCATCAGGAATTTATCAACCTCTATAAGGCTCGGATAAATTCCATCAACGATGAAGCCGTACGAAATATATTTGATCATTACCAGATCCGCTCACTTAACCAGACAGGGCGCGCTGCCCTTGGGCGCGGGGAGTATCAGGCTGCTCTGGATAATTTCAGCCAGGCATTGCAGATAGATTATAAAAATAAAGATTCCATAGCAGCCACCATGTCAGCTCTGGTTCGGAGCGGCAGGCATGACGAGGCAATCACTTTTCTCGAGAAAACCGAACTCAGGCTGGATAGCGAACCTGACCGTAAGGATGTCAGGGAGGCAATTGCGCTTGTGCAGTATCAAAAAGCTAAAAAAGAGGAGAAAGATGGGCTGGCTCTTGATGCTCTTCGAGATCTTCGTAAGGCGATATCACTTGATCCAGGCACATCCTATTATCTCATTGCGCTTGCTCGATGGCTGCATAAAACGGGTCAATATTCGGAGGCGGATACCGTACTTAAGCGTGGAATTGAACTGTTTAAAGACGATGAACCGAGCAGTAAGGATTTAATTGAAGCGAGGGAAAAGCTCCGTTTGACTGAAATAATACTGGCAAAAATACGCAGAGCAGGGTTCTGAAATGGGATACAGAAATCTACAGGAGTGCGTGGCAGATCTGGAGCAGCGTGGAATGCTGCTGAAAATTGATGAACCGCTAGATCCTTATCTTGAGATCGGCGCGCTGCAGCGCCGTGTCTATCAGGCTGGGGGGCCGGCGCTTCTCTTAACCAATGCGGTTGGCAGTAAATTTCCTATGCTTGGCAACCTATTCGGAACTATGGAGCGTACCCGATTTATCTTTCGGGATACTCTGGATGATATCCGCCGTCTTGTAGATCTCAAGATTAATCCCTTCACGCTTCTTAAACACCCTCTTGATGCCGTAAAAGCTCCGTTTGCCGCCTATAATCTGCTGCCGCGCAGCAGTTCCGCCGCTCCAGTGCTGGAGTGCAGAACATCGCTTTCAGGTCTGCCGCAGCTTGTCTCATGGCAGAGAGACGGAGGTGCGTTTCTAACACTACCTCAGGTTTACACGGAGAGTCTGTCAAACCCCGGTTTTTCAAAATCCAATCTCGGTATGTATCGCGTGCAGATTTCGGGTAATCAGTATGAACAGGATCGGCAGGCCGGGCTGCACTACCAGATTCATCGCGGCATCGGCGCGCATCATGCCGAGGCTATCGCCCGTGGCGATCTGTTGCGGGTCAATATCTTTCTGGGGGGATCCCCCTCCATGACGGTTGCCGCAGTCATGCCGCTCCCTGAAGGTATGCCGGAGTTGTCATTTGCAGGTCTTCTTGCCGGTCACCGCATACCGATGACGAGAGTTCCAGATTCTCTGCCGGTCTCCTCCGAAGCAGATTTCTGCATCTGCGGAGTGCTCCACCCGGCAAAAACATTGCCGGAAGGTCCATTCGGCGACCATCTCGGCTACTACAGCCTGACGCATGATTTTCCCTATCTGGAAGTTGAGGCTGTCTATCATCGTCGTGATGCCATCTTCCCCTTTACCACTGTTGGTCGCCCGCCGCAGGAAGATACCAGCTTTGGCGCTTTCATACACGAACTGACCGGACCGCTCATCCCTACAGTTGTTTCCGGGGTGAAAGAGGTTCATGCGGTTGATGCAGCCGGTGTGCACCCGCTGCTGCTCGCCATTGCCAGTGAGCGTTACGTCCCGTATTCACCGAAGCGCCAGCCGCAGGAACTCTTGACAGTTGCCAACGCGATACTTGGTCAGGGGCAGCTCTCCCTTGCCAAATACCTGCTGATTTCCGCTCACGAAGACGCACCAGCGCTGCATACTCATGATATTGCCGCTTTTCTCCGTCACATTCTTGAGCGGGTTGACTGGCGCAGCTCCCTTCATTTTCAGACCGCCACCACCATTGATACCCTTGACTACAGCGGTTCAGGGCTGAACGAGGGGTCTAAGGTTGTGATCGCCGCCGCAGGTCCGGTACGGCGCAAGCTCGCAACCGAACTCCCTGCCGGACTTGAACTCCCCACCGGATTTGGTCCTGCCACTGTATGTCTCCCCGGAATTATGGCAATTCAGGGACCTGCATCGCGCCAGGAGAGAGGGGAGGGGGATCAGCTCATCGCAGAGTTCTGCAATTACTACAGTGAACGCTCCTTTCCGGAAGGTTTTCCGTTGATTGTGGTTTGCGACGACAGCAGTTTCACGGCAGATACCCTGAACAACTTCCTCTGGGTTACCTTCACCCGCTCCAACCCCTCAACCGACGTCTATGGCATTCATCCGGAGACGAGAGGGAGGCATTGGGGGTGTAACGGGCCACTGGTTATAGATGCCCGCATAAAGCCGTTTCATGCGCCTCCTCTTATTGATGATCCCGCCGTTGAGCGTAAAATAGACGCACTTGCCGCCCCAGGTTCCCCCTTGCACGGGATTATCTAACTGATTTCAGTCGCTATCAGCTCGTTGCAAGCAACTTCACTAGAGTTCTTTTCTTGATTTATGAACCAGTATGTACTATGTTATGTACATACTAACCAAGGAGATAATAGCTATGAATGCTTTGACCTATACATTTACGAGACAGCACCTGGCAGATGTCATGCGATCAGTCAATGAAGACCACGTTCCTGTGGTAGTGACCAGTCAGCGTGGCAAACCGGTTGTCATCCTTTCGCTTGACGATTTTCACTCATTTGAAGAAACAGCGTACCTACTCCGGAATCCCCAAGGGGCTAAGCGGTTGCTTGAATCAGTCGAGGAACTACGTGCGGGTGGGGGGAAGATTAGAGAGTTGACGGAATGATGATCAAATTTTCAACCGTAGCATGGGAAGACTACCTCTACTGGCAGATGGCTGACAAGGCAATGCTCAAACGCATCAATCAGCTTATTCGGGATATTCAGCGTGAACCCTTTTCCGGTATCGGCAAACCAGAACCGCTCAAGCACCAACTAGCTGGTTTCTGGTCTCGCAGAATAGACAGTTGCCACCGTTTGGTATATTCAGTCGAAGGTGATACTCTCCTGATTGCGCAATGTCGCGATCATTATTGAAAGGTAAAAATTAAGGGGGTCAGGTCTCAACTACAGACATATTAAGTTTCGCTTCTACTAATCCAACGATTCTTCGTACAGTTTCGTTACTCTCGTATTCTAGCCTAAATCTACGGCTTGCCTGTGTTATCGCTGCTTCGCTCAGACCACTCCGCTCACCAATTTCGCGTAATCGTGCGCCACTATGTCTATGGCAAAAGTAGATGCCGACTTTCTTTGCCAGGCTTTCATCGTGTACTTCATTTTTCACGACTTCTATGATTTCATCTATTGTAGGACGATTAAGAATTCGGACTGCCGGAATATTCCGATCACCTTTTCTTTCGCCAAGGAGCTCCTGCGATTTCTCCCTCACAAACTCATTGCTTCCCAGTATGGTCGAAGCAATAACATTTTGTAACGGGTTGCTAATTTCCATGGTAATCGCATCATTGACAAATTTACGGTATTTATCTCTTGCATCTTCGCCATCGAAATATCCGAGCACAAAACTTGTCGTAAGCCATTTTGCTGTTTCAGTCATTCCGATTGTCTGACGATAGCTTGACCAGAGGTGTTCTTCAGGGTTGGACGTGATGCCGGCTCTTACTGGATTTAGATGGATGTAACGGGAAAGTTCGGTGGCATATCTATCAACTTCAACAAGTATTGCCTTGTAACGGCCCTGAAAAAGGTGACCGGACCTTTTTCGCTTTGTGTTGAAGTATGTAGTGTATGCACCGTTTATATGTCGCATGATCTGCGAAAGGTTGCCGACTGGGGTTTCCATCAAAAGGTGATAATGGTTGTTCATAAGACAATAGGAATGAATCACAGCGCCATAACGGGCAACAGCCGATTCGAGGTAAGATAGAAATTGTTCTCTATCCTTTTTACTTTTGAATACATCCCTCTGCTCGTTGCCGCGCGATGTTACATGATAAAATGCACCTGGATATTCAATACGTAATGGTCGAGCCATATTCTGCTCCTTTGCGGACTGTTATTTTTCACAGCATAGCAAAGAAACTATCAGATGTATAGAGTTGAGACCTGACCCCCTTTGATTCCTCTTTTTCACAGCATAGCAAAGAAACTATCAGATGTATAGAGTTGAGACCTGACCCCATCTGATTCCTATTTCCACATATCCTCATCCACCTTTTCGAACACAGCCGTGGCTCGCAGAAAATCGTCGCTTTCCTGACCGCTCCAGGTGCCTGCCAACGAGTCAAGATCGTTGTATATGGCGGAGCGTTTCTTTTTGTCGATTCCGAGAGACTCCCTTAAAATTCTGAGCATCAGGGCATTGACGCTGGTTTCCTCCTGTCGGGCTTTTTCCTTTAATACTGCGGCAATGGTATCATCTACGCCGCGCAGCGTCATGGTTGTCATGGATTCCTCCTTTATCGCAACGCCAGCAAAATACTGCTGATATGTGTAAAATGATCGTCAAAGGTTGCCAGTGCCAGGCCATGCTGCAATGCCGAAGCCGCCAGCCACAGGTCATTGGACGGGGTCGGCCGCCCCTTCAGGCGCAATTCAGAAAACACCTGGGCATAGAACTCAGAAGTTTCATCATCTACCACAAGAAGGTTCACCCTGGCTGAATCCAGAAACCGGTCAAGCTCCGCCCGGTTATCCCGCTCCTTGTTGCCACAACGAAACCCGGCAAGCAGTTCACCGAGAATGACCGTATTGACGCCGATATAATCAGCCCGTTGCAGAAGGTTAACGGCTTCAGCGTCGTTTCTTTTAAAAGCCACGTAAAAATTTGTATCTATAATGATCCGTTTCATGATTGCGTCCATGCACTGATGTCATATTTTAATGTCATTATGCTATTACAATATGATTCTGTCAAATGAGTGACGTTAATTTTGTCAATGTCAGTGCCTGACACCTGTTATTCTTCCCACCTGGATATTCAATACGTAATGTTCGAGCCATATTCTGCTCCTTTGCGGACTGTTATTTTTCACAGCATAGCAAAAAACTATCAGATGTATAGAGTTGAGACCTGACCCCCTTTGATTCTTCAATAATACTACTTTTCAACCTTACTATACCTGCCCTCGCCGCTGTCCCCAACACCCTCAGCTACCAAGGCACGCTCACCGACACATCCGGCAACCCGATCACTGCCACCAAAACCATCGACTTCAAACTCTATAACGTTGCAAGCAACGGCACAGCGCTCTGGTCAGAGACGCAAACCGTGACAGTAGCAAGCGGACGTTTTGGTGTAGTCCTCGGCATTGTGACTCCTTTCGATAGCTCTATACTAACCGGTGATACTTGGATCGGTGTTACTGTTCAGGGTGAAGCGGAAATGACTCCACGCCAAAAACTAACTAGCGTAGCATACTCAATGAAGTCTGGTGTAGCAGATGAACTATCAAAGACTTGCACTGATGGTCAGATTCTTAAATATCAATCTGCTACAGGAGCAATCTCTGTGTCATATGGGGAAAGTGTGGCAGTAATATTTCTATGGGTAGCTGATGGAGTGCTGTTGCAGCTAACATTATTGTGGTGGATGCTCAGGAAGTCTCCTGCTCCTGGCATATGTGAGGTAGGTTGAAAATAGACATCCACAAATATGGGAAAACACTAAGAGGCACTTTGACTTATCAGTTAGAGTGCCTTTTTACATTTCGGGCTTAACTGAATGGGATACAGTCCTTGAGGCTCTGGCTACGGAAATAAAGGTGCGGCACTATTCTCGAAAAACGCTTCAAACTTATGCGAATTGTTCTCTATCCTTTTTACTTTTGAATACATCCCTCTGCTCGTTGCCGCGCGATGTTACATGATAAAATGCACCTGGATATTCAATACGTAATGGTCGAGCCATATTCTGCTCCTTTGCGGACTGTTATTTTTCACGGCATAGCAAAGAAACTATCAGATGTATAGAGTTGAGACCTGACCCCCTTTGAGACCCCTTTGATTTGCTTCTTTGATTTGCTTTCTTTGATTTGCTTGAGAGATTGGTTACTGGTATTTCATTGATGTATGCAGTACTCGGAGAATAACGAGTTCCTCACATTGTACAGCATAAATGACGATGTACGGGAGACCGGCGACAACAAGTTCCCGTGTTCCGCGTTCTCGTCCTCGTTTACCGATTGTGGGATAGTCAGCTAGCATCTGAGCAGAATCGATGATCTTGTTTACTCTAGCAACCGCAGCCGGTGGATTGTCCTGCGCAATATATTCCTCTACTTGGTTGAGGTTGCCGTCCGCTCCTTCAGTCCAGCGTATTCTCATTGCCGAGCCGCCCATTTTTTGACAACATCGGAGTGGTCAATCAGCTTTCCGGCTCTCATCTCCTCAAGTCCTTTTTTAATTTCTTCCCTCTGCCAAGTGTCCAACTCCTCATCTGGCACCTCAACCGTAAATGGCAATCCGTGCCGCATATTCACTTGTTTGTAAAAGAGTGTCACCGCCTCGGTTGTGGTCATTCCCAACGCCCTGAAAATACTCTCAACTTTCTGTTTTAATTCCGGTTCCATCCGTGCGTGAATCATTGCCGCCCGTGTCATATCGTTTCCTCCGTAGCATTATTTATAAATTGGATTGTATCTCGTTTGACACATCAGATGCAAGCCAGAAAATTCAATGACGGTGACAAAGTAGTAAAACTTGGAGCCGCCTTTGCGGTGGCTCCAAGTTTCATTTTCTTAGAATTTAATAACCGGCACGGTTTTGGATCTGCCATTTTTTTTGTATTCTCCACAAATACGGGGGAGATTTAGAGGAAATCATTATCATCGGAGATAGAGTTGAAACGAAGGGAACAATAGTGAAATATGAAGTTTTTATGCTATAAACTTGATAAATCTATTCATGTCATGTCTGCTGCATACCCACCGGAGAGTGAATCATGTCCCTTGAAAACATCTCTAGACTTAAGATAGACCGTTCTGCACCTCTGCCGAATGTGAAGAGACGCAAGCGATTCAAATGGATTATTATCGCAGTTGTTCTGCTGCTGATTGCCGTTTCTGCAGGGTGGTTTTCCACACACCGGCCGGTAACTATCGAGACCGTTACTGTTTCGCGCAGTTATCCGACCCAGACCTTCACTCTGCTCAGCGCCAGCGGATATGTCGTTGCACAGCGGAAGGCGGCGGTTGCCTCCAAGACCACCGGCCGGCTTGAGTGGATCGGGGTCCGGGAGGGGAGCCGGGTTAAAATGGGTGAGGTTATCGCTCGGTTGGAAAACCGTGACAGTGAATCACTGGTAAATCAGGGCGTAGCCGGAGTCCAGTACGCCAGGGCAAATCTTGAACAGGCGAGGGCAGAGCGTGAAGATGCACGGCTCTCCTTTGAGCGCTACAAGATTCTCATCAAACAGGGGATAGTTGCCCAGGCCGATTTTGACTCTGCGGAAACCCGTTTCAAACTCGCCGTGGCAAGGGTCGCTGCAGCGGAAGCCTCACTGCACAATGCCGAGTCAGTACTGAACGGCGCCAGAATTGCTTTCGACTATTCACTGATCAGAGCCCCTTTTGACGCAGTAGTTCTGACCAAAAATGCCGATGAAGGTGACATCATCACACCCCTGGGGGCTGCTGCCAATGCCAAGGCGGCTGTTGTAAGCATTGCGGATCTCGCCTCACTCCAGGTCGAGGCTGACGTTTCGGAGTCAAACCTTGCTCTGGTAAAAGCGGGGCAGCCTTGTGAGATTACCCTTGACGCTCTTCCTGACAGCCGCTTCAAAGGCATACTGCAGACGATTGTTCCGACTGCTGACCGGACAAAGGCATCGGTTATGATCAAGGTAAAATTTAACAATATCGACCCAAGAATTCTCCCTGAGATGAGCGCCAGAGTGGCGATTCTATCCCGTGAAGCGACTACTCAGGATCAGCAATCAAAGATCACTCTGCCAAAGAGCGCCATTATCAACGGTTCGGTTTTTCTGGTTGAAAAAGGGCACGTCCGGATGGTCGCCGTAAAAGCCGGAGTTGCGCTTGGAGATCTGGTTGAGGTAAGCGGTGTAAATCCGGGTGATAAAGTTGCACTGTCACCGCTTGATAAACTGGCTGACGGACGTGCGGTCAGCGTGCCGGAGAAATAGGTGATGAGCGAGCGTGAAATTGCCGTCAGAATGAGTGGTGTCTGTAAATCGTACCAGCGTGGAAGCCAGAATGTGCCGGTGCTTGAAGATATCAATTTCGAAATTGCCTCAGGGGAGTTTCTGGCTCTGATGGGGCCTTCAGGCTCCGGCAAGAGCACTCTGCTCAATCTTCTGGCGGGTATCGACAAGGCGGACAGCGGCATCATTACCGTCGGCAACTGTAATATTACCTCTCTCGACGACTCCGAGCTTGCTGACTGGAGAGCAGCCAACGTCGGTTTCATCTTTCAGTTCTATAATCTGATCCCGGTTCTTACTGCGTTTGAGAACATTGAGCTCCCGCTACTGCTTACCGGACTTACCAGGCGTGAGCGTCGTGAACATGTGCTTGCCGCGCTTGAAGTCGTCAGTCTTACTGACCGGATGGATCATCGTCCATCGCAGCTTTCCGGTGGTCAGCAGCAGCGTGTGGCAATCGCCAGGGCGATCATAACCGATCCGGCCATACTTGTTGCGGATGAACCGACCGGTGATCTTGACAGGGTTTCCGCCGGAGAGATTATGGATCTCATGGATCATATGGTAAGTGATTTCGGCAAGACAATTATCATGGTGACGCATGATCCACGCGCTGCTGAAAAAGCTCATGTTGTCCGGCATCTTGAAAAGGGCATTCTTATGGAGAGCTGACCATGTTCATGCTCAAGCTCATCTTCCGCAACGTGTTCCGTCACAAATTGCGATCAACCCTGACTGTTGTCGGAGTCGCCGTCGCAATTCTTGCCTTCGGTCTGTTACGCACCCTGGTCGGCCTCTGGTATCTTGGTGTGGAATCTTCCTCATCCACCAGGCTTGTCACCCGCAACGCAATCTCCCTGGTGTTTTCACTCCCCCTCTCTTACAAGGAACGGATTCGTCAGGTGCCCGGAGTTACCGGCATCGGAGCAATGAACTGGTTTGGCGGCGTCTATATTTCCGAAAAAAACTTCTTCCCCAACTTTGCCATCGAAGCTGAGCCGTTCTTTGATTTATACCCCGAATTCCGGCTCACTGATGAGGAGAAGAAAAGCTTTCTGCGTGATCGTCAGGGGGCGATTGTCGGGCGCAAGCTGGCGAAAAAATACGGATGGAAAGTGGGTGACCGTGTTGTGCTGAAGGGCACTATTTTCCCCGGTCAGTGGGAATTTACCGTGCGTGGAATCTACAAAGGGGCGCAGCGAAGCACCGATGAGACCCAGTTTTTCTTCAGCTGGGACTATCTGAATGAGACGATGCGCAGGACTGTCCCGCGACGTGCAGATCAGATAGGAATCTACGTGGTGGGTGTAGCCAACCCGGAGCGGGCCGCCGAGATATCTGAAAACATAGATATTTTGTTTAAAAACTCGCTGGCGGAAACCATGACCGAGACAGAGAAGGCATTTCAGCTCAGTTTCGTAGCAATGACTGAAGCAATTATGGTTGCCATTCAGATCGTATCCTATGTTGTCATTGTAATTATTATGGTCGTTGCGGCTAACACCATGGCGATGACCGCACGCGAACGGATTTCCGAGTATGCCACCATGAAATCTCTCGGCTTCAAATGGCTTCATATCGCAACGGTTATTGCCGGTGAGTCGCTCTTCATTGCCCTGCTTGGAGGGGCTGTCGGTGTGGGTCTCACTTTCCCTTTTTCCGGAATTATCGAAAGAGAGTTGTCGCAATTCTTCCCGGTTTTTCGTGTGGAACTGTTAACCACCTTCATGCAGATCATGGCGGCAGTTGTGGTCGGGACGGTCGCGGCAATTTTTCCTGTCTGGCGCGGTTCGACCATTACCATTGCTGATGGTCTGAGGAGAATCGGATAGCCATGAAGATTCCGATTTCATACAGCTTGAGAAACCTCTGGACCAGGCGAATGACGACCCTGATGACGGTTGCTGGCATGGCTCTGGTAGTTTTTGTTTTTGCCGCAACACTCATGCTGACCGATGGCCTGCAGAAAACCCTGGTTGAGACCGGTTCTCCCGATAACGTCGTGGTCATCAGAAAAGGTTCCCAGTCTGAAGTGCAGAGTGGCATTGAGCGGCTGCAGGCGTCAATTATTACCGGTCAGCCGGAAATTGCCATCGGCTCTGACGGCAGCCGGATGATTGCGCGTGAGATGGTTGTCCTGATAAACCTGCCAAAAAGAGGGAGCAACAAGCCGGCAAATGTCGTAATCCGGGGGATAGATTCTCACTCACTGGCTCTTCGGCCGCAGGTAAAGCTGATCGAGGGGCGGATGCCGCGTGCCGGATCAGCCGAGATAATTGCCGGGAGCAGCGTTGCCAGACGCTTTCAGGGCACCGGAATAGGGGAACATCTCCGGTTCGGAATGAGGGAGTGGACGGTTGTCGGGATTTTTGAGGCGGGAACCACAGGCTTCAACTCTGAGGTGTGGGGTGACGCTGATCAGCTTATGCAGGCGTTTCGACGGCCGGTTTACTCCTCTCTGCTCTTTCGTCTCTCTGATGTCGGCAGTTTCTCGAAGCTGAAGGAGCGGCTTGAGGGGGATCCGCGACTGACTGTGGAGGCCAAGCTGGAACCAAGATTCTATCTGGATCAATCCGAGGTTATGGCGAAGTTTCTCCGTATTCTCGGCATAACTCTGACCCTGATCTTCTCTCTCGGGGCAATCATTGGCGCGATGATCACCATGTATGCCGCTGTTGCTAACAGAGTCAGTGAAATCGGTACTTTGCGGGCGATAGGATTTCAGCGCTCCAGCATAATGATTGCATTTCTCAGCGAAGCGTTACTGCTGGGGTTGCTGGGCGGGATTACCGGTCTTGCAGCCGCATCTTTCATGCAGCTTATTACGATTTCGACCATGAACTGGCAGACTTTTTCAGAGCTTGCCTTCTCTTTCAGCCTCACTCCGGCAACGATCATTCAGTCACTCGGTTTTTCACTGGTCATGGGATTTACCGGAGGATTTATTCCGGCGGTCAGGGCGAGCAGAATGAGCATTGTCGACGCCCTGCGCGGAAGTTAAGCTCTGCTGCATTGGCGTAAAAGCCTCTCTCATCGCGGGTGAGACTACACTTTAAATTATGCTGTGTACGCGACATACCTTTTAAACTGCTTGATTTATGATTCCGGTTACATAATACTTGAGACCGATGCAACCCATCAGAACTATTCTATATCCCCCCATTAAACTATTATCCCGGGAAAATCCGATGAGAAATTTTGCAAATCTTTTCCTGATCCTGTTTCTTGCAGACGGTGGTTTTTCGTTAGTTGACGAGTTAGTGCCACTTCTTACTCCGCTGATGCCGTTTACCGGTTTACGACTACTGCTTGCCGGCAATGTTATTGTCATGGCTGCAATTATCTATTTCTGTCTTGGTATTGACAGCAGACTCCCTAAAAAGCTCTTTATTCCGCTGATATTCTTCGCAATATTTTTTCCCCTTACTGTCTGGTTTTTCCCTGTTCTTGAAGGGTTGCCAGCGCTCGGTCTTATAGGTGCTCTACTGCAGCTGCTGCTTGGGATGCTACCTCTCTACTATTTCCGTAAGGGTGACGACCGTTCCCTTATCATGCCGCCTGAGCTGTTCAGCGGCAGCTATTTCAAGCTTAAAAACAGCTTGATCTTCTTTGGTGTAAATCTGGTAATTGTCCCTTTTCTCCTGATTGTTTTTTCAATGTCGACAGTTGATGCGTATATGGCTGAATATACTTCAGGTTTTATGCATATAAATCCCGGCGGACTTCGTATGTCTGAACGTACATATACACAAGGGGGGAAGAGTGTGCGGCTGGCTGCCATGATTCATATTGCCGACAAGGAGTATTACGACTCGCTAACGTCTTCGCTCTCTACCGGAAGGGCGATCGTCCTGGCTGAAGGGGTTAGCGATACAGGAAAACTGCTCGGTAACAGCATAGATTATGGTAAGATCGCGAGCTATCTTGGTTTACAGTCACAGCATGATATGAATTTTGGCGGCAGACTGATTAACCCGGATGACCTGGAAAGCGTTAAGTCACCTCTCGTTAAATCTGAGGCTGGGAAGAAATCATTTTCTCTTGATATTCTAAGAGCCGATGTAGATGCCGCTGATTTTCGCCCATCCACTATTCTGATTCTTAACTCACTTGGAAAAAAACTTCAGGGGAGTCCATCTTTTCTGGATGCTTTTACAGCGCTTAATAGATGGGGTGAAAAAAACATAACTCCGGAAATGTCAGAAATACTTATGGATGACATCCTCTATAAACGAAATATCAAGGTAATCGGTTATCTGGATAGAGCGCTTCTTAATTACGATACTGTCGTAATCCCCTGGGGGGCGCTCCATATGAAAGAGATTGAAGCGGAGGTATTGAAGAGGGGCTTCAAACTTCAGAATGAGCGGGTACGCGTGAGCATTGATTTCGGTAAAATGCTTATGACTATGCTATGATACTGCCGGATTGACTCAAATTTTACCGGATCAGCGCTCCACGGAGAGACTTAAGCCATAAGGAGATGATATGTTTCTGCGACTTTTCCTCATCTTTGCAATTGTACCGATTATCGAGATCTGGCTGCTTATCAAGACGGGGAGGGTTATCGGGGCGCTTCCTACCGTAGCCATTCTTCTTTCAATTTCAATGATCGGAGCCTGGCTGGCAAGATCTCAGGGGTTTCGGACAATAAACTCCATCCGTAATGATCTCTCATCAGGGCGTATGCCTGCGGCTCACTTTCTCGATGGGGCAATAATTCTTGCCGGTGGAATTTTACTCCTCACCCCCGGTTTCTTCACAGATTTCATAGGGCTCTTCTTCCTTTTTCCCGTTACGCGTACGTTTCTAAAGAGAATGCTCAGGGTCTGGCTTGAGCAGAAATTTCTCAGAGGAGAGGTAGTTGTACTGCGCCGCTGATCAGACCTCTGTAGCACCATTCGTATCCCCACTCTATTTCAATTTTTAAATCTTCTGTTGATTCAATATGTTATTGCTGTTAAAGTGTGTTCTGTGTCACTGCGTTACGGCGTAACTACGTTTCGATGGAGGGGTTGTGGGACGGGATAAGACCGCAGGTAAGAGGATGGCTGCAAAACGGATGAGGGAGAAGGAGGCTGGTTTACGCCGACTTAATGTTGCCGTAAAGCCTGAGGTAATAGAGAATCTTGCAGATTTGATGAAGAGGCATAACTGCAGTTCTCAGGCGACTACTATTGAGTTTCTGGTACTCTCGGCATTTAAAGCTGCCGAAAGTGGAGCGATCAAGAAAAATCGTAACGCAGTTACTAGTAAAAAGTTATACCTAGCTATTGAAGCTGCATCTATTCAAGAAGAGGAAAAAACAAAAGATGCCCCTCTTTCTATTCAGTTGACTCTTTTTTAAAGAGTTCTTGAGGATGTTTATAAAATAGTCATTTGAAGATAAAAAACCGGTAAGGAGAGCCATATACAGATGAAACATGAAGATTCCATTCTTGAAGACAATCCGCAGTGGTATCGGGATGCAATCATATATCAGGTGCATATAAAGGCTTTTTCCGATTCAAATGCAGACGGTATAGGTGATTTCACAGGTCTGATCGGTAAAATGGATTATCTTCAGCGACTTGGTATTACCGCGCTATGGCTGCTCCCCTTCTACCCATCACCCTTGCGTGACGACGGATATGACATCGCTGATTATTACAGCGTCAACCCCAGTTACGACACACTTCGTGAGTTCAGGCAGCTCCTCCGTGTTGCCCACAGTCGTGGGATTCGGGTAATTACTGAGCTTGTACTAAATCATACTTCGGATCAGCACCCATGGTTTCAGAGGGCGCGTACCGCAAAACCTGGCTCTCCGCATCGCGATTATTACGTCTGGAGCGATACCAGCGAAAAGTATCGTGAAACCCGGATTATATTTAAGGATTTTGAAACATCAAACTGGACCTGGGATCCGGTTGCAAAGGCGTATTTCTGGCATCGCTTCTACTCTCATCAGCCAGACCTCAACTTTGACAATCCTAAAGTTCAATCCGAAATGCTGCGGGTTATTGATTTCTGGATGAAGATGGGGGTGGATGGAGTTCGCCTTGATGCCGTTCCGTATCTCTTCGAACGTGAGGGGACAAACTGCGAAAACCTTTCGGAAACTCACGATTTTCTAAAAAAACTGAGAGCACATCTTGACGCTTCCTTTAAAAACCGCCTCCTCCTTTCCGAGGCGAATCAGTGGCCGGAAGACGCAGCTGCATACTTTGGCGACGGAAATGAAAGCAATATGGCTTTTCATTTTCCTCTTATGCCTCGTATGTTTATGGCAATTGAGATGGAGGATCGTTTCCCAATCGTTGATATTCTAGATCAGACTCCAACCATTCCGGATGGCTGTCAATGGGCAATTTTCCTTAGAAATCATGATGAATTGACGCTTGAGATGGTTACGGATGAAGAGCGTGACTATATGTACAGGGTTTATGCCTCCGATCCGCAGGCTCGTATAAATCTTGGTATCCGTAGACGTCTTGCTCCCCTTATGGGTAACAACCGCCGTAAAATAGAGCTGATGAATATGCTCCTCTTCTCTCTCCCCGGAACCCCTATAATCTATTACGGAGACGAAATTGGAATGGGGGATAACTACTTCCTTGGCGACCGTAACGGCGTTCGCACCCCGATGCAGTGGAATCCTGACAGAAACGCCGGTTTTTCCAAGGCTGGTCCACAGAAACTTTTTCTGCCGGTTATAATTGAAGCCGAATACCACTACGAGTCTATCAACGTGGAGAATCAGGAGCGGAACTCATCATCTCTGCTCTGGTGGATGCGCAGGACTATCGCAATGCGAAAGCGTTTCAAGGCATTCGGATGCGGCACGCTGGAGATGCTCCCGTCTGACAATCCCAAAGTATTGACTTTTATCCGTAGTTTTGAGGATGAAAAAATACTCGTGGTAATTAATCTCTCCCGTTTTTCACAAACCGTTGCCGTTGACCTCTCAAAATATGTCGGAATGATCCCTGAAGAGGTTTTCAGCCGTAACCGATTTCCGCTGATACAGGAGACCCGGTATCATTTTACAATGGGTCCGTACAACTATTTCTGGTTCCTGCTGCGGAGTACCGAAGCGAGGAATGAGACGGCAGATACTGAATGCGGTATAACTCTAAAACTGCGTGAAGGGCGTTATTGGTGGGAAGTTTTGAAGGGGAGCAGTGGGGAGATGCTCTGTAGCAGCGTCATGCCGCGCTATCTGGAACGTGTCTTCTGGTTTCAGGGGAAGGGGCGTGTTATCAGGCAGATAAGCGTCATTGACTGCTGTCAGCTGAAGCAGGATGATCAGATCTTTATGCTTACGGTCTTCAAAATAACTTACACGGATGGAAATCCTGAAATCTATCAGCTCCCTATGACCTGGCTCTCCTGTGAACGACTCCAGACAATTGTTGATCGACATCCGCTTGAGATTATTGCACCGCTTAACCTTGGGGAGACGGAAGGGGTTTTATGTGATGCAATCTACTTCGATAAGTTCAGGGAACTGCTTTTTGATCTTATGAGAGATCGGGCAAAGGTGCACTGTGCGACAGCTTCCCAGTTGGTCGGTATGAGGGGTGGGGGGGTGACGAAAAGTTCACCTCCGCGCTCTGAGCTTTTCCCTAGCAGGGTTGCGGCAGTGGAGCAGAACAACAGCAGTATTCTCTATGGAGATCGCCTGCTCTTTAAAATGTACCGTAAGCTGGAGGAGGGGATCAATCCGGAACCGGAGATGCTCCGTTTTCTTGCAGAGAAAAACAGATTCCGCAACGCCCCTTCCTACGCCGGAAAGATAGAGTATCGTGCTGCCGGCGATAAAGTGTACGACCTCGGTGTGCTGCAGACCTACATAGCCTGTCATGGAGATGCCTGGGGAAATACGCTTGCCGGTCTTACTCTGTTTATTGAACATCTCCTTTCCAACAAGCATGAACTCCCCAAACTCCCTTCCAGGCTGCCGACTATTTTTGAAGTCGTTGACAACGGAATCCCTGACAGATTTAAAACTCTTGTCCGTGGTCTGCACCTCGAAATGGCTACGATGCTCGGAAAACGTACTGCTGAACTGCACAGGGCTCTTGCGTTCGGCGGTTCTGACAGCTGCTGTGGCGTTGAGGAGTTCTCAACTCTCTATCAGCGCTCGGTTTTTCAATCAATGCGTGGACTCGTAAGGAGAAATTTTCAGAGATTGGCTAAAATCAGCAGTAAGCTCCCTGATTCAATTCAGCAGAGAGCCGTTTCTATTCTGGCTGCGGAAAAAGAGATAATCGCCGCGCTGCACAAAATAACCGGCAAAAAGTTTTCTGCTATGAAATGCAGGATTCATGGTGATTTCCATCTGGGGCAGGCTCTCTTTACCGGCAAGGATTTCATCTTTATAGATTTTGAAGGTGAACCGCAGCATTCGCTGAGTGAACGCCGTCTGAAACGATCACCGCTTAGGGACGTAGCCAGCATGATCCACTCTATACACTATGCGGCTATGAACGCACTTACTCATCACAGTGCTGCTCATCCGGAGGATGCCGCACTGCTCGAACCATGGTTTGAAGCCTGGTACCTCTATGTCAGCGGATCATATCTGAAAGGGTATCTTAACACTATGAAGAGCTCACCCCTTATTCCGGTGGATAGAGAGGAGCTTAAAATCATGCTGAACTGTTTCCTGATTCAACGTGTTGTTCACGAACTTGGGCATGAAATAAAGAACCGGTCGGGGCAGATTGATCTCCACCTTAGGGGGCTTGAGTTGCTGCTTCGTGAATCACGCACTGCCTGATTACCTGAAGGTGGAAGGGTGGAAATCCTGAAAATCCGATAGACAGATGGATCGAGCGACTTAGAAAGCGCGATTTATCACTCTGCAGGATCTCTTTTGAGTAACAGTTCGAGCTATTGTAACTTGAAAGGGGGGCTGTATTCTGTTACTTTGATCCTGCTTTTGGCTGTTCTTTTTCCATTTAGACGGATAATGCAATGTAAACTGCCATAGCGAAGGATATACAAAACATGGAGCTATCAACGGAAAACCGTAAAAATTCAGATACTATCTTTTTGTTGAATACGAATAAGACTCTGTCGTGCCGATGTCTACCCAAACGCTTCCTCTTTCATCAGTTGATTTTTATCCTGCTGTTTCTCTCCCCGCTTACTTTTTCAAACAATGATGTTCCTAACTTTCAGCCTGAGTGCGAGGTGGCTTCAACTCTGCGAAGCAAGGCACCTAGAGCCGCAGCTGAGATTATCTCTTCTCCGCTTTATGTCAGACAAACTGGAACAGCAGCGGTTTCAAGTTGTTACTCTCTCTCCGCTCCATCCAATCCGACTGTTGAAGAGATATCATTCATTTCACCAAGTCGAGCCCCCCCTCTCTCCGCCTGAATATTGATCTACGGTAACCTATCGGTGCAAAGTTACTATGATTGCCGGAAGAGCTTCAACTCTTAACCCGAAACTTTATCAGGTATCTTTATTGAATCTAAGCCTGATTCAGCTCCTGATTGTTATTGTTAACTTATTTCTTAAAAAATATAGGGATAACTATATGAAATCATTAATATTGCAAATTGTTTTTATGCTACTCGTCACCATGCCGGTCTACGCTTCAGGGGGTGGTGGCGAGATTGCGGATTTGACGCGAAGTGGAATGGGAATTATGGCTCTACTGCTTTTTGTTGCGGCTTATGCTCTTGTTATTTTTGAGGAGCAGCTTCATCTCCGAAAAAGTAAACCGGTTATTGTGGCAGCGGGTGTTATATGGGTTCTGGTTGCTCTCGCATATCAGGGGTTGGGGAGACCGGATCAGGCTCATGCGGCTATACTGGGCAATCTGACTGAATATGCCGAACTTTTTCTGTTTCTCCTTGCGGCAATGACATACATAAACGCACTTGAAGAGCGGAATGCATTTCGTGCTCTCCGTTCCTGGCTGGTTAACAAGGGATTCACACTCCGCTCGGTTTTCTGGATGACCGGTCTGCTTGCGTTTTTCATATCCCCGGTAGCAGACAACCTTACAACAGCTCTGCTGATGGGGGCAGTTGCAATGGCGGTTGGTGGTGATAACAGGAAGTTTGTTGTCGTTGCCTGCATAAATATCGTAGTTGCTGCAAATGCAGGCGGTGCCTTTTCACCCTTCGGCGATATTACGACACTTATGGTATGGCAGAAAGGTAAAGTCAGTTTCTTTGAATTTTTCGCAATCTTTATACCTTCTGTTGTTAACTGGATAATACCGGCAATCTTCATGAGCATGGCGGTATCCAAAGATAAGCCGGATGTACATGATGAAACTGTAGAGATGAAAATAGGTGCAAAACGTATTATGGCTCTATTTCTGCTGACTATTGTTACAGCAGTATCGTTCCATAATTTCCTCCGGCTTCCGCCTGCAGTCGGTATGATGCTTGGATTGGGGTATCTTTCGTTTTTCGCCTATTATCTTAAGAGAAAGGAGAATCGTCTACTGACCGGAGATAATCCGCTGGATGTGACTGGACACAATCACGCTACCTTTGATATGTTCCGCAAAATCGCGAAGGCGGAGTGGGATACGCTACTGTTTTTCTACGGTGTAATCCTCTGCGTTGGAGGGTTGGGGCAGTTCGGTTATCTAGCCGGTGCATCCACATTTATGTACGACGGATTGGGGCATACAACAGCCAACGTGCTAGTTGGGGTTCTCTCTGCTATCATCGACAATATCCCGGTTATGTTTGCCGTAATCACGATGGACCCAGTTATGTCCCACGGACAGTGGCTGCTGGTAACACTTACCGCAGGTGTCGGCGGAAGTCTGCTCTCTATCGGATCTGCAGCGGGTGTTGCATTGATGGGGTCGGCGCGTGGAGTTTACACATTTGGCGCGCATTTGAAGTGGACCTGGGCGATTGCCCTCGGGTACGCTGCAAGTATTGTTACTCATCTGATCTTGAACGGAAAATATTTTCATTGAAAAAATATCTAAAGGAGCTGGTACGTAACGGTTATAAGTTGCCAGAAATACAAGCAGTATGTTGAACAAATTCTGTATCAGATATGAAACGGGAGAGATTTAAATGAACGATATTAACGCTGATAAAACGAGAGAAGCAATTGAAGCTGCAATGGGAAGGTTCCCGAAAAGATTGATAGTGATTGCCGGAATTATACTTTTCATCATGATTTTCCTGAGACCGTGGGTTCAGGTTGGTCCGGGGCAGAGGGGTATCGTTCTTAATTTCGGTGCGGTACAGAAACAGGTTATGGAGGAGGGGTTGCACCCACTGATTCCAATAATGCAGTCTGTTGTACTTATGGATGTAAAAGTGCAGAAAGTTGAAACAGATGCAGCTGCCGCATCTTCGGATCTTCAGGATATAAGCACCAGAGTTGCATTGAACTATCATGTAGTTCCCGATAAGGCGAATGTTGTATACCAGAGTATTGGCGTTCACTTTGGAGAGCGCATAATTGATCCGGCTATTCAGGAAGTTGTTAAAGCTATAACCGCAAAGTATACCGCAGAGGAGCTTATAACCAAGAGAGCCGTTGTCGGTGAGGCTATGAGGCTTGCTCTTGCGGATAGACTGATTCCAAATAATATTGCTGTGGACGCCTTTTCAATCATGACTTTCAGCTTTTCAAAAGTTTTCACCGAGGCTATCGAATCAAAACAGACCGCTGAGCAGCTCGCATTAAAGGCGAAGAGGGATCTGGACAGAATTAAGATCGAAGCCGAGCAGAAGATTACTGCTGCAAAGGCTGAGGCGGAGTCACTCAGACTGCAGAGGGCGAACATCTCTACTGATCTGATCGAGTTGCGTAAAATTGAAGCAAACATGAAAGCCATTGAAAAGTGGAACGGAATACTGCCACAGGTTACCGGCGGTGGCTCTATACCGCTTATAGGACTTGGCGATACACCAAAAGTTATCAGAAAGTGATAATTTTAGACCTTTAAATCAGCAGAGAGCGAGGTGCCGTAATGAAAGTTGGATTGTTAGGGTTTGGAAAAACCGGCAAGGCGGTTGCCTCGATTCTCTTGCAGAGCGAGGAGGTCAAACTTCAGTGGGTTATACGCAAATCACATAATCTGGAGCACAGATCAGTCCCGGAATTTCTCGGAATTTCTTCGACAGAGCCCGGATTTATCTATTCGACGGAGGAGTTTTCCGCTCATGAAATCTTGAGGAAACTTCCGGTCGACGTAATAATTGATTTCTCTTCGGAGGGGGGTGTTGAATACTACGGAGAGGAGGCGCGAAAACAGAAGATAGCTATTGTAAGCGCCATATCAAACTATTCGTCAGACAAGATAGAGTATCTGAAATATCTCTCTGAAAAGACTCAGGTAGTTTGGTCGCCCAATATTACAATCGGTATTAATTTTTTGATAATTGCAGCAAAAATACTGAAAAAGATCGCGCCTTATGTGGATGTTGAAATTTTAGAGGAACATTTTAAAGCTAAACCCGAAGTGTCAGGTACTGCCAAAAAGATAGCCGAAGCTCTCGATCTGCCGGAAGAGTCGATCAAAACCTTAAGGGCCGGCGGAATTATCGGAGTACATGAGATACTGTTCGGGTTTCCGTATCAGACAGTACGACTAAAACATGAGTCAATTACTCGCGAAGCCTTTGGAAATGGCGTGCTGTTTGCCGCTCGCCATATTTCTGATAAAGAAGTCGGCATGTACAGTATGGAGGATTTGCTGATGCCCTACTTTAATGCCGGGGCAAAAGTGCAGTAAGAGTTCAGTGGAACTGTTTCTTTGGGGCTGCTCCCAAAAGTACGCTGACTCCTCTAAAGCCACTTAAGGATGGGTTGTCAGGTTGAAATTTTCATGTAAAACGCATTGTACCCTTATTTTATTTGAGATTGTGAAAGCGGGAGTGGTTGAATGGAATACGGACTGTTAAAGGACATAGTGCTGCTGCTGGGTCTTGCACTGTTTACCCTGCTCCTCTTCCGGCAGTTTAAGATACCTTCTATCATAGGTTTTCTGGTTACAGGAATAATCGCCGGTCCCCACGCTCTCGGTCTTGTGAAAAATATTCACGAAGTTGAGCAGATGGCAGAAATCGGGGTCGTGCTGCTGCTCTTTACCATCGGCATTGAGTTCTCCCTGAAAGAGTTGCTGAGGATCCGTCATCTGGTTCTCTGGGGGGGCGGGCTTCAGGTCGCGCTTACTATTGCACTTGTTGCCCTGGTCTCCCTGCTCTTCGGATTTACTCCGGCAGAATCGGTCTTCTTCGGCTTTCTGGTCTCTCTGTCAAGCACGGCCATACTGATGAAGCTCCTGATGGATGCGGGGGAGATTGACACTCCTCATGGCAAGGCCGCGCTCGGAATTCTTATCTTTCAGGATCTCTGTGTAGTGCCGCTGATGCTCTTTGTCCCGTTTCTGGGGGGCTCCGGCAGCGGCATTACCGATATCGTAATTATCTGTGCAAAAGCACTGGTTGTAGTCGTTGTTTCGCATTTCGGAGCCCGGTTCGCGGTCCCCTGGATATTCAGTCAGGTTGTAAAGACCAGAAGCCGCGAACTCTTCATACTAACCATCATCTTCGTCGGGTTCGGTACTGCCTGGCTGACCGCCCAGGTCGGACTCTCACTGGCTCTCGGAGCATTTATTGCCGGATTGGCAATCTCAGAATCCGAATACAGCCATCAGGTGATGGGGGACATAATTCCGTTCAGGGATACTTTCATCAGCCTCTTTTTCATCTCGGTCGGGATGCTCCTGGATCCCGCTTTCGTTCTCTCCAATCCTTTCACCGTACTCATAGTTGTCTCGATTATCATTGCAATAAAGGCAATCGTGGTTGTAGCAGCGGTACTGATACTGAAATTTCCGGTGCGGGTTGCCCTGACCAGCGGCATACTGCTGGCGCAGGTCGGAGAGTTTGCCTTTGTGCTCTCACACTCAGGTATGAAATTCGGTCTGCTAACTGACACAACCTATCAGATTTTCCTTGCTTCATCGGTTGCGACAATGGCTCTCACGCCGGTCTATCTGAAATTTGCGCTACCGCTTGCCGAAAAAGCGGCATTAATACTTCCCCGTTATCTTCCCGCTTTCCTCTTCAGGGGGAGCAGAACCACCGGAGTGAGTCATGCCCGCTTTTTGATGGATGGGCACGTAATTATTATCGGCTACGGCGTGAACGGAAAGAATGTTGCGCAGGTGCTGACCGCAAACGATATCCCTTATCTTGCCATCGAAGCGAATCATCTTACGGTGAGGAGCGAGAGGAAGAAGGGTGTCAAAATTATTTTCGGCGATGCCTCAAGAGCGGAAATACTGGAACAGGCACATATCGGAAAGGCACGCATCATGGTGGTGGCGATTTCTGACGCTGCCGCTACGAGAAGACTGGTCTCGCAAGTGCGGAGCATGAACAGGAATATTCATCTAATAGTGAGAACCCGTTATATCATTGAAATGGAGCCTTTATACGCGCTTGGCGCAAATGAAGTTATCCCCGAAGAGTTTGAAACCTCGATTGAGATCTTTTCGAGAGTACTCAGAAATTTTCTGATTCCTCAGGATCAGATAGAAAAATGTATCTGGGATGTTCGTAAGGATTCGTATCAGATGATCCGCTCCATGAGCAGAAGGAATGTCCAGGCGGTCGGGATTTCAAGCTATCTCCCTGGCTATGAGCTGATGAACTGCCGCGTGCAGGATGGCTCTGCTGCCGCAGGTTCGCTGCTGCGGGACGGGGTGGTGCGGGGGAGGTCCGGTGCAACCATCCTTGCAATAAAGCGTGGCGATGATCTTATAGCAAACCCAGATCCGGTATGGGAACTCCGCTCTGACGATATTGTACTGCTTCTAGGGAACTCTGAGCAGCTTTCTGCCGCAGCCGCACTTTTTGTCCCATCCAGCTGAGAATGTTCCCATCATATCACCCGGATTGAATATTGATTATTTGACCATAATTCTGTATGAATATTCGCCCCAATCATTTGTCGCCTCTTTGTAAAATGTATTCTGGAAGTTAAGAATCATCTATTGATTTAAAGGAAATAAGAACAATGACAGAGGTTTCTTATTCATTCATTCTTGCCGGTATCGTAATTCTGGCTGGTTTCTTCGGCCATGTTTTTTTTGACAAGACAAAAATTCCGGATGTAATTGCACTTATCGCAATTGGAATAATACTCGGACCGGTCAGCGGACTTGTAAAACCTGAGAGTCTCCAGCACCTGG
The DNA here is from genome assembly GCA_028683855.1 of Desulfuromonadaceae bacterium. Lineage (GTDB taxonomy): Bacteria > Desulfobacterota > Desulfuromonadia > Geobacterales > Pseudopelobacteraceae > JACRCG01. The sequence continues at coordinate 74,373 of JAQUHA010000014.1, forward strand.
CGGAATATGTCGGTTCTCTGGCTCTTCTCGTCATTCTCTTTGAAGGTGGGATGGATCTTGATCTGGATAAACTTCTCAGCGAGTTTGGTTCTGCATCACTCCTTGTACTACTCTCCTTTGTACTTACAGCGGGTGGAGTTGCCGCTTATCTTCACTATATTCTGGGGTGGGAGGTTAAGCAGTGCATGGTTCTCGGAGCAATTCTCGGCTGCACAAGTGCCGCCATTGTTATCCCGATAGTTAACCATCTGAACATATCAGAAGAGATGAAGATAACGCTTTCGGTCGAATCCGCGTTGAGCGATGTTTTAGCCGTTGTTATGACTGTTTCTCTCATTGATGCCATACAGATCGGTCAGAAAGACCCGACAGCACCCTTTAAAGCCGTTGTTGCGTCATTCTCAACTGCAATTGTCATCGGTTGTCTGGTAGGGCTGGTCTGGATGAAGGTACTTGACATGATGCGGGGTAAGAAACTGGCATATATGCTCACCCTTGCGGCAATTCTGATAACCTTCGGCAGCGTCGGGGTGCTTGGCGGAAGCGGTGCCATTGCCGTTCTGGTGATAGGTCTGGTGCTTGGTAATTCAGATTCGTTCACCAGATTTCTCAAGATCAGAGAGCCGCTTCAGGTTGATCAGAGCATCCGGTTTCTGCATGAGGAGATATCATTCTTTATTCGCACATTCTTCTTTGTTTACATGGGGATGATGTTCTCCTTCAAAGATCTGAATATAGAGTTTCTTACAATCTGCGCTGTTATGCTCCTGGTAATCATACTTGTAAGGATGATCTGCACGGAGATAACCATCCGCGTATATCCAGAAAAGAGACAGGATCGTTTTCTAATTATGCTTATGATGCCCCGTGGACTTGCATCCGCCGTCCTGGCTACACTCCCCGCAGCAGCCGGAGTAGTTGGAACAGAGAGTTTTGTTACAATAACTTTCGGGGTTATAATAGTCACAAATGTTCTACTGACGTTGGGTATGTTTTTTATCGGATCGGGTAAAAACCATCAAGGGGAGCTGCAGGTTTCATGAAAAAAACAATTATATTTCCCATATCCCTTCTTATTGCCTGCGTTGTCGGTTATCTGGATTACAGGTCTGGAGACCATTTATCCATGATGCTGCTCTATGCAGTACCAATTCTTTTATCCTCATGGTACTGCGGCAGAAAGGAGGGGATTGCAGTCTCCTTTATAGCGGCGATCAGCTGGCTCTTTGTTAATATTGTGCATAGTCATTCCGTTCAGATTAATGCAGAATTCTCATGGAATGTACTGACACGTCTCGGCATCTTCTGCATTATCGCCTACGCTGTCTCGCTTCAGGCTCAGCTTAGGAGGGCGCTTGAAAGGGAAAAAATGCGCGCCGACACCGATCGGCTGACCGGTCTTTTCAATAAAGGGGCTTTCAGAGAAAGGGTTGAAGAAGAGATGAGCCGCGCGCGGCGTTATAAACACCCGATGACACTTGCATTTATCGATCTTGATAATTTCAAGCAGGTAAATGACACAGAGGGACACGCCAGAGGTGATAAACTTTTAGAGCTTGTAAGTGGAACTATCGTAAAAACCATCCGTGGGACAGACATTGCCGGCAGGATAGGCGGGGACGAATTTACGATCTGTTTTCCTGAAACAGGTGAAGTGGAAGCCGGAAACGCCATCGGGAAACTTGTTAAAGCACTCGATGTAATGACAAGTCAATCAGGTTGGCAGGTGACTGCAAGTATAGGTGTTGTAACCTGTCTTGAAATTTCCGAAACCTACGATGCACTCCTCGGGATGGCGGACAAACTTATGTATTCAGCCAAAGAAAAGGGTAAAAACAGTGCCGAGTTCACTGTAGTCTGATTCTGTTTTTTACTCTGCTAAATGCTCCTTGTTGCAATTTAAGGATTTCTTCTCCCCCGCTCGTTGTAACCTTCACGCCTGATATTCCAGGGTATTAACTTAAAAAACTTTACATTAACTTACCGTTAGTTTATAACATTGCAACATTGCAGTTCTTCTAACTTTAAAAATATATCCTTATGATCTGATCAACAGAACCTCAAATCCCAAAGAGTTAAAAAAGGTATCTCATGCTGATTGGTCGATACGATTTTGCCTGCACAATGCAGGGAGATGCAATTCTTCCACCATACAAAGGCTCAACTTTCAGGGGAGCACTCGGCAGCGCTCTCAAAAAAGCGGTATGTGTAGCCAGACGACAGGAGTGTTCCGCCTGTCTGCTCAGTTCCCGCTGTGTATACGCGCAGACGTTTGAATCCGGCAGCCATGTCAGCGGCAGCCCTATAAAAGCCTCTCCTCCGGTACCATACGTCATAGAACCGCCACTTAACAGCCAGACCTATTTTTCAGCCGGAAACCCTTTTGACTTTTCGCTGCTCCTGTTTGGCAAGGCCAATGAATCTCTACCTTACTTTATCTACGCATTTGAAATAATGGGTGAATCAGGAATCGGAAAAAAACTCAAAGATGGGCGAGGGCGATTTACTCTCGATAATGTTAAAAATAACGGCATAACCATATATGATTTCAGTACAAAAAAGCTGAAAGCACCCGTAATTGCGGATATAAATATTGAACAACCAGCCGGAAACATTGAATGTTCATCCATAACCTTAAAACTTCTTACACCATTACGACTCAAACATAACAACACCTTCAGCACTGAACTGCCGTTTCATATTCTGCTGCGTACAATGCTCCGTCGAATATCCGGACTGTTTAAATATTTCGGAGACGGTGAACCCCCTCTCGATTATCGTGGAATCATTGCAGATGCACAGAAAGCAGTTATTGAATCTTCAAGCCTAAGATGGCACGACTGGGAGCGCTACTCCAATCGTCAGGAGATGGCAATGATGATGGGAGGGCTTATTGGTTCAGTAACTTACAGCGGTTCACTGGAACAGTATATTCCCCTGTTTAAACTTTGCAGAGACCTCCATATCGGCAAGCAGAGCAGCTTTGGACTCGGTCTTTTCGACTACGAACCGGTACTGACGGGAGCAGAATTGTGAAGCGCATCCTGCTTGCTGTTTCCGGTTTAAATCCCCAGGTTATAACCGAAACATTCTATGCACTTCATCAGCAGGGGCGCACACCAGACTCAATCAGAATTTTAACAACACGGGAGGGTAAAGCGGCAATTCACGCTAACCTTCTGTCACCTGATAACGGTTACTACTATAAACTTTTGAGTGATTACGGAATCTCTCCAGATACTGTGCAATTTTCATCAAGACACCTCCATGCCGCAACTGACCAGTTTGGGACAGAGTATGATGATATAGCAGGGGAAGAGGAGAACGAACATTTTCTCTCGCTCTGCATGACGCAGGCGTTTGAGTGTACAAAAGAGCCTGACACGGAGGTTTATTTCTCCATAGCGGGTGGTAGAAAAACAATGGGAGCCTGTCTTGCTATTGCCGCTCAATGTTACGCCCGTCCGCAGGACAGAATCTTCCATGTTTTGTTAACACCTGAATTTGAAAGCTGCCGGGACTTCTACTATCCCCCGCCGGTGTCACTTCCGCTGATTCTTAAAGATCGCCGTACAGGGACTCCCTACACAAAAGAGACACGCTATGCAGAAATAACGCTTGTTCCACTTCCGTTTTTCTCAATAAGAGACAGACTTACTGATAGTCACCTGAAACAGCCTGAAAGCCCGGCTTCGCTAATGTTATCGCTGGTGCGGGAAAACAGTGAAGAACTTCTTATAGATGTCAAACAGAGAAAAATTATCTGGAAGGGGCGTGAGATGGACATGATGCCGGCACGAATGGCGCTTTATGCAATGTTCGCGTTCCTGAAAAAAGATTCTGAATGCCATAAGGAAAAATGTCCAGGCTGCGATGCCTGCAGCATGACAATCTCCTCGATTCTTCAGAATGATTGCAACGTTGCAGAGCTGTACAGAAAGCACCTTTCGCCATATCGTGACCACGAAGGAATGAGCACAACCGGCATACGGGGTTTAAGCGCTGAAAACTTCAACTCTTACAGAACCAGGATAAACCATGATATTGAATCGGCTTTTGGTCCGGTGGAAGCCAGATTGCTTCAGATACGTTCAACCGGCAAAAGACCGGGTGTACGCTATAGTATAGCCTTAAACAAAGAACAAATTCGGATACTTATATGAACAGGAGGAGATGTGAGCGACACAGTTTATAAAATTGCGCTGGCAGGGTTGCTGCATGATGTGGGGAAGTTTATGCAGCGTGCTGAAGTGCCTCTTTCTGTCGAAGCTAAAAACATGGAGGGGACAATATGCCCAGTTTATCAGGGACGTTATTCTCACAAGCATGTGTTATGGACAAGTGAGTTTTTCGATCAGCTTGCAAATCACCCTCACCTAGGTGTGACATTCGATGATGATTCCATTGCCAAAATGGCTTCTTATCATCATTTCCCCGCATCTGATTCAAAATTACAGGCAATTATCCAGCTTGCGGACTGCCTTTCATCTGGTAGTGACCGCACAAAAGATGAAGAATGCCACAATGACCGCGAATGGTATAAAAAAGCTCGAATGCACCCGATTTTTGATTACCTGCATTTAGAAACTAAAATGAACGAGACAGCTACTTTTCGCTATGAACTCGATCCGCTTGATAATGATGTGGAAAACGGTTTTCCGACGCATATTGACAAATTGAGCCCGAAAGAGGGGCAAAAAATTGTCTCCGCTTATGCCGACTTGTGGGATGATTTCAAAGGTGAGTTGGAAGGGGTTGCAACACCCGATGTGGCGGGTTTCACCGTAGCCCTGCTGTCGCTACTTGAAAAATACACATGGTGCATCCCAAGTTCCACTATGGACAGACCGGATATATCGCTTTTTGATCATGCCAAGACTACGGCAGCTATTGCCGCAGCACTCTATTGTTATCACGAGAACAAGCAGGATCTTTCAAAAGCCTCGTTATCTACAGAAGATGGTACAGCAAAATTCCGTCTGCTGGTTGGCGATCTTTCCGGGATACAGAACTATATTTTCAATATCAAAAATGTTGGTGTCGGTGGCACGGCGAAGCGGCTTCGTTCACGTTCATTCTATCTTTCGATGCTTGCAGAAGCGGCAAGCCACAAGCTGCTTCACGCCTTTAAACTGCCCATGACCAATCTGGTTATAGCATCGGGCGGGAAATTTTATCTGCTGTTGCCAAACACAGATAATTCTGAAGAGATCATTGCCACTGTTGAACGGGAAATATCTGGTTGGCTGATTGGAAAACTGAATGGCGAAATAGCAATCAATATTGCTTCAGAGGCATTCAGTTGTCGTGAAATGTTGAATTTTAACAAAGTGTTAAAAAAGACCGGTGACACTCTGCAACAGCAGAAAGAACGGGCATTCGCAAGTTGCCTGACCAACAGTGATGGCTGGCGGGAAGATGTTTTTGTTCTGGATCGCAATTTTACCGATGACGAGCACCTCTGTCCAAGTTGCCGGAAATTTCCTGGCACACACAAACAGGAAGAGGGAGTAATTCTCTGTTCACATTGTGCAGATGATGTGAGGCTCGGGAGAGAGTTGGCGAATGGAGTGGGTGTTCAATTTTACTGCATCCGTATAGATGACAGCAAAAAGCATTATCAACTTTTCGGGGATTATTCATTTTCGGTTGCCAGATCAAAAGTAGATTATTCGCGTGATGCCTATCTGGTACAGCAATTTAATGACTGGGAGTTTGGTCAAACGTTTGTAGCTTTGAGACCGCGACCATTTGCTAATTATATCCCGCGTTTCGAGGCTGATACCTGCCGTTATTGTCAGTCTGCCAATTGTGGTGAAAAGGATAACGCGGAAGTTGGCAACCCCAAATTTTTTACCTGTCTAGCGGAGGCTAGTCGAGGAAGGAAAGCTCTTGGCATCTTCAAGGCTGATGTCGATAACTTGGGACTTATTTTCATAAATGGTTTTCGGAGTGAAAAAGAAAAATGTATTTCACGGATCACAACTTTGAGCCGGTTGCTCGAATCTTTTTTCACCGGACGTCTGGATTATCTATTGCGCTCTGAGTTTCCTGATGTTTACACCGTTTATGCTGGTGGTGACGATTTACTTATGCTCGGTCCTTGGGAGAAAGTTCTACAATTCAGCCAACGGGTTCGAGATGAATTTAGCCAGTTTACTTGTGGCAATCCGGCTTTCACACTTTCCGCTGGCGTTGCCATGGCAAAGCCACGCCTGCCGATTTACGCTGCCATTGGCTTTGCCGATGCGTTGCTGGACGAGGCAAAACAACATTCGGCCATTGGCTCAATGGAACCGAAAGACCAATTGGCAACCATGGGCGACATTATCAAGTGGGATGATTATGAAAAACTACACAATGAGGCCGAAAAGTTGGCGGGTTGGTTGGAAGAAAGAAAAATGTCCAGCGGATTTGTTCGCCAGTTGCACGATAGCGCTGAACAGTTCCGTGCGTTCAAGAAAACCGGTGAAACCAAAAATCTGCGCTTTGTGCCGATGCTGGCGTATGCCATCAGTCGGAATTTACCAGCAAGGGAGACTGAACTTATCGCATGGGCAGCGGATCTGACTAATCTTACCAGTCCAAATTTGAGAAATTTGATGTATATGGCAAATTACGCAATCCAAACGAACAGGAGCTGATTATGGGAGATTTACAGAGCCAATTGGAAAAACATCCAAGCTATAAGGGAGGTGGGAGCGTGAAGAAGTGCGCATGTGGTAGAGAGATCAACCGACCAGGTACAGATATTTGTGGAGTTTGTTTTAAGAAGAAACAAGAACAGGGTGCTACTCAAGGCTATTCTGCACCACAGCCTAAACTTAGAGACGGATATCTTTCCGGTGGTTATTTCGATACCAAGAATGAAAAGAACTATATCAAGGAAGATGTTTTTATCAAATGGGCTAAAGAAGTAAGTGTCGATCTAAAGCAACAGGGGTTAACATCAGCTGCCATTCGACGATTTTTCAGTAAACTCCGAGCAGTAGAATATAAATTCAAAATGAATCATGACTTTGATTCTGCTCGTGAAGGCTTATTTGCTTTTGTTCGTGATGTAAGTTACACCGAAAACCGTAGTGTTACTCCTGCACTATTTTCAAAATTTATCGAAGTAAATATAGCAGAAGCCAAGAAAGATGCAGATCATTTCAGAGCCTTCATTGAACATTTTCAGAGTGTTGTTGCTTATTTTAAAGACAAATAAAAGGAGAACTTATCATGAAATTAAATAGTTACAGTAAAGTGACGGGTGTCATCAGATGCGAAACCGGTTTACGAATTGGTGGTTCAAAGGATTCTTTGGAGATTGGGACATCGGACAATCCCATTATAAGGCACCCAATCAGCGGCTTACCTTATATTCCGGGTTCCTCGTTAAAAGGGAAAATGAGGTCATTGCTTGAAGTCAAAGCAGGAACGTTTAGTCAAAGAGGTGGTGCCTGTGATTGTGGTAAATATGATGAGTGTGAAATATGTAGGCTTTTTGGTTGTGGTAGCCCTCAAAAAGCTAAAGAGATGACACGTCTTATTTTCCGTGATGCAATGGTTACAAAAGTTGCTGAGGAAATCCTACGTGACGCACAAGCCGAAAAAGGGGTCAATTTTGCTGAAGTGAAAAACGAGAATTGGATTGATCGTACTACAGGTAAAGCCGGTAATGGCGGAATCAGGAACCAGGAACGTGTTCCAGAAGGCACTACCTTTGACTTTGAAATAAGTGTCAGAGTGTTTGACTGTGACAATAAGGAGCAATTCAAGAACAAGCTTGTTGAAGGATTAAAACTTATGGAATGCGATTACCTCGGTAGTTCGGGGTCACGCGGATATGGGCAAATCAAGTTTCTTGACTTAAAGTTTGACAACCAACCCTTTACCCTGTGAGGTCAACCATGCGCACCTATCGCATTGATCTTGCCGTGCCATCTGGCTTTGTAACTGCCTGGCAGTCTGATACCATTTTCGGTCATCTCTGCTGGGCAGCAGAGCGGCAGGGACATTTTATCCATTTCCAGGGAGCGGCGGGGTTGATTGACCTGTTTTGTACTGGAGATATTCCCTTTGCTATTTCAGATGGATTTCCTACCGGACTCTTGCCAGCGCCAATAACTCTTAAAGGACGATTTTTGTCGGAATCATCGGAAAACCTGGATAGCAGCAGCTATGCTTTAATGAAGAAAGCCAAGAAACGCGAATACTTGACGCTTGCCCAGTTCCAGGCTTTCCAGCGCGGAGAGACACCTGATCTTGAAAACGAGTCAAAAGAGTTCGTCAAGACTACAACGCTGCACAACAAGATAAGCCGCTTCACTAACACAACCGGCGAGGCTGGCAGTTTATTCGAGCGGGATGAAATATTTGCACCTGATGGAACGGTACAAATTTACGCAAAAGTTCGAGAAGGTTTTGAAGATGATCTGCGCCTCTTGTTTGAGTTGGTTAGTCATTCCGGGTTTGGTGCTAAAAAATCCAGCGGGAAAGGGGCTTGTTCGGTTGAGAAATTTGAGCTGTTCAGTGGTTTTGACAGGAATGCAAAAAGCAGTGGCTTTGTTACGCTATCGCATTATGTCCCAGCCCAAAACGATCCTACTGATGGCGCATATAAAACCATGATCAAATACGGAAAACTGGGGGAAGAAAAGACTTTTAGCGGCAATCCGTTCAAAAAACCGCTCATCATGCTCAAGCCTGGTGCGGTTTTTAAAACAGATGATGTAAAACCATATTACGGACGATTGGTGAAAGAAATTGCGTATTCAGAACCAGATGTTGTGCAGTATGGGTTTGCTTTTGTCGTGCCGGTCTTAGGCTAGTCCGACTCAAACAACCCGCTATCCAACAACCGTGCACCGTGAATAATCCGCAGGATGATAACGCAATCTCCGACAATGCGGAAGATAGTGCGATAATGACCATAGATGAGGTGACGGTATGAAGTACCCATAATCCGGTTTTCGGCAATGAGCGGGCAGCGTTCGGGGAAGTTTTCCAGGGTGTCGATCTGCTCAGATAATCTGCTTATGAACGCCTCGGCATTTCCGGGGTTGTCCTGTGCGATATAATCCCATATTTCCGTAACATCAGCTTCCGCAGTCGGAGTGATTTCAACCTTGAATAGTGCGGGCATCTTTGAACTCTTTCAAAAAATCTTTGGCAGGGCGGGTCTGCCCGGCGGCAACTTCGGTTTCTGCCGGAGCAAGCAGTCGGGTGAGATTGGCAGCCTGCAACTGTTTTTCATATACTGCTGCATCCATGATTACAGAATCAGCTCTGCCGTTGACTGTAAGAATCATCGGGCGGCCGGTCTTATGAACGTGATCAAGTATTTCTCGCGTGTGGCGCTTCAAATCAGTAACGGAGCGAATATCTTCTGCAAGGCTTAATGACATAAATAATACCCCTTTTTATATTCCTAATAGTATGTCTAAAATAGCATCACATATACACTCTGTCAACGGCACACATATTTACAGAACTCTAAAGGCTCCGAATGAACAGCGCACACGTCATCATAGTTTCAGCCCAACCAATCCCCAACCTGATTCCAATTATTTCAGCCATGCCTGCAACTGTTCATCTGCTGGTGTCGGATAAAATGGATCTTCAGTCTGTCAGGCTTATCCGCTTTCTGGAGGAACGTAACATTCGCTGTGTCGGACACTCGATTAATCCCTACAATATGGGGCAGGTTGAAACAGTATGTCGCGGGATACTTGAGAATACAGAAGCCGGTTCAATTACCCTTAACGCAACCGGTGGCACCAAAATAGCCGCATTCGGAGCTTTTGCAGCTTTTCGTGAATTAGGATTCCCGATAATTTATTTTGATCCTGAAAAATGGCGGATGATCCGTCTTGATGTCAACGGTCAGCCCCCTGAAAAAGCAGAGGCAGAGCTTAATGTTTCTGATTATCTGTCGCTTCACGGGTTCAAGGTCAGCAGCGATGCCGGTGATGATGAGACTGTTTTAGAGAGACGTAACCTTACGGACTGGCTCTCAAAAAATCTTCCGGAAAGCGGATTGATGCCGATTCTTAATCAGTTTGCGTCAGAAGCGCAGGAAAAGAAAATTTTCCCTTTTGTAAAAAATATAATGGGGTATTTCAACAGTTCGTTCATCGGCGTATTAAAAAAACTGGCTTCTGAAAACATCATCGGGTGGGATTCCAAAACAAGAGCCATAACCTTCCCAACTATTGATGCGGCAAGATATATCGGAGGCTTCTGGCTGGAAGAGTATGTTTTTGATGTTGTAAAGTCGCTTGGCGTGCATGACGTGCGTCGCAATGTTAACGTGGTGTGGGATGGTTCAGGCATCAAAAATGAATTTGATGTGGTTTTTACACACAAGTGTAGACTCTTTCTAATATCGTGCAAGACCTCCAAGCTGGGGCACGAAAAACAGTATAAGGATAAAAATCCGGTATATGAGCTTGATTCACTTAAAGATGCCGCAGCGGGACTTTTTGGGCAGGGGGTGCTTGTATCCGCCTCGCCGCTGGGGGGAGAGCTGAAAAAACGAGCCGATACGCTGCGCCTTGTCAGCATCAATGCGGAAGAAATCAAGTGGCTTGCCACCAAGCTGAAAATTGAATTGAAATAAGGACATTAACACCATGAAAAAAGCACTTCTCATATCTGTCGGTGGGTCACCAACCCCTGTGATTTACAGCATAAATGCCCAGAAACCGGAATATCTGTTTTTCTTTGTCTCACGTTCATCGGCTGCCTCTGCCAGAGAGCAGATACTCCCGGCACTAACGCATAAACCATCTGTTTACGAATTTATAATGACCTCTGATGAACAGGATATTGAAAAATCAGTTGCGGTTCTGCTTGCAGAAGTGCCGGCAAAACTTGAGATGTGGGGATTGACATTTGCCGACCTTGTAGCCGATTACACTGGCGGCACTAAAACCATGTCGGCAGCAGTGGTTCTCTCACTGTCACGGGATATAGATTCTTTCAGTTATGTGGGGGGAACAGAACGTGACAAATCCGGGCTGGGGGTTGTTATTGACGGCAGAGAGCAGATTCTTAACCTTAAAAACCCCTGGAATGAGCTGGCAATCCAGTCGCTAAACGACATTCAGATACTCTTTAACTCATGCAGGTATACTTCCGCCGCAGAAATGGCTGAAACCGCCAGAGACAAAACACCTGCGCGCAGACAGCTGTTTGAAGGGTTGCGCCTGCTTGCAACCGCATTGAACCTTTGGGACAACTTTCAGTATGACAGAGCTTTCAGCGAGTTAAAGCGATGTGACAGCCTGTTGCGGACACTCGCTGCGGAGACAGATAAGCAGCCTATAAAACTTCTCTGTAAAGATGTCGCAGTCTGCTTGCCGCTTCTGGAAAAAATATGTCACGAGCAGAACATTCTCGTAAAATCATCTCCCGGCAATCCGAAAAATGAAGCGGCAGACGGAATGTCAATTATTCGTGACCTTACAGCCAACGCCATTCGTCGTGGTGAAATTGAGCACAAATACGATGATGCTGTTGCCCGCCTTTACAGTGCTATTGAAAAAATGGCGAAGATGCGCCTTAAATCCGCTTATGCCATTGATAATTCGGATATAAAACCAGAGCAGATACCAGAATCAATACGTGATGAAATTGTGGCTGAATGCACAAACGAACGTGAGGGTAAGATCCAGATTCCACTGCACAAAAGCTATCATCTGCTTGAAAAACTTGCTGATCCTCTTGGAATCGCCTACGCAGCGGCGGCAAACGAACTGGGCAAAGTGCTTACAATCCGCAATATGTCGCTGCTGGCTCACGGATACGAACCGGTAAAGCAGGAGACTTATTCCAAAATGCTCTCAATAGCGCTCGGCTTTATCGGTGATAAGAGATGTGATGTTTCGTCTTTTCCAAAACTGTCTTTTGAAAACAGGACGTTATGAACGCAGATATCTGGAAAGAGCGGATGCGGCAGTGGCTTGAAAACGGCGACTTTGACATAATCCTCCCCGAAGTTGCAGCACTGCGCGGAGTACCGCAACCGCCTGAATTTCACCCCGAAGGGGATGCCTTTGTTCATACCATGCAGGCGGTTGCAGAAGTTGATGATATGGAAGATGAACGTATCTTCTGGGGGGTAATCCTCCATGACATCGGTAAAAAATTTACAACAGAATTTGTAAACGGCAGATGGCGCTCGCACGGGCATCCAGAGGCAGGTGCAAAACTTGTATATGAGATACTCGTCAGGCTTGGAGTGGAAACCATTACAGAGGATGTAGCCTGGCTGGTTAAACACCATCACTATCATCACACCTGGAATTTGAAAACTGGTCAGGAACTTAGTAAAAATCAGCTTAAATTTACCGAACACCCACTATTCCCGTTATTGCTGAAAGTCTGTTCGGCAGATGCCGCAGGAAGAAAACCTGAACCGGGTTCTTTGACAAATCAATAAAGATTGCAACATTGCAGTTTGCAAAAAAAGCCCATTGTCAGGTTATTGTGACTGGCAAGGGGGAATTAAATATGATTGTCTATGTAACAACTCAAGGTTCACGAATTGTCCGCGAAGGTCGCCATCTGCTTGTCAAAAAAGAGAACGACACCTACCACACGCTGTTCATCTACAAACTTGAGCAGCTCATCATCATGGGGAATGTTGTTATTACCCCGCAGGCACTGAAATTACTGCTACGGGAAAATATCGACACAGTATTTCTACGCATAGATGGCAGATATGTCGGCAGGCTGGCAGGTGGAGAACAGAAAAATGTTTTTCTCCGCAAGCGGCAGTTTATTTTGACGGATGATGCCGAATTCTGCCTTAACACCGCTCGCAGCATTGTAGCAGGTAAAATGGCAAACATGGCGACAGTGCTGCAGCGAATCCAGCGCACACGCGATGCACGGCAGGCGGGTGATGCAGCAGATGCAATAAAAATGATGTCCAGAAAACTTGCCGAAGCTGATTCTGTTGATGTAGTGCGTGGACTGGAGGGGAGTGCCAGCGCCAGATATTTTGCCGGGCTGCGCTACGGTTTTGACCGTGATTACGGTTTTACCAAACGTGTACGACGACCGCCGACCGATCCGGTTAATTCGGTGCTCTCACTGCTTTACACATTTATTATCAACCGCGCCTACTCTGCCATCCGTATTGCCGGTCTTGATCCGTATCCAGGAACTCTTCATACGCTGGAATATGGCAGGCACTCACTTCCGCTTGATCTGGTTGAAGAATTTCGCTCCGTTATAGCCGATACGCTGACTCTCTCCATGTTTAATCTTGGTATTTTGAAGGAATCGGACTTCTACCGTGTTGAACCGCCGCCACCTGTAGCACCTCCTGACAATAATGAAGAGTTGATAAATGAGGTATGCAACGATCCATTGGGGATGATGACGCTGATTGAAGAGGACGATATGTTTGATCTTCCTCCTCAGCCTATTGAAGATGATGAGGAGGATAATCAGGCAGGCAGTGCCGGTGGAAAACTGGCAATACGCCTCTACCCACCGGCATTTGTAAGGCTGGTAAAGGCATTTGAAAAAAAGATGACTACAGAATTTTATCATCCGGTAGCCGAAAAGCGGATGACTTATGCGGATGCTTTTGTTTTTCAGGCAAGGCAGCTGCGGAGAGTAATTGAAGGGGAAGTAGTGCGCTATCAGCCACTACAGCTTAAGTGACCGTTATGAATGTTCTGATTTCGTATGATATTTCATCCAACAAAAAGCGGGCAAGGCTGCACCGTTTTCTTAAAGAGTTCGGTCTGAATACCCAGAAATCGGTTTTTGAATGTGAGCTTGATGAAGCGGGGCTATCACACATTATTTCCTACTGCCGCCAACTGATAAATCCGGGCACAGATTCAGTCAGAATGTATCGCATCTGTGTGCGATGCCTCCGCAAAGTTCAGATTTCCGGTCTTGGGATAAAAATAACGCAACTGGAGTATATGATTGTATGAATATGATTGTGGCATACGATATAGCACACCCGAAGCGGTTGAGCAGAATTGCGAAAATTATGAAGGATTACGGCTATCGTGTTCAGAAATCTATTTTTGAGGTTGATGTGAACGAGCGGCAGTTTTTAATTATGAAAAACCGTGCTGAAGGTGTAATGATGTGGTCGGAGGATGGAGTGAAGTATTTTCCTTTGTGCGACCGCTGTGCTGATACACTGGTTTCGCTGGGGGTGTGCAAAGTGTTGCCAGAGGATGTTGATTATCTGGTGCTATAGTTTCTTGACACTGCTTGTCATTATTGTTACTTGAGATGGCAACTTTATTAGAAAATCAGCTATCCGCAGACCAACCGCAGTTTTTCTTCAGATCCAATAAACGGCTGAATTTGTTGCATTTTTTGTATTTGTATGGGCTATGGTTTGCGGAAGGTTTTTGTTTAATGATTTCAGTATGTTAGAGGAGGTGATGAACATGTTTATTTCGATGCTGCAAAAGAACCCGGGAAGTCTGCGGAAAGTAATATTTAACTATTCGGAAATATTGGCAAAAAGGAGGGTGGACGCTTAACTGACCTGATTTATGAAGGGATTGAGACGGAAGAGTGCCTTTTGATCTGCTGAAAGTTCCCGCTTAACTGACCTGATTTATGAAGGGATTGAGACTGTCTTGCTCTCAACTACTTTAGCCTTTTTTAAGTAGTCGCTTAACTGACCTGATTTATGAAGGGATTGAGACCATACCCTTTAGCGCCTCTGATACAGCTGTATCAACTACAACGCTTAACTGACCTGATTTATGAAGGGATTGAGACCATGCAGCAAAGCGGTTATAACAAGTAGCCTCATTACACCCGCTTAACTGACCTGATTTATGAAGGGATTGAGACAATGTTGGCTATATCAAAGCATTCCTTCATACGTTCTTTAAGCGCTTAACTGACCTGATTTATGAAGGGATTGAGACCTTTTTAAAAAGTGCTGCCATATTACTATTATCCAGCGTACGCTTAACTGACCTGATTTATGAAGGGATTGAGACACATGGCTTTCGCGATTGTATCAGAATTGGCTTTCGCTTAACTGACCTGATTTATGAAGGGATTGAGACAGGAATAGCAAACGCAATGCCGTTAATTGCAAATATGTTCGCTTAACTGACCTGATTTATGAAGGGATTGAGACCGCCCTTCATTTTGCATCCCGATAAAATTTTCCAGAGCGCTTAACTGACCTGATTTATGAAGGGATTGAGACGCCGTTGTAATTGTTCGTTTTATAAACGTATCACAATTAACGCTTAACTGACCTGATTTATGAAGGGATTGAGACTCTCCCCTTTTTAGCCTGTTATTTCATGCTGTTTGATATACGCTTAACTGACCTGATTTATGAAGGGATTGAGACAACGGTTTTTCTCCTGCATCAACTTCAGGGACTTCTACGCTTAACTGACCTGATTTATGAAGGGATTGAGACCCTATGTTCAACATCGATGGCACGAAGAACCTGCGACCGCTTAACTGACCTGATTTATGAAGGGATTGAGACCTTATTATCTAGTGTTTCAGTCAACTCATTAGTTTTCGCTTAACTGACCTGATTTATGAAGGGATTGAGACAGTGCTGTTTTTTCTGCTGTTAAATTTTCCATTTTGTTCGCTTAACTGACCTGATTTATGAAGGGATTGAGACAGTTTGCCCCCCCGATTTCGTATGTTTCTGCCATCATACGCTTAACTGACCTGATTTATGAAGGGATTGAGACGTTTATCTCCCCGCCACAATGAGGGCATTTGCAAATCCGCCGCTTAACTGACCTGATTTATGAAGGGATTGAGACTTTAGGCAACATTTCTTTCCTTGCTAGCACCGTTTTAGGACGCTTAACTGACCTGATTTATGAAGGGATTGAGACAAACAACTAACCGCCGTTTCCCCGCAATCACAAAACGCTTAACTGACCTGATTTATGAAGGGATTGAGACGCTTTCTGCATTTCTACTGTTACCATTGGGAGTGCTGTTTTCGCTTAACTGACCTGATTTATGAAGGGATTGAGACTGCTCTACGTCTATTGCCCGTAAAATCTGTGATACTTCACTCGCTTAACTGACCTGATTTATGAAGGGATTGAGACTACCCTGTAAACGTGTCCGATCTATTTCAGGACACGCATTCGCTTAACTGACCTGATTTATGAAGGGATTGAGACTGTTAGCCAATGCGGAGTCACTAGCATACTTACAAGCCACATCGCTTAACTGACCTGATTTATGAAGGGATTGAGACGCTACACACGCGAACGTATCATTTAATTTTTGTAGTCTTTCCGCTTAACTGACCTGATTTATGAAGGGATTGAGACTGTAGGGGCGACCGGCCGGTCGCCCCTACGAATTTGTCAACGCTTATGCGATTATGAAGTTCTCCGCTTAACTGACCTGATTTATGAAGGGATTGAGACAGGGTTTGAGAGCAGTTACGTTGTGTGTAGAATTTTACATCGCTTAACTGACCTGATTTATGAAGGGATTGAGACTGTAGGGGCGACCGGCCGGTCGCCCCTACGAATTTGTCAACGCTTAACTGACCTGATTTATGAAGGGATTGTCAGTATTTGTTAAAAAATACGTTTCATGAAAGCAATTCATCCAATGTTTCAGCTCTTTTTATCGACAGATCAGCTATTGCCTGAACCACACAGTTTTCACCATAAGATTGTTGGTATACCTCTAAAGCTCCTCTGGCAGAGGAGGTTAACCGCTCCACCATGTCCCTCCCAACCTTTTGAACAAGGCGCGGTTTGACATCAAGGAACTCCGCAAACTGGGATATGCTACCCCTATTGATCTTTTTCAGGTCATACTCTCTACCTATACTCATAGCAAGTCCGCTATCCAGGTTTGTTCCATAAACCAATGTGGATAAAAGATCGTAAAACGGAGCCAGACGGATAACGCCGGAATACTGTAGAATGGCAATGTTTTTCGCATGGGCATCGGAGTTGCCGACTACGATGTTGAACAAGGTCCACCTGATTAGATGTTCTATATCTGACAGGCTGTCAGAGCTGTATGCGCGGATTATGTTTGCACAATCTTCCAGGCTTGGTCCACCGGAATTCTGATACTTCATAGTAGGCTCTAGTCCCATGAGCTGACAGACATCCTCTTGAAGAATACGGTGCAGTTTGCCATCTGGAGACTTCTGCCGGTCAAATCTTCTGGTAAGGAAAACAGGTGTATCGCCAATGAGTTGCAACTTTACATCAGGCACATTCAGACCTGAGTGGCGTGCAAGAGACATGGTGAATATCTCGTTTTCTACCGTATGCGTAACGCCGGGGAGAGTGGTGATTTGAACTTTAAGGATATGGGACGATGGTGCGCCGTTTTCGGGAAGATAAAATGTTCCGTTTTCAACATACAAAGCAGTTTTGTGCTGGACGCCGGGGAGAGAAAGTCTGACCTTTCCGCTGTGATCTGTGTACAACGCCTGCCTTGGTAGTTCACGGACAAGCCTTATCAGCTCTGATGTGGAAAGTTCTTCATATTCAGGTGTCGCAGATGGCTGTTCGCCATAGGGAAAGAGTGTCACTGCTCCTGCACAGTCTCCGCCAATGTGTTGTAATAGAGCATAGTCATCGCCACGGGTAACCCCCAGGCGCAACTCAATGGCAGTACGAGACTCCCCTTCCGGGAGCAGGTTGGCGAAGTACGGTTTTGCCTCGTCATTCAGATATGCTGCTTCCCGCACCGGCAGCGATAGCGAGATGGCAGGCACGTCCAGTCCAATATAGCGGAAGCAGTAGTATTTGTTTTCAAGCCAGAGATCAGCAACATGGCGCTCATCAAAATATACATTCAGCATAGCGCTTTACACCTGACCTTCCGCTATTATAATTCCTTTACGTGCAGAAGCTACTGTTACTAAGAGGTTAAGACGTTTTATTACTTTAAGCGCCTTACCTATTTCTATACTCTCCTTGCCATTTTCAAGTTCTGATATAAAACGGGCTCCTACGTTACAATGTTCCGCAAGTTCGGCAATGGTGAGCCCTTTTGATTTCCGCTCTGCCCGAATTATACTGCCAACTGTTTTTGCGTCCATAATAGTCCCGTTCGGTAATATATTTTTTTAAATATACGATAAATAAATTTTATTACCGTACGGTGTTATTTATCATTATTGTTTAAAAGAGTAAATAAAAATTACCGTACGGTGTTATTTACTCTTTGTTATTGGCGGGTCACATCAGTCTGCCCGAATCAACTGTTATTACAATGTATTCTTGGCAGAATGCCGCACCTACGGTGATTTCTGCTAAAGCCACTGTTTTTTTCTGAAAAATCTGAACATAGCCAGAGATACGGTTATGATTGCCCGAATGATGCTTCATTGTTTTTAAGAAATCTTGCCACAAATACCCTTTCTTAAAGAATAGTCGTCTGAGTAATAGCATTTGAGATCGATTTTATCAATCTGCCGTAAAAGCTATGTTCTGCTTGACATGGCGGCTTCTATTCTGATTAATAACAGCTGTACAAAAACATTCGATACAATTTTTTGGGAATAATTATTTAGAAATTCAACTCATTAATATGATCAACTTTTATTGAAAACTACGGAGAAAATAATGATCTTGGATTTTAGAAAGCTTAATTCTCTCAACTGTCTGACCAATCTGCTGCTGGCTCTGCTTTTACTGATATCAACTTCAATATCATTTGCTGCACCTAAAAGCAGTGCAGTCAAGCCGGCTTCAAAACCTGAACCGGTGGCTGCTGTTTCACTTCCGCCCGGTTATGTGATGCTCGCTGAAAAACCGGTGCTCACCATAAAAAGCAAAGTTCTTTCGTTCTCCCCGGAGGATAGGGCAAGGTTGATTTCCGACCGTCTTGCCAAGCTTGTAAAGGACCCAACATTTAAGACTGATTCTTTAAAGGTTATGAACAGCGAGAGCAGCAGCGATATCGTAACGGGCGATATTATTCTTATGAGCGTTGCGGATGAGGATGCTCTTGCTGAGGGGAAGGAGCGTCTCCTGCTTGCTGACGATTATGCGGCAAAGATACGGAGTGCTGTGGAGGCGCGTAAAAACGAATACAGTACCAAGACTCTTTTGTTTGGTGCTCTTTTTACTCTGTTGGCAACAATTGCACTTGTAGTTGTTATAATGGCTATGAATCGTCTGCTCCCTAAGTTGTTTGCAAAAATAGAATCGTGGCGGGGAGTTTATATCCGTTCTATCCGGATTCAAAAGATCGAGGTTCTTAACGAAGATCGGATTATTGCGGTTCTGTTTTCATCTGTTCGTGGAGCCAGGGTGGTTGTTCTTCTTGGGCTTTTCTATCTGTATCTGCCTCTGGTGCTGAGTTTTTTCCCATGGACTCACGGCGTTGCAAGCAAGCTGATCGGTTATATACTGACGCCGCTTGAAAAAGTTACCGGTTCGTTTGTCGCCTATCTCCCGAATATATTCTTTCTGATTGTTATATTTGTCATAACTAACTATTTCATAAAGTTCATAAAATTCATTTTTTCAGAGATAACGAAGCAGACTATTACTATTCCAGGATTTTTTCACGAATGGTCAGAGCCCACTTTCAAGATAGTTCGATTTCTTGTTATCGCATTTGCTGCTGTTGTTGCTTTCCCTTATCTGCCGGGGGCAGATTCTCCGGCTTTCAAGGGGGTGTCTGTTTTTTTAGGCGTACTCTTTTCGCTCGGTTCGTCGTCTGCTATTTCAAATATAGTTGCCGGTGTAATTCTTACTTATATGCGTGCGTTCAAACTTGGTGATCGAGTTAAAATCGCGGATACTATCGGTGATGTTGTTGAAAAAACACTTCTGATTACCCGTATAAGAACTATTAAAAATGTAGACATTACAGTCCCTAACGCGATGGTTCTGGGGAGCCATATAACAAACTTCAGCTCCTCGGCTAAGGATTACGGTCTTATTCTTCATACTACTGTAACAATCGGTTATGATGCGCCATGGAGAAAGGTGCACGAGCTTCTGATTGCTGCTGCGAATGAGACTGAAAATATACTTGAGCTTCCACCCCCCTTTGTTCTGCAAACCAGCCTTGATGATTTTTACGTCAGTTACGAGATAAACGCCTATACGGAAATGCCTTCGGTTATGGCTCGTACTTATTCGGGGCTTCATCAGAATATTCAGGAGAAGTTCAATGAGGCGGGTATCGAAATTATGTCACCGCACTACGCAACGCTTCGGGATGGAAATATGACAACTATACCTGAGTCGTATCTGCCTGAAAATTATAAACAGCCGGCATTCAGAGTCAGTAAAGGGGATGCCGGTTAGAATGTTTTATCTTCAAGAGCCGAGATGAACCGCCCAGGTTCTAAGCCCCTGCATTATCATCTCAATAGAGTATGTGCCGATAACCAGGGCGGTTACCCGCCCCATAATTTCAAGATATCTCTCGATCAGCTTGGCATTGCGCGGACGCGCAGCGTCATGGAGGTGTTTAAGCAGTATAAGTATTCCCACCGTGACAAAGACAGCAACAACAACTGCTGCCGCCGCCAGTGTCGGGGGGAGTCGTCCGCCAACCAGTATGCTGGCGCTTACCGTGCTTGGTCCGATCATTATCGGCATGGCTATCGCGCCGGCAACGTGTTCAGGCTTCCCCCTCATGTTCCGTATCGCCTCTGGGCCGGTAAACATGAACTGGATGCCGATAAGAAGGAAAATAATCCCGCCGAAGATCTGAAACGATGCAAATTTTACCTGTAGAACCTGGGTAAATATTGCGTCACCGGCCAAAGCCACAATGATGAAGACCCCGCAACTGATCGCCCCTGCTCTCACCATAACTCTTAAAAAGTCACGGTTGCTCAGTTCCTGAATCAGATCGATTAGATAGATAACCAGCAGGAAGGGATTCAGAAGCATCAGCAGCAGGAGAATTGAGCTGGCAAATTCATGTGCAATCAGTGCGTTCAAGGGAGTAACTCTTTGTGCCAGACATTCATGCTCTCGAGAGTGCCGGAAATCTGCGTATTCTGTGTGAGAGTTCCGCTGTATGAGTAACCGTTTCGGGCAAATGTAATGTTCATTCCGGGCGAATATGCTCTGGCGATGGTGTAGGCTGTCTTTACTCCCATTTTGGCTGCTGCCGCCTCTGCCTGATGGAGCAGATAATTTGCAAAGCCTCTGCTGCGGGATTCCGGTTGTGTGGCAAAGTCAGTCATCTCGGCATTCTGACCTTTGTGATCAATTTCTGCGGATGCGAGTGCAATCAGCTCATCTGATTCCCATATCCCGAAATATATTACGTTTGTTTCCATTGTTTCTTTCAGGTAAGCCGGATCATGAATAGGGAAGGGGTATGTTGCAAAAACCTCCCTATAAAGCTGAGCCATTGCATTGGCATCTTCGGGACCGGTCTGGCGACAGATCAGATGCTCTTCTATGACCGGTTTTCCGCGAAGCTGCTCTTTTGCGAGTGCTATTTCAAGTGCTTCTTTAACTATTTCCGGTTTCTGTTCACTCCTTCTTTCTGAGGAGAAATACTTTCCCATGAAAAAGACCTCTTCTCTGCCGCAGTAGAAGCCGGGAATATTCGCCTCCGCAATATATCCGCTTTCTATAAATCCGCTCTTTGCAGCCGCCGGAACTTTGGCAAAGATTTTCGAGTATGCATTCGTGACGGCAAGCTGATCCAGATGATCAATAATGTCAGGCATATCGCTAGAGGAGAGGCTTATCAGGTAGACTCGATTGTTCTCTTTTCCGTGCTGAATTTCTGAACTGCCGAATGTCGCCATTAGATCAGTCATTCTCTCTCCTCTCCATCCGGCTGTTATTCTCGGGGGTCAGGGATATTGTCTTGTCAAAGTCAGAGAGCAGTTTTTCTATTCCGGTGGCTTGATACTCCTTGGCGTCTTCCAGATTGAGTTGCAGTTTGCAGTCATCGCATTTCCGGTCGCAGAAGACCGCCTTGTAATCTTCCGGCTCCTGATAAGTTGTGATGACCCCTTCGTAATTACGCAGAACAACTTTATGGGTCGATAGTGAAATCAGGTAGTTAGGAGTTAACGGAATTTTCCCGCCGCCACCCGGAGCGTCGATAACATAGGTCGGGACGGCAAAACCGCTGGTGTGACCGATCAGACTCTCCATGATCTCTATCCCCTTGCCGACCGGTGTACGGAAATGCGAAAGCCCTTCGGAGAGGTCGCACTGGTAGAGGTAATATGGACGAACGCGATTTGCGACCAGTTTTTGTACAAGTGATTTCATTATACGTGGGCAGTCGTTTACCCCGGCTAGAAGCACGCTCTGGTTGCCAAGAGGTATTCCAGCGTCAGCCAGCATTCGTAAGGCTTCTTTGGAAGAGTCTGTCAATTCTCTCGGATGGTTAAAATGAGTATTCAGCCAGACCGGGTTATGCCGCTTCAGCATTGCTACCAGGGCAGGTGTTATCCTGTAGGGGAGGACAACCGGCATACGAGTCCCTATCCGAACTATCTCAACGTGCGGAATGCTCTGCAGCTCTGTCAGTATCCAGTCCAGATATTCATCGCTAAGCATAAGCGGATCTCCGCCTGAGATAAGCACGTCACGGATTACCGGTGTATTGCGGATGTATTCAAAACTTTTTATCAGGTCTTCTTTGTCAGGCATACTGTCGGTATCGCCGACTTTACGCTTGCGCGTGCAGTGACGACAGTACATCGAGCAGACATTGCAGACATGAAGAAGCACCCTGTCAGGATAACGATGGGTAAGTCCGTGTACCGGACTGTCTTTGTCTTCGGCTAAGGGGTCGCTCATATCGTGCTTCTCAACATCCATCTCACGCGGTGACGGGAAAGCCTGCATAAAGACCGGATCGTTATGGATATCTTCAGGGTTGATAAGTGAGAGGTAGTAAGGCGTTATTGAGAGTGGGAACTGTTCCAGCGTTAGTTCAAGTTTTTCCCGTTTGTCTTTATCGAATTTGAAGTCCAGAAGAGCTTCCAACGTGGCAATGTCTCTTATTGAGTGTTTAAGTTGCCACTTCCAGTTCTTCCAGTTTGCAAGGGTTGCTGTTTCGGGTGATAGTTGTGCTGCGAGCTGCTGTTGATTGTCAGTATATATACCCATGAAGTTCCTTTCCTGCTGTTCGATTTTGCTGCTTTGAAGCTATTTAAAGCCGGAGAGTCAGGGGTGTAAGATTTGATTTTCTGTTGAGACGGCTAACAGTCCGGTTTCAAGAATTGGTGCTGCAGATATATCCTCAGCCTCCATAAGGTTGACGAGCTTGTCCAGTGCCGCTGTTATTGATACAAGTTCAGATGGTGGGAGGCTCTTTAAGCCTCCTGATAGTTTCTCCTGCAGAGGTGACGGAGCGGTTACGGCAAGATGATTTCCTGCTTCTGTCAGACAAATCTGGACTTGACGACGATCTTTTATACTACGTATCCGGGAGACCAGGCCCTTCTCATCAAGGCGGTCAACAATCCCGACAACTGTGCTTGGGCTGAGGAATACAATATTTGAGAGGCGGGTAATGGTCAATGGCCCGTTATCTTTTATGGCGAGAAGGCAGCCCAGCTGGGGGCCGGTAATCTGGTAGCCGGTATTCAACTTATGTGAATGCAGCTCGATAGCCCGGATAATCCGGCGTAGTGACTGAAAAATACGAAGCTCGTTATTTCCTTCAGGGATCTGAGGCGCTTCATTTAAAGAGGTGAGATTTAACGGTGCGGATGAGTCACCATCACCTGTATCCAGGCTGCTGTCTGAGTCGTTACTGCTGCTTTTTAAGTTAATGACTCCGGTCATGTTCATAATTCCATTCGATAGCTAAAATATATTTCTATAGAAATGATTCGCATACGAACAGTATCAGTTTGTTACGCGGAAGTCAAGCCCACCTCCGGCGGTTATTATACGGAAATAGATGATTTGCTTTAAGAAGCCTGTACCCCCGAGCCGGAATAAATTTTATTGAAATTATGGCTTTATGCGTTTTGTTCTGTTAGTCTCTATCTGTCAGGCAGTTATTTGAAAGGACAATTAATGAAGGGTTAAGGTACTGACGGTTGTCAAGACAGAAAAATGATGAAATTAAGTTTGGTTCAGCCCAGTTGAATGCCCCTTGTTCTTTGAAAGATCAGCTTGTTCAAGTAGTCCGTTGAAGTATACCTCTGCCGG